>SKIA01000076.1 GCA_007116645.1 Candidatus Woesearchaeota archaeon
AGAGTGTTTCTGTGTTGCCTGCTTTTGTTGAGCAGCCTTTTTTGGTTCGTGGTTTTGATTTGGCTCATTGGGCTTCTGATAGTTCTTCTGTTGTTAATGTTCCTGGTGCTCTTGAGTCTGGCGTGATGCGTATTGGTGATTCCGAGATTCCTTTTGAGAATGGTGTTGGTGTGATTTCTTCTTCTGATAGTTTACTTGCTGGGCAGTATGTTGCTCGTATTGTTTTGCCTAATCGTCCGTTGTTTGATTTGGATGTGTTGGTTGAGCATCGTGATGATTCTGTTCGTATTGGTGTTCCTGCTGATTGGAGTATGTATGAGCATGATTATGATGTGTTGTGGGGTTTTTTGTCTAATATGCCTAGTGATGCTACTCCTTTGACTCGTCGTCTTGGTCGTTGGCATTTTGATGAGCCTCGTGTTGCTTTGTATGATGGTTGGGCTCGTGGTCCTAATCCTGCTGGTGGTCCTGGTATGTTTGAGTTGACTCCTGAGTTGGTTGGTGCTGATAGTGCTTCGAAGATTCGTTTTCCTGAGCATATTGTTGCTGATATTGTTGATGCTGTTCGTACCCAGGTTCCTTTGTATACTCAGTATTGTGCTTTGCCTGTGTTTTTTGAGAGCGAGGGTGCTGATCTTCCTGATTTGCGTTCCGTTGCCTCTAATGATTTTCCTGGGTGGCATTTGAACTGGCGCCGAACAAATAATTTTTTTGGTATTGATCGTGCCTCTAGGTATTCTGGTGTTCATGAGGTTCTCCGTACACGCATGTCTTATGCTACGAACAGCGATAATATTTCTATTCGTGCTACTCGTGTTGATACGCATCAAGGATTTATGAATGTTCATTATCCTACTGGTAACGCACCTGAGACTGTTGCTTTGCGTAATATTTTGCTTGATGATACTCTTCCTGGTGGTGGTCGGGGTTCTGGTTTGCCTACTGATTTTACTTTGCGTATGCGTGGTTTTGTTGCTGGTCTTCCTGCTGGTACTTTGTTTACGCGTACTGATGGTCCTTTGAGTGAGTGGGTTTTGCGTTCTAATAATTCTCATGCTCCTGCGAGTGCTGATCGTCCGTTGGTGTCTTGGGAGCCTTGCGGTGATGGTGTTGGTCATTATGTTCCTCTTGAACATCGTGTTCCTGCTCCGACGCGTTTATTGTTGCCAGACAACTGATTGCAAGAAGTTGTGACTACGCGCGAGTGCGTGCTACTTCTCCCGAAAAGTATATAAGCGCTTTACGTGAGAACAGCCATAGTGAAGCGAGCAATACTACTTACTACCTTATTATTTACTTTCGCTCTTATGAGTATTCCGTTTACAATCTCTCCTCTTCCTGCAACGTGCTTCTCTGATGAGGACTGTATGGGTTTTGGCGAAACGTGTAACCAGATGACTGGGCAGTGTGAGAGTGGGGGCGGGGACACTATAACTCCGCCTTGTGGGGTTGCGGAATGCGGATCACCAAATGTTTTTGCTGAATGTTCTAGTTCTGTTCCGCCTAGTGGCGGTGGTTCGACAACGTGGTATCCTGACTATTCTTTATCTTGTCCAGATGTGCTCACGTGTTATTGTGGGCGCTGTGCGAGTGGATATATTTTTGAAAATGGTGCCTGTGTCCAAGAAGTTCAAGATTCTGAGATGTGCACTTTGCAAAACTGTCGAGTGACTCTTCCTGACACAAATCAAGTACTGTGTAGATCATCAACTCCTTCTTCGACTGGTGTTGATTGGAGTGAAGTAAGTCTAGTATGCTCATCAAGCGCAAACAACTGTTATTGTGGAGAATGTATGGCGGGCTATGAGTGGAATAGTATGATGGGACAATGCGAAGAAATAGATGAATTAGAAGAAGAACCTGTTAATCCGTGTGAAGGACGCGTGTGTGGCGAGGGAACGGATGGAAGTAACTGCGGAACGTGTCCAGAGGGTCGGTATTGTACAACCTCAGGAACATGTAGGACGCAAGAAGTGACTGGTCGATTAATTACTGAAAATGGGAATCACATTCTGTATACTCGACTTCAACCAGATGAATATTCTTCAGTTGACATATTTATTGATGCGCGTCAGAGTGAAGCAGGCCCTGAAAATGCATTTCGCTATGGTTGGGTTTCGGACCAACAAGGTGGCTTTCTTCCTGACGCTAGTTTCCAAGTTATTTCATGGGAAGAAGTACACCCTCCCTATCCACAGCAACCAACGACTGCGGGGACGCACACCTTCACCATAACTCGAGACCTATTATTTCCTGGTTATGAATATTTCCTTGTAGGATTGCATCCATATTATGATTATAACGGTGACGGCAACTATGATAGCTCAGCGGTATTCTACACAGACACTCCAACACTAGAAACGCGAGGAGTGTGCGAACAACTGACTGAGGGCGAGGAATGTTATCCCACCAACCTCTGGGATGATGATTCTGGATACAGTTGTCAACAAGACCCTACTACTTCAAGCCCTACCCGGGAATACTGTTGTCAGAACGGCGCTGGAGCATTCGAAGGTAGCTGCGGCTGTCCGTCAAACATGGAACTTATTGACGGCACCTGTCAATGTCCACCAGAACTTCCCGTCTGGGATGATAGCCTGGGTGTTTGTACGAACCCTCAAACCGCATTCTGCGGTAACTATAACGGAACAACATTCCTTGCTACACAAACCAACTATCCAAGTGGAACAACCACAACAAACTTTTGCGCTGAGGGAAATATCTACCACAACGGAAACCCTGTCTCACAACCACCTTACCCGAACCAAGGACAAACAGTAAACTATGAATGTCGAGCAGGAGCATCAACTGCTTCGTGTTGGGTGAGACGAGAATCGGCACCGGACCCAGCACAGTGCGGTACAGCAGACCGTACATATCAATATTGGGAAACGGCTTACTCGGGAAGCTATTGTAACGTAGGAAGTGCGGTTCCGTCAACTCCTGCATTCCCGAGTCCAGGAAGTTACGGTTCCTGGAATTGTGAAGGAACAGGACTTACTACTGAAAGTTGTTCGCCATATCGTCAGGCAGTTCCTCCTCCTCCGCCACCTACGTGTGGTCCTGCAGAAAGAAACTATGCTGTTGGCGAAACAAGTTATACTCAGGCACTGTGCGGCGAGGGAACAGCAAGTCCTCTTAACCCACCATTTCCTGCTACAGGGGGTTCTGAATCTTGGAACTGTGTAGAAGGAACACAAAGCGTAACGTGTACAGCAACGCGAGACGAAGATACTTCTCCACCTCCATGTAATTCAGCAGACCCGTGCTGTCGCAGCGATGGAACTTTCGAATCAGCCGGAACAGTATGTAACACTGGCGCGTATGCATGCGCAGGCTCAGGAAGTCCCAACTCTTGCTCGCGACAACGACCGGTTTATACTTGCACAGGATCAAGCTCGTCATGTCCAACGACACCATCCTCATATAGTACGCAATACGCTCCATCGGGACAAGTATGTAATGCAGCAACAGGAAACTTCGTGTCAGCAAGTACGACAAGATACTGCGGACAATCAGCCCCCTTTTGCAGCGGTCTCACATCAGTACGAAGAGATGTATATGCATGTGGAGGCACAGGAGCGTGTAACCCAAGCGTTGCAATTACGCAAAGAACAATTAATACTTGCGCAGGCGAAGAAAATGATATGTGCTATGAAGGAGCATGTACTGACGCGTGCTTTACTATAGCAGACCCAAGCGACCCATCAAACTTTGATTACGGAAACGTAGACCCTGCAATCCCTGACAGCGCAAACCCTGTCTGTACCTCAACTCCACCGCCAGGAGAAGTGTGTAATCTAGAAAACTGTCAAACACAAGTGTCAGGATCAGAATTCTTTATGTGCGCAGCATCAGCTGTAAGTGGCGGCGGAACAACCTGGACTCAAGCAGGAGCGCTCACTTGCTCAGGAAGCAACGAATGTTTCTGTGGACAATGCTCATCAGGATATGAGTGGGACGGATCAGCATGTGTTATTCAAGCAGCATCAGCGTGCAACCTTGCAAACTGTGAACTTATCAATCCTAACTATGAACGAGCGCAATGTTCAACAACATCGCCATCAGGCAGCAACGAGCAATGGACACAAGAATCAAGCCTAACGTGTTCTAGCGGCTCATGTTACTGTATGCAATGCGCACCAGGATACTCTCTGGAAGGAGGAGTGTGTGTGCAAGACACCATTCCTGAATCTGAGCTCTGCAACCTTGATAACTGTCAGGATATCAACCCCGACTATCAATTCCGCGCATGTAGCGCTAGCACTCCAACAGGCGCAAATGAAGACTGGACGCAAGAATCAAGCTTACAATGCTCAACGAGCACAAACAACTGCTACTGCGGAGAATGCTCAAGCGATGCACCCTACCGATACGGAGGAACATGTAACGTATGCCCACAAAGCGCTCCGTACGAAGTAGGGGGAGCATGTCAAGAATGTCCAGCAGGAGAAACTATGCAAGGAGGCGTGTGTGTTGAGTTAACACAACCAGTTATTGATTTCTTCACTGCTGATCCAAACCAAGGAGTAAGACCACTTCAATCCACGCTCAGCTTTAGAATTACTTCGTCAACACCAGTAACGTACGACATCGCATTTGGAGATGGAAATACTTTTGGACCTATCTCAGGATCAACGCTTGTAGATGACCAAGAAGAACACACGTACACATCAACTTCTGACGCACCAACGTTTTACACCGCAACGCTTACAGCAACCAACGCTCAAGGACAAGCGCAAGCAACAGCAGGAATCACTGTGACCACAGGAGACGTCTGTACTGACATAAGCCAACCATGCTGGTGTATTCTCTACCCGCAAGACCCAGCGTGCCGAGTAACTCCTCCACCACCTATTTGTGAAACTGACCCGTACAACCCGGACTGTATTGTAGGTCCTCCGCTCTGTGAGGTTGACCCTACAGATCCAAGCTGCGTGACTCCGCCAACCTGTACTGATCCTACGGATCCTCTGTGTGTTGAAGCATGCCCGTCAAACAGTTGTTTCTTTGAAGGGTTTTGCATCTTGCCAGACACGTGTCCTATCGAAGCATACATGCTCGGTGGACTTATCTGCGATCCAAGCCTGCGTGTTGGAAACCCTGGTCACACAGGGATGATTGACAGGGATGCAAGCGAAGATTACGATGGCGTTCCTCACTACACCTGTCCTGCAGGTGTGTGGATTACACAAGGATACTGTATTGATGAGAACGGAGAGTTCTCAACGCATTGCGATACCCACAGTAGTAATCCAGTACTAAATTTAGATAATACGCTCAGCGACTTTATGTGCGGCGACGACCCGAACGAACTCTACGGCACGCTCGAGACTGAAGAAGGAATTGTTGAAGTATGCTCATGGCGTGGAGATGGGTCTCCTACTGTGCCTCCTCCATCTACACCGCCTCCGCCATCTTCTGGCTATTGTTCAGGAACAGGAGCGTTCTTTGATAGTCGCTGCCACTCGCTAGTATCAGGAGAAGTAGTCCTTGTGCGTGATGATGGCACGGAAGACAATCCCTTCCCTGGTACCAGAGTAATTGCCAGAGCAACAGACCCTAACGGTAATATACGCACGTTTTCTACCCCTGCTACTGTAGGTGATAGAAGTTGGTCAATGCCTCTTCCTCCTGGAACGGTATCGCTCACACCAGAGCTTTCCGAACAAGTAGGCGAAGAGCGCATTGTCACAGTTGTTGCTCAAGAGCCACTCGCGGTGACTCCAGCGCTACGCATCTTTCAACGTGTCTGTCAAGACGGATGCGCAAACCAGCTTGGTTTGTGTGACCGAGGATGTCTTGGGGTGCTTAACTGTCCTGCGTATGATGATATGGAAGTTGACCAACAACGATTGTTTGATCGCTGCGCTCCAGAAGGACTTCCTGGAAGGCCACAAGGAAGCTTGATGCAAGTTGAAACAAACTCAACACACAGACTTGTAGGAAACTGCTGTGCTCTCGAACCACCAGAATGGCGGCCTGCTCCGCGATCAGTCATTGAAGGCGATATTAACAACCTTATCAGATACACTCGCCTTGTCACTGTTGATGGAATGCCATTGCGCCTTGTCGTTGCAAGCTGGAACTAAACCATTAAAAACGAGTAACCACTCTTTGTAGTATGTTCAAGAAAGCATGGGATTTCTTCTGGCACGACGACAGCTTTCTCTCGTGGCTTGTAAACGTCGTAGTCGCGTTCGTAACGATAAAATACATCTTCTACCCGCTCTTGGCACTCATCCTCGGAACGGGCCTTCCCGTCGTAGCAGTCATTTCAGGCAGCATGGAACACTCACCAGACAATGGTATTTTGTGCGGAGTCCAGGAAAGCGATTACTGGACTGCGTGCGGAGAATTTTACGAAAACAACAATATCAGCCAAGAACGATTCCAAGAATTTATTTTTCCAAAAGGGTTTAACCGCGGAGACGTCATGATGATTCAAGGATCAAACGAGCACAACACGCACATAGGAGACGTCATCGTGTTTCAATCAAACAAACCCTACCCGGTCATTCACAGAGTAGTAGACACCTTCTACGAAGACAACACTAAATTCTACATTACAAAAGGAGACCATAACCAAGAAGTCATCAGGGAATACGCTCTGTTAGACACAAGACAGATGTGCAACGGAGGGCCATGCCTATATGCGTGCTACCAAGAACTTCAAGGAGCAATCCAACCAAGCCTGTGCGGTCCAGGAACCATGAGAGTCACACCACAAACACCCGGAGCAATCCCTATCCTTGACGAAGCACGTATTACGCAAGACCAAGTCATCGGAAAAGCATACGGAAGAATACCGTTTATTGGCTACGTAAAAATCATATTTGTAGAAATTCTCGAACGAATCGGCCTTGGCAGACTGGCACAAGCTTTTTAAACGACTTGAGCATCAACACAACATGGAATTTTGCCCTGAATGTAAAAGCTTGATGAAACCAATCAAGAAAAACAACAAAACAGTCATGGGATGCAGCTGCGGCTACACCAAAAAAGACATGGCAAAACCCATTGTTGAAAACATCGCAAAACCAAAAGAAGTAGAAGTGGTCAGCGACGAAGAAACACTTCCTACAACAAAAGAAGAATGTGAAAAGTGCGGAAACAAAGAAGCATACTTTTGGCTACAACAAACACGCGCAGGCGACGAACCAGAAACAAAATTTCTCAAATGCACCAAATGCAAACACACGTGGCGCGACTACAGCTAAAGCGCAGAAACAATTGTTTCAACAACTTCATCAACTGATTTCTCAGACGTATCAACAATTAAATCAAAATTCTTTGGATCGTACGGATTCACTCCATACAAGGATGAAAGGTTCTTTGTTAGTTGCTCTTGACGGCCCTCAAGTTGTTCAGCAGCCTGGTTCACATCCACGAACCCATCAGACTTTCGCGGGTCAGCAAAACTGCGCGCAGCACGCTTATTCAAAGGAGCTGTGATAAACACCTTAAGTGACTTGGGAAGGAAAAACCATCCCATGCGCGCATCAACAACAAGATTGTCTTGGGTAGCAAGCAGTTTAGTGCGAGAATCAATTTCTTTATCAAGCTCAGGCTCGTTTTGTAATTGATCAGCAAGCTCCTTAATCGTAATGCCTCGCTCAGTAGCGATTTGCCGCATCACATCACCAACAGAATAATACGTGTACCCAAGACGTTTTGCAAGCGCCTTTGCGGTAGTGGTCTTGCCCGCTCCGTGCGTTCCGGAAAACGTTATTATCATATCCAAGCAAACGTTACAACGCTTATAAGCATTCCCGAATATTTCATAAGAATTAAATAGATTGTTCCATATTCAATACATATGTTTCAAAAAAGAAACGAATTAGACGTGTTTCAAGTCCTCAAAACGTCTTTGCACGTGCGCGCTGTCGCACAGCAAACAGGTATTGCGGTAGCAACAACACAGCGCGTGCTCAAACAGCTCGAACACGAGCGAGCAGTCACTAGATCCATACAAGGAAAAAACCATGTCTTCTCCCGAGCGAAAACTCCAGAAGCAACACAGTACCTATACCTTACAGAACACTACCAAACCCTCAAACTGTTAGAAAACCCATTCATGCGCCTTCTAGCAAAACATGTACGAGAACACACAGACGCTCTTGTAGTGGTTTTTGGTTCTTATGCCAATCAAACTAACAAACAATCAAGTGATGTGGATCTTTTTATTGAAACAAAAAATCAACGAGTTATACAGGTCATTAAGGAGTTCTCACCAAAAATGAGTGTGCAGTCCGGAACGCTCAATCCAAAATCCGACCTGGGACAAGAAATACTCAATAAACACGTCATACTTCAAGGAGTTGAACGATTTTACCAACTCTATGAAGACTCTCGCTAAGGCCTACAACAAAAAATCCCTTTCATCATTCAAAGCAGCAACACTCCTACTCAAACATGACTTTCTAGAGGAAGCAACTACTCTTGCATACTACGCAATGTATCACAAAGCAACCGCTCTTTTCAAGAAAGCAAACATTACTTGTCACTCTCACGAACACGCAATACAAACACTTGGACTCTTTGGAATTTCTTCAGAACCTCTACGAAAAGCAAAACACGAACGCATCCAAAAGCAATACTATGCAGACCATTTAGTAGCAAGAAATGATGTAGAAAAACTCTTAGAACAAGCACAAGAATTCATTGCTCTTATTGACGTAAAGCAAGATAGTCTGACCCCTCATGCGCTCCAAGAGATACATGAGCGGTTCAAATTATGACTATTCTTCTTCTTCAAAAAAATCTTTGAGTTGCTGGCTTTTCTTTGCTGCTTTGTAACTTACTGCCATACACCTTTATCGCAGGTCGCGCTTTATAACTCATCGTGTCCTCAAACAACAGGAACGAAACATAGGTGTTGAAGGTATGGAAAATTACTCTGCCTTTAATGACATGATAGAATCAAACACGTCAGAAACAACGTCTCCAGAAGACGCGTTAATCTTGATATTGTACATGTGAAGCGTTGCAGTCACAACAGTGATGTTAAAGCACGCAACACCGCCAACAGACTGGACTAACACAATTTGTTTTGAAGCAGGATGGCCCGGATGTTTTTTCTCAAGCGTTGACACAGCAATTTGTTCAGCCTTTTGACGAGACAACACAACGTCCTCAATTTTTAGAGGAGGAACTGCTCCGTCGTCTTTGAAGACCTTTTCAGGGGTTTGACGTACAATGCTATCAGCAACAATATATGCCGTGATGCGATCATCATCAGCGTTGTAAAAACCAACCTGCCAAGTGCCTTCAGAAAAAAATCCGTGCACAAGGTATCCGTCTTCGGGAATAAATGATTGGTCAGCAGTTACGCGAGCAACTGCTTGGTGAAACATCATAATCAACAGAACTGACAGCTTATTTTTAACACTATCTCTTAGGCAGAAAGTAAAGTTTAAGAATGAGTAGTGGTATAGGATTTTTGTGGAAGGAGAGCAATGGTGGAGATGAAGTGGAAAAAACTCATTCACGATTCTGAGACAATCTCGTATGTCAAGGAAGGGGCTGAGTACCGCGTCATCATAGAAGCGCGCCAATTCGAAGACGGCTGGGAAATCGTTAAGAAATATTTGGGTTCAGGAATTAACTTTGCTGAAACCTATTCTGCTCAAAGTTTTGAAGAAGTACGCAAAGTACTCAAACACCTCAGGCAAGAAAAAGACTTGTCACGAAGTGAAATAAAAGACATTAGTCGCTTCAAAAAGAAATCTCCAAAAGTGCATGTTAAGCGCGGATGGAAAGAAGCAAACGTTGAGAAATGGCACTTTAGCATCTCAGACGACTACGCAAACTATATCATCGTACGATACGGCAAAGAACTCATTGTCGACATCGTAATGGAAGAACAACTCAAATACATTGAGGAAAAACTCCTTGCAAAACTCTATGAAGTACTCGGTATCTCGGATGAGCCGTTTAACATCCAACAGAACATCTACTATTTCTCAAAGAAAACCACGTCCTATCTTGAAGGCGACGACTCAGACATTGACGTAGAATTCTTGTTTGAATAACTAAATATCCAGCAAGCGACCAAACGGTCCAGGATTAACAATCACGATATCGTCATGCTTGTGTACTGTACCCCACTGCTCATGAATGTGTGCTGCAACGACTAACACAGGCTTGTGAGTATCAATCATTTTGCGCTTTGACTCACAGCCAGTAGGGCCAACGCCAGGGATTTCATCAACCTTGAGGTTGTGAGGTGGTCCGTGAAACAGCCACACTTGCTTTTTGTCTTGGTGCTTTGGCGCAACTTCTGAAAAGAATGCTTCAACAGCTTTGTCGTTTTTACGAAACCCGCCGCCGCCAAAGCCGACAACAACAACGTCGTCGTGATGATACGTGTCTTGATCGATGTTGATGATGTGCTCACTTTCAGGGATGTCTTCTCCTTGTTCGTGATTGCCAGGAATAAACAACACAGGCTTTTTGATTTTCTTAGCAAAGTCTTCTAGCGCAAAAAACGTTTCTTCAAGGTCGCCTCCAAAAAAGCTAATGTCGCCTGCACACACAATAAGATCTGCTTGTTCAGCAAATTCTTCTAGATGAGAAAAGTCTAGTTCTCCGTGTGTATCGGCAAAAGCGAGGATGCGCATATCATGGGTGACTGGGTTTTGATATTTAAAAGTTCAACCGCGAGCAATTCACAATCGCTTATTTTCTTGGCCTGTAAACGATAAAAATAACTCTATTCGTTCTTTTTTTGGTTTAAGGTATATGTTTTCCCCTATTTTTTCGGCAATGCCGACAACACATTTATATACTTAAGCTACCAGTATAGATAATACTATCCACGGATAGTGCTCCACCATTCCCTCATTCACACTTATGAACATAGCCCCAAGACTCCAACCAGCCTACAAAAAAACATCATTAGATGATTTTATTGAAGTTGCTCTTGAATATGATTCGCACCCAGAAACAGAAACTTTTATTCGCCAATTTGCTGAAATGACAGCAAACCCTGAAAGACAACACGGGTACCTCGTAGGCATGGCTGATTTTCAAGCAGACTACGTCAAAACAAAAAGAAACGTAAACGGTCCCGGAATACACTACGCACCCAAAACGCCTCTCTGGAGACGAATATTAGGAAGACACACTCATACCCTCACGTTCGGGCAAGAACCAGAACTTGCATCCGATATAACAGCACCCGGAAGACTCCTTGAGGAAGCCAACGGTGATTTTCACGACCTACTCCACTTCTACAAAGGCGGAGAAGGTTTATACAGGCCTGGAGCGATTGTGCACGCTCACACACTCGATGTCTCAGTAGAAGACTTTAACGCGATAAGGCGTGCGGGATACGCAGAAAATAAACTCGGAGGAGGCAGCTCAGCTGCTGCACTCTTTGCTACCTTTAGCAGAGGAATCGGAATGTACGCGCGAGACGCAAATAGGTTCAAAGACCAAGAACCATACTTTATCGCATTTGCAGGAAACAAAAAAGGATCCTTGGGTGTTCGAGGATTTGTGGTAAGAGCAGAGACATCCGAACCTGCTCCTGAAGGAGGAGAAAGACATCACGTCATTCAACCAATGCCAAACGATGTGATTCCTATCGGAACACCCTACCATACACAAGAGCGAGTACCTGCTCTACTCTACGCAGCTTAATCTTTCTGCAACTGATACGCAGGTTTTTTCAGTAAGAGTCCTTGCTCAGACAAAAACACGTCCTTACCCAAAGAGGCTTGCACATACGCGTGAGTTACAAGCTGTGCGCGCAACAAGGAAGGCGCCTTACGAGGTATCGTTACATACATGAGATTTTCTTTCATAGACTTAATATGCGAGCAAGATTAAGAAAGGTAACGCGTCATTAATTGGAAAAAAGTTGTAAAAACCGCAATTCCTTCAGAGACCAGGAAGGTCCATCGGATGAGATCTGAAATACTGCTCTTCTTTGCGAACATCTGAACGTGTAGGAATATACGGACTATTCGAATTAGCAATAATTACCACGCCTATTCTCCACAACCCATCAAGGTCATCAAGACGCATCTCAAATAACCCACTATTTTGAACCTTGTAGTCCATAACTATGTTATATATTTCGATAGCGGGCAAAAAAACTTTGGACAATGAACACCAACTGTCAGCATCCCGATTGTGCTGAACAATGGCTAACTTGCGTTGGAATAAAAGTTCTTGAGGGTTGGTGCATTCAGGTTCTAAACGGAGAATCTCTTCTAGTTCATACTGTTCGCGAGAAATCCCACGAAATCTCAAATACTGATCAATAATCTCATCCGTCATACTGCTGTTTTTGGCGAATTACGATATAAGCATTTCTCCATAACGTTTAAATAACTCCTCTGAGAATATATCTTGATGGAGTTTTACCGGCAAACAAGCCAGTACACGGGGGCTGCAGCAGCACTGCTCATGGCAATGCACGCAAAAAAGCCAGACCAATACGCACTTGACAGAGAACAAGAATTCTCAATCTGGACGCAATCAGCAAACCTGCCAACAAGAAGCAGCAGCATATACGCATTAGCACTCATCGCAAGACAAGCAGGCATTGCAACACACGTCGTGGTCGGAGAAAAAGAATACGACTACCCAGACTACCGCTTCAAACGATACAAAAAAATCGAGATAGACGAAGCAAAATACACCTCAAAACTCTATGCAAAACGAGCACGAGAAGAAGGAATCCCTCTGGAAGAGCGAGAATTCACGCTCACAGAAGTAAAACAACACCTCGACAACGGAGCAATGGTGCTCTTGCGAGTAAACGCAGGAATTTTCCGCGAACGAAAAGCAACAAGCAAATACGTTCTAGTCAGAGCCCACGAAGAAGGAGAATACGTTATCATGGACCCAGACCAAGGAGAAATGAGAATCCCAGACGAAGAAATGCAAGAAGCATTTGACACGCTTGTTACCAAGAAAAAACGCGACCACCGAATGGTCATTCTGAAATGAAAGTACTCATCAGCGGGACCTGGAGAAGTGCTTTAGCAAAACAGCAAGAAGAACACGCACAACAACTTGGAAAACTGTTAGCAGAACAAGGCGTGGAAATACTCACAGGAGGAGGAGAAGGAATCCCTGAGCTGGTAAGCACATCATACACTCAGCACGGCGGGAAAAAACATACCGCAATTCTTGTGGATCAGAAAGTGCGAGAACGAGTAGGAGAAAAACTCATCCAAGCAGACGAATACGTCAATACAAGCCTTGATTATCCACAACGAAACGCTCTTTTAGTCAGTAAAGCAGACGCAATCATCGCCATGAATGGACGACTAGGAACACTCACAGAACTCATTCACGCAACAAACGACTACGAGATACCAGCAATACTGTTAGCAACAAGCGAAATCAAAGAGTGGGTGCTAGCAACCACGCCACTTAAAGAAAAAGTAGTTATGGTGAATACACCACAAGAGGCAATCACAATCCTTCAAAACCAAGCTTCTCTAACATCTTCTTAACCTGCTCAATTGTTTCTTGTTGATTATCTTTTTTGGACAAAGCAATAAACTTAATCAAAAGCCGGGAGATGTCATCTTGTGAGCCAAATTTGAGCGCAAAGCCATCAGTGATAAAGTAAAATCGAAAAGACTCATACTTGAGCTCTTTAATCACCACTCCTCCAATGTTTCCAAGCGCCTTTCCTTTCTTGGGATTCTCTTCAAGCGAACGCATCAAAGAAAAAACGTCAATTGCGCGCTTTTTGAACACGCGATTGACTTCTTCTACCAACGCGTGGGTAATAATTACTCGTGCCATCTATTCTTGGCGTCTGCAATCGCTTTTTCAATTGACACTGAATCAGTCTCATCATACAAGTACCCAAGCATCACGTGGCGTTTCGTAATTTCATACATCTTACGAATCACATCATCATACGAGTCTCCAGCGCGACCGAGCGTGCGTAACTTTTCTTTCATCTCTTGAGAGATGGAAATAGTGGTGTTCATAGAGGCTATAAGCATTATGAAACTTATAATACTTATGAAATCTACGAACGAACCCGATCATACTCTTCAAGAATAATCACGTCCAAGTCTTTAACGTCAGAAACAATAGATAACCGACCATTACCCAGTTCAACAATCTTTCGCGCAAGGTCTTCACCTTGCTTATCAAGACCAATACCAATCACGGAAACAGAAACACCGCTCCCAGACACCATAGCCACCTGGTCGAGCACGTGCGTATCAGGCTCAGCACCAACAGTAGGCAACGCATCAGTCAATAAGATAATGTGTTGCGTGTCAGCACGACCAGAAAACAACTCTGCAGAAGCACGAATACTCTCAGCAAGATCAGTTTCAGAACCAGGACGTAAACGAGTAAGCGCAGTCAACAACAAAGAAAAGTCACGCGTGGGCGAAACACTGCCCTGAACAGTCTTTTCAAACACAACCAAACCGACCTTGTCACCGTTCTGAATGGCCTTGTACGCCAAAGCAACCCCGGCACGTTTTGCCTGAGCAATCTTTGCGCCCTTCATACTCCCAGAAGCATCAATAGCGTACACGATGCTCGCACCGCCACGCGCTTGTTTGTCAAACGCGCGCAAATCCTCTTTAGCAATTTTTGAGTGGCCGCGACGCAAAGCAGTCTTAACCGACTGCTGAATGCTCAGGGAACGATACGGATCTTTTTGAAACGGCTTGACATCCTCTCGCATACCAGAAACAGCTTGTTTTTTGTGGACGCGACGGCCAAGAATGCCAGAAGCAGAAAGATGATCAAGCTCTTGAACTGCTAAAACAACCGAAGCTAATTCCAAAGCATCATCACTCCAAGCACCATCTTTAGTAAGCATGCCCTTATCCTTGAGGTCTTTTACGTTCTCACGAATCTGTTTTTCAAGCTCGCGGCGAAACTCAGGAATATTCACGTTCTTTTCAACATACGAAGGATCAAAACCAGAAAGACGACGAATAAGTGACGGACCAATAATTTGCTCTGCAGAGCGATAATCTTTTACGAGCTTTTCCATCATGAGCTCAGGAGTAAAAAACGATGCGCCATTACTTGTTGAATCCAAAACCATGTTGCCCAAATCAATATTTTCAGAATCGCCTTCTAAAACAGTATTCATCAGGCCCTCTTTATCAGCATCGCGGCCAGGACTTCCGTCCATTTGCTCAGACGGAGAAAACTCTTCTACTTGTGCCTCTTTGGCGTCACTGTCTAGTTCCTCAACAACGGATGAGTCGCTTTCTTGGTTGTTACCCTGAATCGCCAATTAAGCGCTTGGTTTCCTCAATAAAGGAAGCAACTTCTTCAGAAACATACTCCTGAGCAGACTTAACATACCGCACAGAAGGCTTTAATGCAATCCGGTGCGCAAGAACAGAATGCGCAGCGTCATGGATATCTGAGAGAGTAACGTTTTTCCGACCCGCAATGCGAGCATTTGCACAGGCTCTTTCAACAAGACCAATAGAAGCACGAACAGAAGGTGCGCGCTCAAGGTTCTTGTCAAGTCGCAGACCACGAACAAAACGAACAGTGTGCGCTAAGAGTTTTTCATCAAACTCACACATCATCTCAGCGCGGCTTCTTACAACAGCCACTTCGTCCTCTTGGTTTTCAGGGTAAGAAACATAGATGAGGTCAAAGCGGTCCAAAAACACTGCTGATAATTCTTCAGTACTGTTGTCGTCAGGGTTCATGGTGCCGATAAAGATAAAGTCAGCAGGGAAATCAACATCATAACTACCAATGGTAGCAATCTTTTCTTGCAATACTTGCAATAACGCGTTTTGCAATTTATCAGAACAACGATTGACCTCGTCAAAAAACAGTACGCCGCTGTTTGCCTTGAAAATCTTACCAGGACTAAATGCTTCAACAGACAACGGTCCGTATTCCAAAGCCTTCATAGGATCAATATCTCCAAGAAGATCTTCAGCAGTAAGGTCTGGACTTCCCTGGACGCGCACAAAGCGCTCCTCACCAGAAAACTCGCGAGCCTTCACATCCTCAGTAGGAAGCTGGCGAAAGGCGTCATCAGTAAGACGCATAGGAGGAAGAAGTTTTGCAACGCTGCGTGCAAGAGTGGTTTTACCCGCGCCAGGTGGTCCAACAAGAATGACGTGTCTGCGAGCAAGCAAAGCGCTTTTTAATTGTTTTTTTACGCGGTCTTGGCCGATAATCTCTGGAAAGTCTGTCTTAAGTAAGTTTTCGATGAATTGTTCTTGCATAGAACAAGCGTGAATGCGATGCCCATTAAAAACGTTGTTGCTCTAAATCGTTATAGTAGGAGCACGGTTTGACGTTTCTTCGTGCGATTCAGATTCGACAGTGTCCTCAGAAGGAGGCTCGTTACTGGACGCTTCCTCATCATCAAACGACTCAAAGCCCTCACACGACTCAACAACTTCCCAACCAGAAGGAACATCACACGGCGTTCTAAACTCAACACAAACGCCCTGCGCGTTCACTGCAGGAGTGATTACTTGTGCACACAGTTCTTCATCAGAGCGAATAGGCTCGGAAAAATAAACGCGGTCAATGCCAGCAGCGTTAATGAAGACAGCGTAACCAAGGCTGTTGTACACAAACGCTCGCTCCATGTGCAAGTCCTGTGCGACAGAAGGAATGCCAAGAAGACCATAGAGTCGGTCGCGACCACCCATCATGACAGTCTCGCCAACAAGCAAGTCATTAGCGTCATTAGTCACAAGGACAGCTCGGACAACACCGCGCTCAACATGGTATAATACGACAGTCACGTTTTCTTGACCAAAACCGTACTCAAGGTTGCGAACAGCACCAAACTGGTACTCAGAAACAGAATCGGCCTCGCCATGAAGCTCAACAACGCGCTCTTCAGAATCACCAAGGCGCACACCAAAAAAACTGATGTTATCACTTGGGATGCGATCAGAGAACACGTCATAGTACAAAATCTCGCCGGCAACGTCAGGCACGCGGTCTGAAAGCTCAGAAACAGGCTCTAGAGCAGGAGCGCAGGCAACGATGACGAGTAATGCAAAAGCGAGATATGCGTATTTCATAGAATAAGTAAATAAGAACAGTTTTTTAAGGATTATGCACATTAGCACCATATGAAGGCACTGAGTGTGTTGTGGAGGGGAGCACTGATAGGAGCGGCAGACATCGTTCCCGGAGTGTCAGGAGGAACCATGGCACTCATTACAGGAGTGTATGAACAACTCACCACACTTATTGCAAGCGTTGTAAAACTACCAAAGCGCTTGTACGAACAACGATCGTTTGAGCCAATAAAAAATATCAACTACTCATTTGCAATCCCGCTCATAATAGGAGTAGTCGCGGCATTTATTGCGGCAACACAGCTCCTCGTCCCGCTCATCACACAACAACCAGGATATGTGTACGCAGTCTTTTGCGGCCTCATCCTCGGAGCAGCACTCATGCTGATATTGTACAATACACACAAACTCGCGCACACACTCACAGGAATTGCGGGCTTTATCCTTGGCCTTGGAGCGCTATTACTACCACACACAGACGCTGCTCCTACGCCCATATTCTTATTCATACTCGGAATAGCAGCAGGATTTGTCATGCTCTTTCCCGGAGTTTCAGGGTCATACTTGCTTCTCGTAACAGGACACTACGCACTCTTACTTGCAGCTATTGGGCAACCATTTGCAAATGCAGTATTTCTCATCACGTTTGGCGCAGGAGTACTCATCGGAATAGGCCTTGCCGCGCTTTGTGTACAATACGTATTAAGAATCGCTAGAGAACACACCCTCTTATTTCTTTCAGGACTCATGCTCGGAGCACTTATCACACCACTTATAACTATACACCAAGCGACCACAGGCACAACAGGATGGATGCTCGTCACCGTTTTATTCGCAGTAGGAACTATTGCTGCTGTTGGGATGCAGCTGAAAGCAAGCACGGCCGGAGCACAATCTTCTCAGAACTAAGCTCTTCGCACACGCGCTGGGCGACTTTAAGCAACTCTCGTTCTTTGCGCTCAACACGAGCAAACAATCGTCCCTCGCGCTCAATCACAGTCTCATGCGTGTCGCGAAAACGAGCAGCATCAGTTTCTTGAGACACAGGAGGGCCTTCGCGCTCATACGACGGCTCAAGAATTTCTTGAGCAACACACACCCAAGCACATGCAGAGGTATGATCAAAATGCCATCCGTCCTCAACAATATCAAAGCCCGAAAGGCGCACCTGAGACACTAAGCGCTCAAACGATTTGCGCACCCGAGCACCAGCAACGTCAGTCTTGTCATCAAACAACTCCATATCAACCCAGACAGCACTCCCAGGATGCTCGGACAGTCTTGACAAAAGAAGGTCTTTACGAAACTCTTCAACAACAAAAAACGCTTCCGAAGGTGCTTGCAAAAACTTTTTAGCACTACTCACAAACGCATCAAACTGCTCTTGAGACAACGCCGCTGCCGCATTTCGGTCAGGCTGCACTGGATCAATAAGAATAAGTGGCGAAAGCTTTGCTTCATTAAGAACGTCAAGCGGGTCTTTATGATGGCGCTCCATATCAATAACCACAGGTGGCTTCCACGCAGCCGCGGCTTTTATGAGCGAGTAAAACGATTTGTAATGCATGATAAGCAAGTCAATGACGTGACCTGAAAACCCGCGAATATAACTCTCAGCACCATACACTCCTTGCGCTTTAGAAAACTGCTTTGTTAAACGAACCTCATCTTCTAAGCCCAAACCGTTCTCACGAAAATAATCAACATGAATAGGACTCATATCAGTAACGTTACGTGCCTGAGAAGAATCGCTCACAGCAAGAACGGGAATGACCTCAAAATCATAGCCCTGATAGACGAACTGAAAATAATCACGACTGCCATGAAGACGCGTAGGAGCAAACTGCTTTAGCGCGCGCTCAAGCAAATCAGGAAGTTTCTCTTCAAGGTCTGCATACTCTAACGAAAAACGAACGAACACATCAACATCATGATCTAACGGAAGATACGTGCCCTTAGCAACGCTGCCACCAGGAACAGGCAGTGCCTTAATGTCTCTGCGAGCAAGCTCATGAGCGATCATGCCAATAACCTCGTTTCGCACAGCAATGATTTCTGTGTCAGGACGCAAAGACTCCTTAACCTCATCAAGCAATGAAAATACACTCATACAACTCAAAAAGCCACGCCTCCTTTAAGAGCGTTGCGCCAGCAAACATTCATAAACACCAAGAAGTAACACAGAACAAGGGATATGGCGTACGCACTAATAGACACAAACATGCTCGTTGCAGTGGCTGACGGGTTTGACTTATTTGGACAATTAGCAGATGAATTTCCACACTTCACACCAGCAGTCATGCAAGGAACGATAAGAGAGCTCAAAAACCTGCAAAACAGCGGTACAGGAGCTCAAAAGCGCGCAGCAAAGCTTGCGCAAGAACTCGTCTCACGACAACATTTAAATATAGTGCCACAATCCGTAACACACGTAGATGACGCAATTCTCGCTTTAGCAACACAAACGGGAAGCGTCATCGTCACGCAAGACAAGGCCTTGCAACAACGAGCACGAAAAGCCAAAATACCTGTTTTGGCAATGCGAAGCAAACGATTGCTGCGTCACGTGCCGTAAATCCCGGAGGACGAATGTATTACAAGATAACAGTCAAAGACCACATCCGCGTGCCACCAGCACAGTTCGGATCAGATCTCAGAGTAGCAATCACCGCACAAATTAAAGAAAAATACGACGGTTTTATTTCAAAAACCCTGGGTATCGTCATAGGCGTTGAAGGCGTTGCAGAGATTGGAGAAGGAATCGTTATCCCGGGAGACGGAGCATCTTACTTTCAAACAACATTCACCCTACTCGTATTCAGACCAGAACTTCAAGAAGTAGTAGTTGGAGTTATCAGAGACATCGCAGAATTCGGAGCGTTCATCACGCTCGGACCACTCGAAGGCATGATTCACATCAGCCAGACAATGAACGATTTCGTCTCATTTAACAAAGAAAAAACGCTTGCAGGAAAAGACACTGGACGCGTACTCAAAATCGGAGATGTGTGCCGCGCGCGCATCATCGCAGTATCATACAAGGACATTACCAACCCAAAAATCGGTTTGACCATGCGTCAAGAAGGACTTGGAAAAATGGAATGGGCAGCTGAGGACCTTAAATGATTAAACCAGAAGAATACATGTCAAGTCCTGTCGTGACAACAACGCCAACTACGACACTTCACGCGATTGCAACATTAATGGACGAAAAAAACATCGGCTGTCTTGTTGTCATGCAAGAAAACAACCTGGCAGGAATCGTTACTGAACGAGACATTCTTCGAAAAGTCCTCGCACACGGAAAAGACGTACACCACATCACCGCACAAGACATCATGACAAAAGACGTCTTTACTGTACAAAAAGACGCAACACTCATGGAAGTGGCAGCGCTTATGAAACAACACACATTCAGACGCATCATCGTCATGGATGACGCATCTCCTGTAGGAATAATCACTTCACGAGACCTCATCGGTCTATTGGTATAATACAATGGCAAAACAACTCGCACACAAAAAAACAAAACGATTGCTCACACAACCACAAATCACTGAGCAAAAAGGAAACATCGGCGAATACACCACGAATTGGCAAGGAAGAGCCTACTTCATAGATATCAAACGATCACAAGTAGCACAAAATATGGGCGTAGAACAAAAAGGAGAATACGCCATTAAGGTACGGTAACACTCATGGAAATCACAATTTCAGAAAAACAAGAACTCCCACTGCTTAAGCGGTCAGAAGCACGCGTTCGCATATTCTACCAAGGAACAACTCCTACGCGCGCACAACTCATCCCTGCTCTTGCAGACAAGCTCGGAGTCAAAAAAGACTTGCTTATCATCGACACTATTGATGCACAGTACGGCGACACCGTCGCATACGTAACATGCAGATGCTATACTGACAAAGCGACCCTTGAAAAACTTGAGAGAAAAAACCTTCAAGAAAAGCACGTCATTGCAGCACCGCCAAAAGCAGAAGAAGCTGCTGAACCTGAAGCAGAAGAAGCTGAAGAAACACCTGAGGAAAACTAAATGGCATACAAAGATTCTTTTAAAGTAGAAGGCGGAAAAGTCGTACGAAACAAAAGCTGCATGAAATGCGGTACCGGCTTTTTGCTTGCTGAACACAAAACCAGACGTACTTGCGGCAAGTGCGGCTATGTTGAATATAAGAAGGAATAACTGAAAAGTTTCCGGAAAATATTCCTAAACGCTTCTAAAAGGCAAAACACACAGTAGTTGTGTGACTATTGACGACCTTATCACACAGCTTGAGCACACACGCACACAACGCTTTGTTAAACGAGAAGACGTGTACGCACAACTCGATACGACAGCACAAGAGCTCAACGCATACGCAGGACAACCACTCACCGCAGCCAATATTGAGCGACTAGATGACCTCGCACTGAGTCTGAAACGACAACGACGCTCAGAACTTAGCGACGTAATAGAACACATAGACGCAGTACGAGCACCGTACCGGCCACAACAAGCAACAGTCGCATACGATCTTATCAGCACAAACTTTGCACGATACGACACACGTATACAAGAAATACATTCGTTTCTTGATGATAACCAAACAAGCTTTGATGACCTCGCCTTAACAAAAGACTGGCTTGAAAATAACTCCTATCTCAAAAACAAACGTAAAACAAACAAAGAATTTGACGAAAAAGCAGCAACACTTGTTGAACGCCTCAACAAGCGCATGAACCAGTACTCAGCCCCTAAAGCAAAAGTCAAAACGTCAATTACTCAAAGCTCCGCAATAGTTCCTCCGCGCAGATCATGGTATGAACGAGCAAAAACAGTCGCTGCAAAAGCAACAGTAGGCGTCTCGGCAGCTCTTCTTACGCTCTCAACACTACCAACGTCATGGTATGCTCCCTTCTATCAGTAACTCCTGGCTAAGAGTGATATAGGTTTATATGGCTCTGTGCAGGCAGAGCTAGTATGAGAGGGTCGTTGAGAGTAAGTATTCTCGCGCTCACACTATTATGTTTAGCACTTTACGTGCAACCAACAGTCGTGGACGTTGAAGGAGGACAGTTTGATCACGTGTTCACCATAGTAAATGATGATCCAAGACCCATCACTGCAACACTTGAACTACACGAATTCGCCCGCTATCTACAAGACACACACACGATTTCAGCAACCACCATAGCACTCAGACCTGGAGAAAGCCGCAACGTGCAAGTGCGCGGACGAGTGCCCTCAGCCCTTGGCCCGGAAACGCATCTCCTGCGATATGAACTCGTCAGCAATGGACAACGACAAGACGCATTTACCTTGCGCATTCCGGTAACAGGAACGCCTCGACTACACCCCGCACTTGATGTGCGCGCACAAGACGTTCTCAGACAGGAACCACTGGCCGCAACGGCACAGCTATCAAACTTTGGAAACGTGATTGCATACTACAACCTCTCGCTACACGTACGACAAGAAGCAACACCTATAGGAACTATTGAGTATCCGCGCCTAGTGCAAGTACTCCCCGGAGAACAAACAGAGATAGGTTTGTTATACACGGACCGCCTAGAACCAGGAGAGTATAGTGTGCGACTACAAGCGGTTGTTAACGAGGAACGATCACTTGACGCGACCGTGCCGTTTCGCGTACTTCTTGATGACCAAGTATACAGAACGCGGCAAGGAGACGACCTCATACTCACCCTCTCAGGAACTGCGCAAGCTCAAAGCATCACGTATGTTTTATCAAGAAACAATAGGGAATTAGTGCGTGACGTGCTCATCGCAGAAAACGACACAGTAATTGTGCCAACCTCATTGCTGGAACCAGGAGAATACGTTGTTGCAGTAACAGTAACGCACCCCTCAGGAACAGACACGACACGCATCCTTTTGGAAGTGCGACCACGCAGCGTCTATGGAACTGGCGTTCTGATTAGCGTAGGTATTATGGCACTGATCTCATTACTCTTCACCCGCACAGCAAGAATACATATACGCATCTCAATTGTATCGTTTAAACTACGCAAACAAGAGAAACGCTTAAAACAACTCATTGAGAAAGCACACCAACTAACATGACAGCAGAAGAACGCCTAGCAGAACTTGAAGCGCGTCTTGCGCACGTACAAGAACAAATTAACATTCTCGCAGACTACATAGATCACTATCACCAGCGAAAAAACACATAAGTTTATATATAACAAATATCCCAATCAGTGTACAGAAACCTATACTATGGTAGCAACCCCTGTTTATCAACGCGTTGGCATGTTCGTACTAGCACTGCTCTTTCTTGTTACCTTCTCAACCGCAGCACCACACGTTGATGTATACATTGAAGAAACAGTCAATCAAAACGTCACCTTCGCAGCAGACTTTGACCTTATCGAAGAACGAACATTTAGCCTTATCGAAGGAGTAATCACTGTCACAAACCCTGGTGACGAAACAGTATTTGATATTTACGTTATTCTTGATGAAGTTGCATCACTTGAATCAGACTTTATCAACCGCGGAGCAGTGCCGTTAACCCAACGAGAAGGCTTTCAAGTGATCTTCCCAAACGTTGACGGAAGCGTTGAAACAATTAACGACACCATCGGAGTAGCGTCTTTTGACCTCGAACTCGACCTTGACGAAGACGGAATAAACGACTCAGTTCGCGTAAACAACACACACATCATCTTTAACATCACTTCAGAACACGACCAACTCGTCGCAATCCCCTTTAGCAACCAAACAAACACATCATTAGACATCTCAGTTCCAGGAACCATCTTGAACATGACATTTGATCTTGTCTCAACAAAAGAAGACACAGAACACAACGACGGATGGACATTTGCAACAGTAAGTATCATCGGAGAAGTAACCACTCCAGGACAACTCATAAGCCCGGGAGAAGTAAACGTTACCATTCAAGACCTTGCACGCCCATACGCAGTCCTGCACATCCCAGAACTACGATCAGGACAATTCACGGTGTACGACTACAACGTATCATCGCTACTAGTAGCGCCACCACTTGATATTGACACAGCATACACAAACCCAGAATTCTCAACAAAAGTACTCTCAGGAGAATACTTCTGGGTGCAACTTATCGCAAGAAACATCGCAACAGTAGGGGACCTTGAAAACGTCAACATCACCATGAGAGCAGAAAACGTCACTGTGGTAAATGGCTCGGTATCACAAACCTTTGACTTCACACTTCACAATCTCTCAACAGACTCTGCAATCAGCGCAGACAACGCAAACGTTGTCAACACCTCAAACAAAACATGGTTTTGGGGAGTGAACGGAGGAACAATACCTGTTGGCGAAGAATACAACATTACCTTCCAAATCAGAGCGCCAGACACAATCAACAGTTCAGGAACATTCCTGGCAATGACGCAAACGCTCGCATACCAAATCAACACCACAGCATCACAGCTCAACCTTCTGGATGTACGCGCACGAGCAAGCGTTGTGTTTAACGAAACAAAACGAATCATCAGACCACAAGACAGCCTTGAAAACAGAAACGTAACTTGGCAATCAGAACCAAAAGTGGGTACGAACGAAAACATCACCTTCACACTCGAAAAAGTAAGCATGTGGGTAACAGAAGTACTCGACCCAAACGAGCGGGTACCAGGCCTTAACACTACATACTTCCCAGATTACACAGTCAACCTAACACGTACGTGGCTTGGAGCACAGTGGATATTTAACTTCACAGACGGAAGCATCGCATCAGCACCGCCACCAATCGTATGGATGAAACCATACTGGATCATTGCAAACGTCAACGACCAAATCGTCAACTCAAGCTTTACAGTAAACGGAACAGACATATACATGAACTACATCTACGTAGTAAACGGATACTGGCTTGAAATCGAAAAACGCGTTATTGACGCAGGCGACAGCATGTACCACATCAGAACAGAAGTCCGCAACAGAGGAAACGGACACACACCACAAAACATGACGGTAACTGTTTACGACTTCGTACAATCAAACTTTGAAGCATGGAACTTCTCACCAACACCAAACGCTGATAGTCCAGTAACAGGACAATTCGACGGTATCGCATATCAATGGGACGCAGGCTTGAGAACAAACATCTCAACAAGCTTTGCACCACGAGAAGACGCGGACGGCCTTGACTGGTATTACATCAACTACACCGTAAACGGTTCAGGCGACTTTAGCCCATCAGACCTATACATTGTAGGACTGGACCCGCGTGCAATCGACGGAGCAAACACGTTTGAAGGCGTCAGCGTCGTATCAGCAATCGCATCAACATCACGAGAAATGATCTACCTTGCAATCGTAGTGTTCCTCATCGCGATTAACGTTGCAAACTTTATGATGACTTCGCGCATCTCGCGAAAGCTAGACCGCAAATAACTAGATTCGGAAGAGCCGAAAACATCCGGAACGTTTTTAAAGACAAAAACGGGAGAGAAACATACGTATGAGTGGAGCAGTGACCAAGAGAACTACATTAATCCTTTTACTTACTATTTTCTCCCTGTTTGCACTCATTCCCATAGCACAAGCAAATACAGTGGTGTTTGAGCGATACGACACTACAGCCACCATACAAGGAGACACTATTCTTGTAGAACGTGACGTGCGGATAAAAAATTCAGGCCTCACGCCTATCATCCCAGGAGAAGTACACTTTAGACTCTACGAGCAACGAGGAGACACAAAAACGCCTATTGTCGTTAATAACTTTCGTGCACACTCAGAAACATCAGGAGACCTTACTACGCGAGTAATGGAACGCGGAGGAGAAACAGACCTGAGCGTACACCTCTGGAATCCATTGCTTCCAAACTTTTACTACGACTTTACCATGACGTACGAGATGGAATTTTCTCCCTCGGGAATCTTGTTTTATGAAATTCGCTTGCCAAGAGAAGAAACAACTATTCCTATTGTTAACGAAAATACAGAATTTTACCTTGATAGGAGATATTCAGTAACGTATGCGCCTGATGGAACGGTAAGTTCTGGAACGCCCACTGGAAACACTGTTGTTTCCTGGGATCGAAACAGCGACAACCGAGTTGTCGAGTATTCGCGCATCCCGCTCCCAACGATTGGTGTGCGCGCAGTAAACGTATTTTGGATAATTATTATCATGCTCTTAGTCGGTGTGTTCATACTCTCACTAAAGCGCTCAAAATCATCTGGAAGAAAACCTGTGCAAACACAAGGACCCGGAGGATGGCAACAACAGCCTCCACAACAACAGTATTACCAGCAGCAACCTCCACAACAACAATATGGTCCGAGGTGACAATATGAAATGGGCACTCATTATTTGCGCACTCATCTTACTTCCAGTCGCCCTTGCGTCGGATCCTGTACGCGTAGAAATTGAGGAAACAGGAAAAATAACCAACTACCTGGACACGTACTGGGTTGTACAAGTCAATGGTTCAGGAACAATTTACAACCCCTCAGACAGCGACTTATTTGACGTCAGACTTTTTTACGACTTGCTCGGACTTGACATTCTTGACTTGGGAGGGGATGCGACTATTGATCAAAACAGTCTGTCGTTTAGACGGATACCAGCATTTTCCTCAAGAGACTTTTCATATGCAATCATTGGAATAACCACAGAACCTCCCACACTTCGAAACCGAGGGGTATTGTATACGGGCTTGTCAAAACGCACCACGCGCATTTACAGTGACATCTTTGGCGAACTACAAAAAGCGCCGCTTGAAGACTCAACCGTTACCGGAAGGGACGGAAGACTCATCTCAGTAACACTACAAAACCCGACTACGCTTCAATACACAATAGAATCTCTGCGCGTGTTCAAAACGCCATTGCTTGACCCGAATCAAATCCTTGATGAGTGGCAAGTAGTGGACTCTGACAGTCCACGCATCCTTGATGCAAACGGATTCTTCGTACATGACATACTTGACTATAACAGCGCAGAAGGACTTGTCTATTGGCTTGAAAGTGAAGTATACATCAGCCGCGTGGACTTATTTGATAACAACACACTCGAACGATTTACTGAAGAAGACCTTTTGGTTCCAATTGAAGAGCTCAACTTTACTAATCAAACCCTTAACAGAACATCAGAATTTCTTTCAGCAGACTATGCGATACGAAAACGAATCTCAGACACCATTGCAGTTCCCGGAGAGCCTGTAACTGTGATGCTTATTTTGTATAATTTCGGAGAGCGTATACAGCGATATGCTGTAGAAGACACACTGCCCACAGGGTTTATGTCAAACAATGACTTACGTTGGCAAGGAGACCTTCCTGCACGAAACTCAGTAGTGCTCTCGTATGAAACAACACTCGAAGATACAGACACCGCAGGGTTTGATGTGTTTCCGCGCGCAACGCTGCGAGCTGACGGAAAAACATTTTTTTCACAAGAAATTCCGTTTGTGAGACAATTTATTCCTGATGAACGCATCTACATACAAAAACGTGTCTCGCTAAG
Source organism: Candidatus Woesearchaeota archaeon (assembly GCA_007116645.1). Taxonomy (GTDB): domain Archaea; phylum Nanobdellota; class Nanobdellia; order Woesearchaeales; family SKIA01; genus SKIA01. The sequence continues at coordinate 27,504 of SKIA01000076.1, forward strand.
AGATGACGATAAAGTACGTATCACGCTGCGCGTACAAAACCTTGGAGTCAATCCGCTGTCAGGATCAACCCTTGTTGAGTACTTAGATGATCACCATCTCTTCTCAGAAATCACTGAGCTTCCAGAATCGCGCGGTCAGTGGCGCGTTCCTGTCATCGCTCCTGGTGGTACGTGGGAAGTAAGCTATATTACAGAACAAAACGGTCCTCTCACGCGCCTCCCAACACTGTATGGAGTGTCTTCACAAAACGTGCTCAGAAGTATTGTTGTTGACAATATTGTTCGAGAAGGATGGGTGTTTGCGCGGCAAAACAGAATAGAGCTGTTTGGCATAACACTAGTTGTGCTCTTACCTTTAGTTTACCTTGTAGGAAGAAAACAAGAATGGTTTTAGTTATTCAAGGAGCGCAACTGCTCGTTGGTGCGGGCTATTTCTTCAGAAAAATCTGCGTTAATAAGTCCTGGTGAACACTTGGTGAGTGGTCGTGCTTCGTATGCGCAGTCAAGAGCGTTTACTGCGTCATCAGCAAATTCTACTGTGCGCTCAGAAACCTCATATGCGAGTGCTTCAAGATCTGCGAGCACACCAAATATTGCAATCAGTGCTATTGGCAGTCCAATGATGGGAAACACAACAATTTCGTTCATTACTTAAGAGTAGTTATGTTCGTATTTAAATGTTCTGGATTGTTGTTCTTGTTCAGTGAAAACAAAAAAGATATTGTACCAAAAGTGTATAATGATATACAAAACACGATAGCTTTTTATATTACTCTGAACAGAAACTCACTACAGTGACTGCTGAGCAAGAGATCCTTTCAGCCTATGGAGAGAACCCAAACGCCATCTACAGTATTAACGAGATAGCGCGCCGCATAGGAAAAGCATATCCGAACGTACACAAAACAGTACGCACGCTCGTTGACAAAGGAATTCTCAAACGACACGAAGTAGGAAGAAGCCATTTGTGCTCAGTAAACCTTGATGACAACAGAGCAGTACTTCTCTTAGCGCTTAATCACACAAGCAAATACGAAAGCCTCACAGAAGACATCAAGCAACAAGTTGCAAAGCTCAAAGCCCGACCACACGACATCATCTTATACCACGAAACACGAGACGAACTCATCATAGTAAACCAAGAACCAGCAACAGACAGCATCACCCCACAACAACTACACAGAAGACTACTCGAAGACGAAACACTCTACTCACACCACACCCTGATTGCAGGATACGAAAACTTTTACTCGCTTATCACCACCCCAGAAATCACTCGGAGGTACCACCCCCTCCTATGAAACAACTTTTCCAACTCCTCATCTTGCTCGCACTCATACCCCTAGCAACAGCAATCACTATCACAGCTCCAACAGAAGATATCACAACAACAACGCTACCTGCACAAGTAACTGCAACGTGGGATGCAAACCACACACAGTACACAGTGGTACTCACAAGAAACGGAACGCCGCACACAAACACCACAACAACCACAAACAGTATTGGCTTAACACTCCAAGCAGGACTCTACGAATTAACAGTAGCAAGCAACACCACACAAGACACCACAAGCTTTACTGTGGCTCAAGAACAACCACCAGTACAACTCACTTTAAGCACGAACAAACAAACATACGAAACACAAGAAACCGTACAACTCGCAGTCACCTCAACACGAACTGTCACTGCAACGCTAGACATCTTGCGAGAATCAGAAGTGGTTGACACATACACGATACCACTAGAAAGCAGCGTGAACTTGATTTACATTCCAGAACAACCAGGAGCCTATCAAGCACGCATACAAGCAGACGGACAAACAGCAACAGCAACATTTACTGTCATAGAAAAGCCGCCGCTAGAAATAAACTTTGTACATCAACCAGCACACGTTAACAGACCAACACAATTTAACGCAACAGCCACAGGAGGCACAGCGCCGTATACCTATCAATGGTTGTTCTCAGATGAAACAACGAGTAGCGGCAGAAACGTATTGCACTACTTTTTCGAAGAAGGACCTCATAGCGCAACGCTTATCGTAACGGACGCAGAAGGAGAACAAAAGAGCACTACACAAAACTTTGAGGTCACAACACCATCATTCACACTAGACGTGGTGGTGAGAAAAACGAATGGAGACCTTGTGCAAGGAGCAACAGTGCGACTGACACAAACAGGGTACAACGAAACAAAAACCACGGCATCATCAGGACTTGTAACGTTTGAACAGCTCAGAGGAAACTACACCCTTACACTCACACACCAAGGAGAACAACGCATCACAGAAACAATAGAAATGGTGCGCGACAGAACAAAAGTGTACACTCTACAACCGACACAAGAAATTGAAGAAGAAGTCGTAGAAGAAGAAGTTGAAGAGAAAGCTGTTGAAGAAACTCCTCAAGAACCTGAGCAAACAAGTGAAGTAAACCAAATAGTCCCAACACAAGCAACAACGCAAAACACGCTCCAAGAAAAAAGAGCACAAGCACGAGAAGAACTCACTCAAAGACGATTCAACCTGCAGCTCTCAGCAACAAAAGACGAAGTGCTCAAAACGCTTGGCCTATACGATGAATTCGATCAAGCACTACGACGAATAGATACAGCAACAGAAACACAACTTGCAAACATCCTTGCACAAGCACCAAAAGACGTTCGCATACGAGACGAACAAACACGCATCACATATCCTGAACCACAAGACGTAGAAGACTTCACAGAGCAATTTCTAGAAGTACGAGGAGTACAAGACGAGCGCCTTGCAAGACAATACAGACACAGCATACAAGAAACAAGCCAAGACGTCATTATCCGTACAACAACAAAATCAGTAACGATAGTATACGAAAACACGAACAAAGACTATGTCATCATCAAAAAAGAAGTGACTGCTCCAGAAGACTCTTACGCAGTAGAATTCATACCGCAAACACTTGCACAAGACGTGAGCAGACTCAGCATACAAGGCGACTACGACGTTCTCAGAGCAAACCCTGTCTTACGATTTCACAGTGAAGAATACGGCTACTGGGCAGAAACACGTACAGGATCGCCAGGATACACCCTTGTAGTTCCAGAGCAACTCCAAGACCCACCAGGACTACTAGGGTTTGTCACGATACGCCTTGGAGAAGCAAACCCTATGCGAGGAATACTTTACATTTTTTTACTCGGAATATTCCTTGTAGGAATCGTAGCAGGAGGAAAAGTAAGCAAAAAACGACAGCAGTCACACCTCTTTGAAGACTTCACAGAACTCACACACCAAGCACTTGACGCAATCAACCAAGGAAGAGGAGCACAAGCAGCACACATAACACCAGAAATTATTGCGATATACCAAGAACTTCCTGAAAGCCAACAAGCAACAGTACGAGACATCATCGAGCACCTCAAAATAAACGAGCAAGAACAACACTTCATACAAACACTAAACAATGCATATGAAACCATCAACGCAAACGGAGACATCAACACCATCTCCTCAGCGTACGAAACAACACTTACAGCCTACGAAGCACTTCCAGAACAACTCAAAGAACAACTCAAAACACACATCGATCAACTACACACATACCTAGACAACTATACACAATGAACAAGCGAGAGGTGAGAGCAATCATTGGCATACTCTTCTTAGTACTACTGCTCCCCACAGCCATTGCATCCTATGAAGCAAACATTAGAGAAGACATTTTCTTAGTGCGCCCAGACAACGAATACGTCATCAACGATCCCTTTCCCACATATCTTGAAAATGAAGACCTCATCTTCTTTGCCTGCCTTGAAACAACAAACGTTCCTCTAAGACTCTCAGTACTCTGCCAAGACACCAACGAATTCGTCGATGTGCAAGCATGGCAGTTTGGACCACTCAACTGCTACGTTGGAAGCATAAACCTTGAGCAACTTGACTGCACACGAGCACTCGTACAAGCAGACTACGTCACAGAAGGAGAAAACAGAAAACTATCACAAGAAATACGCATCAACAAATTCTCAGAAACACTCAACAGAGTAGTAGAAACACAATTTACTGACGGAGGATGGCAAACTCCTCTAGACACGGCTTATGGTCTACTCGTACTCTCTGCATTTCCAGAAATATTTCCTGAACGCATAAACAACGCGCTCGAATACTTACGAGACAACAGAGACGAAGAAGGAAAATGCTGGCCACAAGAACAATGCCGCGTAAGCACGACAGCAAATATCTTGTTCTTACTCAACAAAGCTGGATTTGAGGACCTACGAATACAACACGACGGAAGAATATATCTTGAAAAAACACAAAATTACTTGACAGGACAAAACTGGACGGTACGCATACAAGACCACCCATTAAACCTGAACAACACTCTTAACACGAGTTGTGTGTACGACTACAAAGACCGATTACCCGTAATATTTACTCTCAACAAACACCCGGACACAAGAGAAATAAGTTTTCGACCCGAATACAATGCATACACAAGCGTGGTATGCACAGAAAACATTATAGTGAGCTTTAGAAACGAGTTCGGAGAACAACTCGTAGGATACCAAGGAGACAACTTCACGTACACCATACCCCCACCTTGCTGGACGCAAAATAACGAAAACATCACGTGCGACCTACGAACATCACTGTTTGCGGTTAACACTCCGCTGCTGCCCGGACAACGAACAGCAGCACTCAACCATCTTAACACACTTGTCAAACCGGACAGAACTGCAGGAAGCAGCCTACTTGGAGCAAGAAACGTCATAAACGACGCACTCTACCTGTACGCAACAACCAACAACCAACAAGCAATCATCACAAACCTGCGTTACTACCAAACAAACGATGGAGCATGGAGAATGCTTGACACCTACTACGAACGAACATACTACGAAGTAGACGATGATGAATACAACAACTTGCGCGCACGCGTCACAGACACAGTATCACACGACATCATCAACACAGGGTATGCAGTCATGGCGCTCTTGCAACGAGGATACGACAGAACAGCAGAAGCAATCCTTGACGCAGAACGATGGGTATCACTCAACGAAGACGCGACCAGCCTGAACGTAAGCGACGAAGACCTCACAGAAGCAGACGTCGTAGCAGAATACCTAGCAAACACTACCATGATACTCGAAGATGTCAAGCGAAATGCCATGGCATTTTATGTGCTCAAAAACAACGCACGACCATTGCTTGTCGCAAACCCGAGCGTCATCCTCATGAACCGAGAACGCGTAGAAGTAGATATCACAAACCCAACCATCTTTGATCTAGAAGACGTTTCCTTGGAGCTTTCTGAGAGTCTTAGACCATACATAGAAGTAGAGCAAAGAGATTTTGTTGGAGCCTACAGCATGAGAAGAGTGCCGCTCACCCTGAGAACAAACGATGACGTCTCAGAAATAGGATATCTCAGACTGCTCAAAGACCAAGATGAATACCTACGCGTACCCATCATCCTTGAGAGCGCGCCCACTCTGCGCATCACACTCTCAGAAAGACTCACCGTCTTTGGAAGCACCTACACCTTCCCGTTCCAAGTAGAAAAAAGCAATCACGAATTCGTGTGCTCACTAGAATGGGAAACACCAGGAATCAGCAGCGCAGCAACCTTTAACATCAACGCAATAAACTCCACCACATATAACTTCCCCGTACGGTTTGCAGTACTAGAAACAGAAAACAGAATTTATGAAGGAACAATCGAGTGCGTAGCCAACAGAGTACGCTTCAACATCCCTTTCGCAGTCAACATACAACGATTCTCAAACAGACCATTCGAGGTATTTCCACAACAAATAAGCATTACAGAATTAGAACAAAGAGAGTCCATACAAATTCGCAACCTGCTTGACGAGGGAATAGACGTAGAAGTACGTCTGAGAACACCAGATCCCTTCGTAAGTGTTTCCGATGTGTTTTTATCACTCTTTCCAGGAGAAACAAGAAATATTAGCGTAGAAATCGTTCCTCCCCAAGGAGAAAATCATACCACAGCAAACAGCATTATTTTTACCTCACTAGGAGTAGAAGAACGAGTGCTCCTTAATGCAGAAATATTTGCACAAGAAGAAACAGAGTTCTCATGGATAATCCTTGCCATCGTGCTCGGAGTGTTTGCTACAGGAGCAATAGGACTAGGAGTGTATGCATACAAGCACAAAAAAGAACTTGGAGCATGGTATACATCAAAGTTTAGAAAAGAAGATGTGCGCGCACAAGTACTAAGACAAATAGCAGAGATGGAACGAGAAGAAGAACTCCTTGCAATCAAAAACATGATGCGCATACACAAACTACAAGGACTCAAAGACACTGCTGTACGAAAAAAGCTTCTCGAACAAGGATACTCAGAAACAGACATCGACGAAGCACTCAAAGCACAAGACACTCCCAAAGAAGAAACAAAAGCGCCAACCTCAGCGCCGGCCAAGAGCTAAGGACAACTCAATAAACGAAGAAGCACTCCACGCCTGACACCAACAACCAAACGCTTCTAAACGAGCAGCACTACTGATTTCTGATGCGTGACCAGCAGCTCCTAACGAGAGCAAATCTTTTTCTGAAGCAGCATAAACTGCTTTGGCAAACGAATGATATTTTTCATTAAGTGATACCAGGGAAGCAGCAATAAGATTATTCACAAAAAACCATGAATCCCCGCGATGATACGAACGGTCATTTTCTCCGGTGTGTGTATCAACAAATAATTCGTGAGACAAACCAATAGTAGTAAGTCCACCCCAAGAAGTAGATAGTTCTTTGAGCAACGAATCCGCAACTGCCATCCATTCATCATCAGACAAAAGCCAAGGATAAATATAACGCGCAAGCAAAGCATTTGGGCGAATAGTCTTGTCAGGAACGCCCTTAATGCATCCATCAAATAAGTGCTCTCCGTCAAACAAATGTTCTTTGGTAGTGGCGAGTAAGGAGCGTTCACGAGAACGAAGATCCTCACAACAATCGTGACCAAATTCGTTGCACAACTCATGAGCAAACCGCAACATCCGCAATGTTAACGCTTGAATCTCGATGCGAGACCCAACACGCGTGTCGCCAACGCCACCAGTAGTATCCATCCACGTCTCTTGCGGCAAACTCTCAATAAGGACTCCGAAACATCCCAGGGTCAGGCGCGAAAGAGACGTCTTTATTTGCTCAAGCACAAAACGCCACTGCTCCTCAGAGAGCGCATCACGGTGCTCGCTGTAGAGTTGGTGCAGACGCAAAAAAGCCCATCCCACACCATCAGCAGAACCTGTTTCAGAATGAGGAAAACGATTAGGAATACGTCCATCAGGAAGAATAACAGAAATCTCGCGCAACAATATACGTCCCGCAAGATGATGCTTTCCTGACGCAATCAACGCCCCAGAAGCAATTGCCTCATCACGAGTGTATATCTGAAAAAACCAAGGAAGGCCTGCAAGGATGCCAGCAGCACCATTAGGTGTTTGAGTGAGAAGAGCATCAACAGAAGCGCTTGCAACTCCAAGCGCGATATCACCAGTCCACACAGCATCAGAGTCTTCCCAGTGCTGCTGATGCGCTAAGACTTGCTTTGCCTCAAACAATCGATCCTCAGGAGCGATCACTACCCGAAACGAGTCGTGACCACGCAAAAATAACTCTGAAAACCACTCATCGCGACCACTGCGTGCAGCATCAAAAGAAATTGGTGTACCCACCCACTCGCCTTCTACAAGTTCAAGCTTGCGAGAACACACAAACACAAAGGAAACACCGTCGCGTCCAGTAACGCGGACAGTCCAAGGATTACTTGACAGCACCTCCCAAGAATGAGCACGAGAAAACGCTTCGAAATCATTAGTGTTGCGAACATCCAAAAATAAATCTACAACTCCAGAACCCTCAAAAGAATAACACGCAAGACGGTCATGAAAGAAAAAACGCTCACGCCCAAGATCAGACACACGAACAGTCTGAAGCGGGAGGACTTGCACTGCAGAAACACGGGCGTTCTGACACCGCACATCAAATAACACTTTATGCAATTGATATGATGATAAATCAAGAAACCCTAGCCCGTTATACGCAGAAGTATTATTGTGTGCCCCAACAAACCAATACGAACCATGGTCAGCAACAAATACATGAGGATTATCGCTTTCTCGCTCAATACGTTCGTGCTCGCCAGGGTATACACACTTCACAGAATTCACACTACTCACCATATGTATTTACGACAATGTCGTTTTTAAACATACCCTTTTGTAAAGCGCAACACACAAAAAAGGATAGTGACTTTACATGCTTATGCAAGAAGTTCACGTCATAAAAAACACTGCGCTCACCTCCGATACGAATAGCATCCTATTAAAAAAACCAGCAGGATTTGACTACGAACCAGGACAATTTATTGTCGTACAAACAACGATAGAAGAAAAGCCAGTGCGTAGAAGCTACAGCCTTGCAAGCGCACCGCACCAAGAACACCTAGAAATCATTGTCAAAGCACAACCACAAGGTCTTGTGAGTCCTCACCTGTGCGCACTCGCTGCGGGCACGACAATGCACATCCTCGGGCCGTTCGGACAGTTCACCCTACAAGATGAACAAGCAGTCCTTGTTGGGGCAGGAACAGGAATCACTCCATTTATTGGCTACTTACGACACCTTGAAAGCGTGCAAACACCACACAACATCACTCTTCTTGCAGCATTTCGCTACGAAAAAGACATTCTTTTGCATGAAGAACTCGCACGCCTTACGCAAACGCTCAACCTCACAGTTCACATTACACTCACGCGCCCAGAACCAACGTGGAAAGGTCTTAAAGGACGCGTTGACGAGCTCATGCTAGCATCCTTTCCTAGCGCTGCATACTATTTATGCGGACCCACACCAATGGTTGTCACAGTAAAACAAGCGCTCACACAACGAGGAATTAAGGACGTTCGAACAGAAAAATACGGCGCGATTACCGCATAAGACCATAACGAATCGTAATAGCGACAAACAATGCGCACAATAACGCGAGCGCCACACCTAAAACAGTGTACATCGTGGTTGGAGCACTCGCAACAATAACTTCTTTCTCCCAGCCATCAACGGCAACGAATATGAGCGCAAGCCCGCCTAAGATACTAGTCTTTACTCTCATAAGCCCTCTGGTGCGCATCATAATAATGCTTGATAAACACTTGCCAATCAGTTTGCTCACTTAACTTCTGAGCAGCAGCTTTAAGCTCTCGGCGCTCAGAACGATTTTTTTGGCAAAACTCTTTGAGCATGACAAATAAATCTTCAACCACATCTTGTTCGGAGCGATTATAGCGCTTGAGCACAAACACGCCCTTTTCTTGTTGCGTCTGAACAAATCGTCCAAAACCAGCAAGGTCAGTAGTGATAGCTGGAACACCCATAGCAGCAGCCTCCATAGGAGTATATCCCCACGGCTCATAATAACTTGGAAAGACACCCAGATGTGAACCAGCAACAGCTTCATCATAGGTGAGGTCGAGCAAGCCGTCTTTACCAGTAAGATATACAGGGTAGCGAACAACCTTTACCTTATCCTCTGCGCGATTGAGCAATCCGTGCGCACGAAAACCAGCAACAATCGGATCATGTTCTTCACCAGGAATGTTGTGGGTTACTAACGGAGGATTTCCTGCGTGCGCAAGAGCTTTAGCCAGTTGCTTTACGTGCTGATAGGCCTCTTCAGACAAAATATCCTTAGCGGACAACGAATCAATGCGTTGAGCTTGTCGCATGATGCGGCGAACAACATCATCAGCATTTTTGTCAAGATATGATTGCATTGCAGAAAACGCTTGGCGCTCCTCTAACACCTCGGTCTTAATGCCCTGAGTGTCTCCAGGAATAAAATAAAACACGATAACCGTCTTGCTATCAGGAACTTTTTTGAGTTCATAATTAAGTTTACCAAGAGCCTTGGTGAATACATCAAGACCTTTATTACGATATTCATAGCGTCCCGAAGCAAAAAACGTTACGCTATGCTCAAGATCAAACGAGTAATGAGAAAAAAAGTAGTAATTAAGAAAATCACGCATACGCTCGCGAGCACGAATATGCATGGGCGAGGAGTCATTAACGTCCGGATACTGGCTGCGGCAAATACCATTAAACAATAGCACATCAGGCTTTCGAAGCAGCACGTGCTCAGCCTCAATACCAGTTATTTCAGAAACAGTGGTGAATACGTGAGCGTTTTTTGCGCACGCAAGTTCTGTGGTATATTTATCCTCTACATGAAGTTCTTTTGCGAGCCGAGGAAAATCAAGGTCTGGCAAGGAGTCATACAAATTAATATCTGTAGAACCAGAAATCGTTCTTCCAAGCATGGTTGCGTGCGTTGTAAATACCGAGCGCACACGAGACTTTTTCATACGCAAATACAGTAATGCAAGGCCTGCCATCCACTCATGAAAGTGTCCGACGATAGGCTCATCAGTAGAACTTTGCATAAGCTCCATGAATCGTCCAACAGCCCACGCCCAACGCAATGGTTCATCATACTCGTATGCTGCACGCAACGAATCAACTCCGAACTGCTCCCACAACTGACCCTTTACTGCGTTCACATCAATATGGCTGTGCTGTGCGTTGAGTAATACGACTTGTGGATTACCGGGAATATTCCAGACGCCATACACGCACTGAATACCTTCTTGGCGCAATTCCTCAAATACATGAACGTATCGTTCAGGAGGCGCTTGTTCTGTAAACTCGACATTGTGTCTTCCCGGAAACAAAGGTCCAACAAGAACATATTGCTTGTACGTATTCACTAAAAGTTCTGCTTTTGTACGGACAACAGTATAAATGCCTCCAACTTTATTGACTACTTCCCAAGAAGCCTCAATGACTGTTTGGGGCTTGGTCATCTACACAACCTGCAATAGTAACCCGTACGCCAAAACACCAATCACGATCCCGATAATAAGGCCAAGCACGAAATCTCGCACGTGAGGATTGTTCTTTATAGTCACACCACTTCTTGTCGGAAGAGGTGTGCTCGGAGTCCACTCAGGAGCTTTTGTAGCCGGCGCAGTCGAGTGCGGCGCTACAAAACGGTGTTCTTGTTGCGGCTCAGGCTTTTGGGCAGGTGCTTGTTGTGAAGGTGTGGGCTTTGCGGTTGCAAGCGTTGGCTTGGGAGCAATAGCGCGCAACTTTTCTTTAAGCGGCGTGAGTTGAGACGTTACCGGCGGCGGGTTAATCTTTTTGTCAATCACAGACGCTACTTCATATGGGGTACGACACTTCTGGACTTCTGCGGCGAGCGCTTGGTCGTTGTGTACGTGCGTAATCCACTGTGCAAAATCGTTCCGATCAGACGTGATGTGTCTTGCCGTTACGGAACTATCTTGTTTTTGCAAAATGGAAACAAGTTCTTTGAGTGTCTCGGCTTTTGAGCCATCACTGAAGTGGAACGCTGTGTCTGACACTGTTACCACGCCCGGCGAACGATGTGTCTGTAAATCACCCGTTGATGACTCTCAGGGTGTCGTTGTGCTTCGCGTAGTTGCTCAGCGAGTGCTCGTTCTTGAAGAACCTCGTGAACCCAGTTTGCAAAGTCGTGACGGTGTTCGTTAACGTGATGTGCAAAGACGTGATCGGCCATTTCTTCAAGGGCTTCAGCAAGTTCTCGCAAGTCCTGAATGGTGCGACCATCAGCAACAAAGAACGTGTGTTCTTTAGGTGCTTTTCTAAAGTGGTCTCTTGCGCGAGCAATAATGTCCTTCATTGCACTTGCTGCTGCCTTTGCTGCTTTCTCTTGAGCAGCTGGAGCTGACTTTTTTGTAGAAGACTTTTTCGTGGTCTTCTTAGTCGTAGCTTTTTTTGCTGTTTTTTTCTTGGTAGCTCTCTTTGCAGTCTTTTTTACTGCTTTCTTCGTCGTTGACTTCTTAGCTGCCTTTTTTGCTGCTTTTGGAGCAGCGGCTGCTGTAGTAGTAGAATCTGTCGTTGCGCTTTTAGCGCGTTTTTTTGTAGTTGCCATCTCTCACCTCTATTTTTTTTGGGCGCCCCTTACGCCACCGCGAGCAGTTGCTCGCGTTCCTTGACTCTTCGTTCAAGGTCGTGAATGACATTCATAAACGCGATGAACCCTTCGTATGGGCTGTCGTACGCGTTGAAATACTTATGTACATCCCCGTCAGCAAACCATTTTGTACACATATAGTAAAAATGGTCACTAGTAGTTAATCCGCGCCAGTCGTTTATAAGACTTTCGTCACCAAGCGCTTTTACTCGTTTTTCTAGCTTGTAAAGTGAATTAATTGCTGAGTGCTGCATATTATTGCCCAGCCACGCTGATAAGTCTCTTTCCATATCAGCCCAGCTAATGAAGTTGTGAGCATCATATTCTCCGCGTACTTCATAGCGCTGAACTGCTTCAGAAACAGTAACGAAATCGTTGTGTGGGTGGTCGAGCACTGCGCGAGGCATGTGTTCTAAGAACTGAAAGATGCCGGTGTCTTCCCATTGGTGCTCGCCAAAGGTTTCGTAATCCATAAACAAGTTGATGAGCTCGCCGTTTCCGTTTGCTTCATTAATCCATTGCGCGTACTTTTCTGCGCTGAGCGGGTGTTCTTCCCATCCTTTGTTTGAGAAACGAAATGCGATGTCGTCTGAGAGCTTGTAGTTTTTTAAGAGGACTTTGATGTTGCTGGTTGCTGCTGGTCGATACACAAAATTTGGGCTTCTCCACCCAAGCAAGTGATCTGCTCCTTCAGCAAGAATTCCATGATATCCCATCTCTTCAATGTGCGAGGCAAGTTCGTTGTTGAAGATGAGCTCAGTGTTTCGAAACACTTTTGGTTCGTGACCAAACAATTCTTTCATCTTGTCAGAGTGTCTTTTGACTTGCTCTTGAAACTCTTCTTTTGAGTAAAGATAGGATAAAGAGTGATAGTACGTCTCTGCTAAGAACTCAACATGGCCTGTGTCTGCAAGGTCTTTGAAGGTCTCAAGCACGTCAGGCGCAAACCGCTCGAGCTGATCAAGCAAGGTGCCAGTGATTGAAAAAGAGAACTTGAAGTCTCCTTCATGGCGATTGATGAGGTCAAGCAAGAGCTTGTTTGTTGGCACATAGCACTTACGAGAGACTTTGTGTAAGATCTCCTCATTGAGCTGGTGGTCGAAATAATCGCTGTGAACGCCAATCTCAAACATTCCATAACGTTTGAGCCGGTGCGGTTGGTGTACTTGAAAATACATGCATACTGATACCATAGTTTTCTCCTAGTGTGTTATTTGTGGAATCAACGAATCGTAAACTTCGCGGATTTTCTGGGCTGATTTCTCCCAAGTAAGTGTCTTTGCTTCCCAGTTGCCGTGCTGACTTAAGAGGTCGTGGAGTTCCTCGTACTTAAGGACTGCCAATATTTTCTCTGCAAGCTCATCAGTGTCCCAAAAGTCCACTTTCAATACGTGCGTGAGTACTTCTGAAACGCCTGATTGCTTTGAGATAATAGTGGGCGTGCCCTTGCTCATAGCTTCTAATGGCACAATACCAAAAGGTTCTGAGACTGACGGCATAACAAAAACGTCTGCCATGCCAAAGAGGCGATCCACATCAGCTCGTGTGTAATAGCCGGGAAAGAGGAATTTGTCTGCAAGACCAAGGTCTGCTGTGAGATCAATCATGCGATGAAGCATATCTCCTGAGCCTGCCATAACAAACTTGACGTTAGGGTCGTGATCAGCAACTTTTCGAGCAGCGCGGATAAAGTATTCAGGACCTTTTTGAGCAGTGATGCGTCCAGCAAACAACACTACTTTGTCTTGTGCAGTAATTTTTGGGTCGGGAAGGTTTCTTTGCTCAAGACGCTCCATTGCGTTATGAACGACAACTACTTTGTTTGGGTCGACATCATAATTAGTGATAACATTGTTTCGCACGTAATGCGATACGCACACCACCTTGTCTGCCTCTCGAAGGCCGAGTTGTTCAATATCGTACTCGACTCTGTTTGAGCCTGATAAGTAGCGGTCATAAATGGTGTTGTGTACATGCACGACCAATGGCTTTTTTGTGCGTTGCTTAATCCAGACTGCTGCCGGAATAGTCATCCAGTCGTGGCAATGAATAATATCAAATTCTTCGTACTCAGCAATGACTGCGGCTCGGTGCGCAAAGTTATGAACTTCTTGCATGAGGTCTTTTCCGTACAGTTGTTTTTTGGTGTCGCTTCTTGTGTCTTCGAGCATAGTTGATACGTATGATTGCTTATATTCTTGCGAGGTCATGTAGGCGTGCATCGTGGTTTTTACGGTGTGCACTTTAACAACGGGAGCAATGTTTTCTGCGATGAGAAGTTTGTGCAAGTTACCTTTCTCAATACTTCTTGGACCAAACGGCATAATGTATGTAACTTGGTTTCCTTGCTCTGCTAATGCCTTGGTAAGTTGATAGCAAACAATGCCAATTCCGCCCGCGAAATAGGGAGGAAATTCCCAACCTAACATCAATATGCGCATAGCGCCCACCTCAATAGCATACGTAACTGTTACAAGCAATCATTTAAGAAGGTATTGAATTAGTAGTAAAAGATTAGTTAACTATAAATATTAGTTAGATAAAATAATTAATTAAAGACTTAACAATGGTTGTTGAACACCTCCTCACAGGCAGCAGATGGGAAATCCTGCAAGAACTGGCACGCAAACCACAGAGCACAAGCCACCTTGCAAAAGCACTGAAAACCACCTCGGCAAACGTCAGTCAACAGCTCAAACAGCTCGAAATAGCAGGAATTATCGCTCGCAAGAGAGCACAAGGAAAGCGCGTGCACTACACATACAGTATCGCAAAAGACGTACTCCACTACATACACGTAAGCCCACAAATAGCAACCAAAAAAAGCTTCACAACAGACCCGCTTCGCACCTTTATTGCAGCACTCACCACCCTGCCCAATTCGATGCCGCTTCTCACCCTTATCCTAGCACGACCAGAACTTGTTAAGCGCTTTACTGCTATTGGTGTTTTAAAGCGACCCAAACCAGAACTTTTTGTTCTTGCAGAACACGTAGATGACATCAGACAACAACACGCAAACATCACAATACCGACCCTTGACGGAGACCAAACAATCGTGCTGTGGTCGCACACCGTGCAAGAAGTTCAAGAGGGTATCAAACGAAAAGACAACTATTTTTCTGAAGCACTAAGTCACATCACTTTAGCATACGATCCCGACAACACCTTACAAGAACTCAAACAACTCGCAGGAGATAACAAATGAACCGACTAGCAAAAATAATACACGGGCTAGGAGAACGAGAACTCGATCTCATACAAAAAGACCTTGACGCAGGAAACATCGAAAGACTTATAGCGCAAAGACGCAAACAATTGAGTATTCCGCGCGAATCAATTTGTCCCGTCTGCGGACAAGAAGTAGGCAAAAATGAGCACCTCTTGCTTGAATTCGGTCCACAAGACCTCAGGCAACGAGCAGTGTTTGACGCTCCAGACTGCTTAAAATACTTCGTGGAGGAACGGCTAGTAAAGCATGAACAAAAGAGGTGAAGTGGGAAGGAGAGGACTGTCTCCGTTAATAGCAACAATAATTCTTATAGCATTTGCTGCGGCTCTTGGAACCCTTATTATGAGCTGGGCCGTGCCCTCGCAACAACCAACCGCAATCACCGATCCGTGCCGAGGAGTACAAATAGAACTCCAACAACTGCCCGGAGCAAACGCGATCTGCTACAGTCAAAACACCCGAGAAATACGATTCTTAGTAAAAAACTCAGGAGAAATACCCATCCACTCACTACGTCTTCGAGCAGTAAACAGACAACTAGAACTCACGGAACGAGACGTACGAGCAGACCTTGATATCGGTGCTGCAGGAAGCTTTGGCCTTGCCTACGAAACAGCAAGCCCAAACAACATCGCAGTAAGCCTGACGCCCATCCTCCAAGGAGGACGAGCGTGCCCAAGCGCGGAAATAGAACAAGCGCCCCTGCCGCTGTGCTAGCGGAGGATATAAAACTTCTACCCTCTTTCTCAAACATATGCGCATCACACTAGACCTTGAACAAACGCTGGAAGAAAACGCTCAAAACTATTTTGAGAGTGCAAAAAAAGCCCGCAAAAAACAACAAGGAGCAAAAGAAGCACTCAAAGTAACAGAGCAACTGCTCACACAAGAACAACAACGAACAGCACAAGCAAAGATGCGCGCAGAGCTCAAAAAGCCAGAAACACACTGGTACCACAAATATCGCTGGAGCAAAACAAGAAACGGTCACTTGCTCATTGCAGGACAAAACGCAGCGGCAAACGAAACACTCATCAAACACCACACACAAGCACAAGACCTCGTATTTCACACAGACATGGCAGGATCACCCTTTACCATTCTCAAACCAGAAGGAGAAGTAACACAAGAAGACCTACACGACGCAGCAGTCTTTACAGCGTGCTACTCAAAAGCGTGGAGCAAAGGACTTGCAAGCCTAGAAGTATTTTACGTCAAGCCAGAACAAGTAACTAAGCAAGCACAAGCAGGAGAATACCTTGCGAAAGGAAGCTTTATGATACGAGGAGACACGACATACATCAATGCCCCAGTAGAACTTGGCATAGGAGTGATTAAGCGAGAAGGAGTAGTTCCAGAAGTATTTGTTGCAAGCAAAGAAAGCTGTGAAAAAAACGCTCAAGAACACGTCATCATCATCCCTGGAGAT
This sequence comes from Candidatus Woesearchaeota archaeon, assembly GCA_007116645.1. Lineage (GTDB taxonomy): Archaea > Nanobdellota > Nanobdellia > Woesearchaeales > SKIA01 > SKIA01. The sequence continues at coordinate 44,200 of SKIA01000076.1, forward strand.
ATAAAAACAAGCGACGTGGCAAAAACCCTCAAAAAACGCTTTGGAGCAGATCTTGACGCTCTTGTCAAAGCAATACCTGCCGGCAAAACCAAGATACGCATATAAACAACGCCACTCTTCTTATCATATGACAATAGTCCATATCCGCGTAGGCAAAGCAGGCATCACACAAGGACTCATCGATGAAATACAAAGACAAATCATCGATACAGACCCACTGACTGTGAAGATGATGCAAAACTTTCGTGAAACACAAGACCGCAAGCAAGCAGCGCAAGAACTCGCAGACAAAACAGAAACGCGCATACAAAAATTTGTTGGCGGAACACTCATTCTGACGCGAAAGCATTAAAAACACATTCCACGCCAGAAAAGGTATGGGTGAGACGCGAAAACTCCTCTTCACACACGGCTTTATCTCAAAAAGCGGCGCAGAATACGCTGCTATGACAAAAAAAGAACGAGAAAAAAAGCTTAAACAAGCAGGTGAAGAAGGAAAACAAGACTTGTACGGGCACGCAGACGTCGAGCTCTTAGAGACAGCTGACGGATACTTCTCAGAAACAAACTACCCAAACAGCCTCGGACATCTCAAACTCGTGTGGGAATCAGGACACACAGGAGTAGAAGACAGCTACTTTTGGATGTTAGAACACCTCCGACAAGACAGAGGATTCACACACATCATCAAAATAACAGACCTATACGCAGCATCAGAAGCAAGCGCGTTTTGGGGAAACCAACAACAACGCATCTCAGCACAACAAAACAACGCACAAGGACTTCTTGCAAACATCGGAAAATTTGTCAAAGAACTCTTTCAAATGGTGCGAGAACTAAGAATAATAGATGAGCGCTTAGAAATGTATGAAGCATGGAGCAGAAAACAAGAAGACGGCTCATACAAACGCTCAAAAGCAGCAGATGTCACGCTCAAAAGCCTGTTTACAGATCAAGTAGAAGGAGGAACAAAAAACCCGCAAAGCGTGTTCGGCCTTGCAACCACGGTAGGATTTACTATTCTACCAGACCTGTTCTTTAACACGCACGTATATAGCGTTGATGAAATGGAAAAACGAGTAGAAGAACTCGACGTGAACACCTCTGTAAAAAACATGCTGAAAAGAAAACTCTACCAATTTCTAATCTGGAGAGAAAAAACGCACAAAGAACTTGCTAACAGAAGAAGATTCAACATCAGCTACCTTAGGCAACACTGGAGCATTATCCAAACATACATGAGCTGGGCTAAACCTTACCTGAAAAACTTAAAACGCATACAAATGCGACAAGACATAGACGAAGACCCAACCATCATCTCAAGCTTTGACCAATCAATCACAGAAGTAGAAATACTCGCAAAACACGCGCCCAAAGGAAACGTTTGGCCGGTGGTTATCATCAACTTTACCTTCCGCACACGGCCAGACATGAACATAAGAAAAGAATACCAACAAGGACCCTCGCACATGGGACGTTTGGAAATGAACTTTCGCTCATATGCATGGACAGAAGAAAAAATTCAAGCATACAAACAAATGCGTGCAGAAGAAGACCTTGAACTACTCGGAATGCTTGACAGCAGCCTCGTAGCAGTCATGGACGGACTTGGAGATGATTTTAAACGATACTTAGAAGAAATCGATCCTGCCAAAGTAGAAGAAACAAAGGATGAGAAAAAGAAAAAGCGCGCACACAAACAAGACATCATAGACACTTTTGACCCATTCATAGCCATCTTTGGGGGTTTTGGAGAAATGTTTAGCATCTTTGTACCAAGAAAATCAGCCAGAAAAGCTTCAGGACCAAAAACAGGCGATGTTAAAGGCGCAGAAGGAATTGCTAAAACACAAATGTTTCTGAGCTGGCACATCTTCAAAAAAGCAAAAAAAATGATTGCATGGTAACGTTACTTCTATAAACTTAGGATACCATAGCACAGACATGTCCTTTTCGCCACACGAAAAACTACGCGCTCTTGAAGACGTGCTTCGAAAAAAAGAAGCTGAAAAAAAAGATGCCGAAAAAAAAGCACGCCAAACAGAAGAGGAAGTAAAAAAACTCCGAGCAGCACTTCGAGCAGAACAAGAAGAAGTCCTCATAGAAGAAGAGCTTGCAAACACTAAAGAACAGCCAAAACGAGAAGAACCACAAGAGCCTCAAGAAGAAAACAAACCGTTTAGTATTGATGAACTCGTACAAGACGCGCCCAAAAACCAACAACTAGGAGGAGCACTCTACGCTTTGCAAGAAAGAATGCGTGGAGGAATGAACTTGTACGAAATGACGCAAACAGCACAAGCACTCACTTCTTTGAGGCAAGAAAACGCTCTTACACAAAACCAATACAACATCCTTAACGAATTTGAAGAACAACTCCAACAACGAGGAGTACAAACAGGGTATTCGGACCAAGCACAACTCTACGCAAGACAAGCAACCGAAACCATCGAAAATATTAAGCAATCAATGGGCGTAAAAATCGGAAACACGTATCACGACACGAGCGACTTGATACAATGAATTTTTAAAGAACAAAAACGAAATATCACTTATGCCGCCGCCTAAGTACTTGCAACCAGACTACATGGGAGCAATGGATATGTCAAGCTATTTTCAAGGACTTGACGCGTTTGGGCCAACATATTCTCCGACAAACCATCCTGAAACAAGCTTTGAGAACTCAGGACTTACGCCAACAGACCTGGGAACAACTGCAAACCCTATGGTAAACCAACTCCAAGAGTTGCAAGCAAAAATCAAGATGGGTGTCAACAAACTCGAGCTTGGAGTGTCAGGAAGAGGAAAAGGATCAGCACAACAACCAACACCAGAAAGTTATAGCGCAGAAGAACGATTGATGATGCGAAAACTCGCAGAAATAAACAAGATCAAAACCTCAACCCACGCGACCTTTACCGTCCAAGGACTTGCAGGTATGGCTCAAGGAGGCTTTTCACGGCAAGCACAAGACCAAACAGTAAAGGAAGTACAAAAAGCAATAGACTTTGCAAAAGACGCCACCACAGGAGGAGCAGTAGTCGTGCACGTGGGTGAGTGGCAACGACCAATAAGCCACTACTTTGGGGATGGAAAAGACAAAGCAGGAGCCACGTTTAAACAATGGGAGAACGAGTCGGACGATGAAATGTTTATTGTTGCTGATGAGAAAACAGGCGAATTCGTCCAAGGAGTAAACAAGAAAGGACTCATAGAGCTTCCGAAATATCAAACTGCTCAAGACGTGGGAATATCAGCTCCAAAACAAGGAGTAGACCTTGACGGAAACCCGGTAACAATCAACCCAGGTGACTTTGTGACGCTTGACGGAAAAAAGATTGATGAAACAAACCCTGACCACTTGTTTAGGCGAGTACCGAAATGGGATTCAGGAAAAACGCGCTTTGAAACAGAAACACTAGACTGGAAAGAAATCGAGCGCAGAGCAAAAGATTACAACCTAAAAAATCCTGAGGCAAGAAACCTTAAGCCAGAAGAATATTACGCACAACTCATGCTGGAAAACCAGATCTTGCAAGCACGAGGAGGAAGCCTGTTTCACGGACAACAATACGACGAATTACAAAAAATTTATGGCGAATTCACTGCTTTACTAAAAAAATACGAAGAACTCGGAGAAGGACTGTCTGAAGAAGAAAAAAAAGAATTGCTCGGACGAGTTATTCCGAAAAGTAGACGCTACGATACATCACTTCTTCCCGAAGAGAGAGGAACAACAGAACAATACATCAGAGGACAGCTTGACGACATCGAAAAAAGTATGCGTCACATTCACGAAAGCTCAGCATCAGCAGACGCTCGCGCATCAGAAATGGAGCAACGACGACAGCGCCTTCGAACCATTGAAGACGTAGGGCTGAAACGAACAGGAGAAGCGCTGGGAAGACTAGGAGTTGAAGCGATGGAAAAAAGCCGAATCGCAAAACAGATGCGCGGAAAAGGAGAAAAATTCGAAGACATCTACATCGCGCCAGAAAACATGTTTCCCGGAGAATACGGGGGACACCCAACAGAGCTACTAAACATCGTAAAAGCAGGACGAGAAAACTTCATAAAAATAGCTATGGAACGAGACAAACTCGGCCAAGCAGAAGCAGAAGCGCTTGCAAAAAAACACATCAAAACAACCATTGACATCGGACACCTCAACTTATGGAGAAGTCTCATGGACAAAAAACCTGGTGAATCAGAAGAAGCATTCCAAAACCGCTTTGACAACTGGATGACAGGACACCTCGAAGAACTCCACAAAGAACAAGCAATCGGACACTTACACCTCACAGACAACTTTGGATACGGAGATGAGCACTTAACGCCAGGACAAGGAAACGCTCCAATAAAGAAATTCGTAAACTGGATGCAAGACAAAGGATACAAAGACTTCATCGTAGAAGTAGGAAGCTTTAACGCAAACAGCACAATGTTTGACACCTGGGCATACCTCGGAGCAGCCCCCTGGAAAGCAACGGGTGCTGGAAAACAAAATTTTCAGCGAATGCAAAACGCACAAGCAGGACTTTACGCGCCACCAAACTATATCGTAGGCGCATCCGTTCCGTCAAATGAGTGGACGCTATGGACGGGAGTTCCGCTAGAATAAGCGAAAGTAATCCCTCCTATCTGTTTCAAACAGATCTTTTCTTGGGTCTCGTTGATTTTCACGTTCAAAATCTCTGCAGGTAGCACAGCCAAGTTGTGCGCCGAGAAACGTGAGAGTTTCGTATGGTGCCTGAGGAACTACATCAGGTACTTTTATCTCTGTTCGAGTATATGTTGGTGTGCAATTATTTACTGTGCGAAAATATTCAGCAGTGTTGGTTATTGCAGCTATCACTAACCCTCCATAAACGATTTTTTTTCCCGTGTTCCATAAGTGCTCTTTACCCCATCGACGCTCTCGTGTCGGAGGAACAAGGACGAGTTTTTTTGTCATACGCGAGTGGTAAATGCACAGCATTTATAAACCTTGCCGTGTGCTATTGTACATGGAAGACAAGTACAAAAACGCACTAAACCACATAGAAACATACTGGGAATCAGTTACGTACCACATTACAGAAACCAACGGAATACAAATTGGACTGCCACACCCATTTGTTGCGCCATGCCACACGCCAGTCTTTGAAGGACAACAATTCTACTGGGACAGCTACTTTACTATCATAGGGCTTGTCGTGACAAAAAGAGCAACCCTTGCGAAAGGAATGATTGACAACTTCGTCCACTTATTCACACAATATGGCATCATGCCCATGAGAAACAGACTTTACAACCTCGGAGGATCGCAACCACCATTTCTCACACAAATGATCAAAGAAGTCGCACCACACGTCTTAGATGATGAATGGGAAGCATACGCATACGAGATCGCAGCACAAGAACTTGCGACCTACTGGAAGAGCGAAGCAATACCTGAACACCACCTCGCATACAACGGACTCTCGCGCTACTGTGACCACTACGTCACACACGCAACAGCAGAACACGAGAGCGGACAAGATATGACAAGCAGATTCTCTGATAACTGCCTGCACTACCTGCCCGTGGATCTTAACAGCTTTTTGTACCGATACGAAAAAGACCTCGAAGAATACTACGCAAGGACAGGAAACAAAACAAAGGCCAGCGAGTATCGTGAAATGGCAGAGCAGCGACGGCAAGCAATGCAATGCATGTGGAACGAAGAAGAAGGATTCTTCTTTGACTACGACTACATCCACCAAGCACAAAGCACATTCTTCACGCTCGCAGGATACGCACCGCTGTGGAGCGGGCTTGCAACACAAGAACAAGCACAACGAGCAGCACAACACCTCTACCAATTCGAGCACTCAGGAGGACTTGCAATGACACAAGATAGCGGCCTCTCAAGCGAGTTTCGCCAATGGGACTACCCCAATGGCTGGCCAAACTTTCACTGGCTGGTAA
>SKIA01000078.1 GCA_007116645.1 Candidatus Woesearchaeota archaeon
CGTACACACCATTGGTGGACTGTTGTTTGAAACAACACAAGAAACAAACATCAGGGCAATCCTATCAGGACTTGGAATGCAAGAAGTGATGAACTGGCACCTTACCGCAGAAGGCGTTGAGCTTGCAAACCCCCTCACAGAACAATACACCGCATTGCGATCAAACCTGCTTGACGGAGCGCTGGATGTCTTAAAGAAAAACACCTCACAAATCTATCCGCAAAATATCTACGAGATCGGCGTAGTGTTCCGAGAAGAAAAAACTCAAGAAACACGCGTTGCAGAAGACAGGGCACTATGCACAGTGCAGTGCTCAGAACGAGCAAGCTATACAACCATTCGCCAAGCACTCGAAGCAGTAGGAAATGCGCTCGGATGGCAACTCACATTTGAAGAGTACAGTGATGAGCGATTCATCAAAGGACGCTGCGCAAAAGTCTCAGGAGATGTCGAAGGCGTTATTGGAGAAATACATCCCGAACAGCTCATCAGTCGCGGAGTGATGTTTCCGACAAGCGCGTTTGATGTGCGCTTGAAGTAGACTCATAAAAAGTAATCAAATTCTAGCACGTTTCGAGCAGTGAACACCGCGTACGCAAGCACTACTGTCATGACGAGCATGACCACAATCATAACTTGAAGCAAGGTGTCATGGAATTGCGTGAGTAAAGCAAGAAGTGCTAAGAAAAACAAGGGCAGCATGAATGCGATTCTGTCCTGACGTACTGCTAACAAGTAGATTGCAAGCACTACAGTAATTGCCAAGCATCCCATTCCAAACACGTAAAATCCGAGGATTGGGCCAATCGAATATTCTGGTCCGAAAAGGACGCGAAAGAAAATGCCTGAAAAAAAGAACGAGAGCAAGGTGAAAAAAGCAACAATAGGAACCACGACGCCAAGAGCGTTCTTGAGGACAGGAACACTGTTCTTTCCGTCAGCGTGCAATTGAGTAATTTTAGGAAACATGACGCCCACAAAAACCATGCTCACTAAGAAAGGTACTTTTGCGATAAGACTTGCTGCAGCAAATACTCCTGCTTCTGCTGCGGGAAAAAAGTGTTTTACTAAAATGATATCAATGTTGAGCAAGAGTGCAATAGACACCATGGTCATGACCACAGGAACTGCAAACCGACGGATCTCAGCGACGTTTGGTTGTACAGTTTTGAGTCGTTGCAACTGATAGATTCCCCGGTAACAATACGCCAGCGCGACAAACGTTCCAAGAGCAAGGCCGAAAAGAGCTCCTCCAACGGAGAATCCGAGCACGACAAGAACGGTTGCAAGAACGAGGCGAATGCTCGCTTCAATAAGCCGAAAGCGACCAAGAGCAGCAAAGTCTTCTAATCCTTTAAACGCTCCTTCAAAGACAGGAACGAGCATAGTAAACCAGAGCACAAAGCCCATCATAACGGTTGCTCCAACACCTTCAATATGAAAAAACGAGCTAATCGGCTGTGCAAAGACAATGATCAGCATGAACGCAACAAACCCAGAGATAAACGCCCACTTCAGTGCCTTTGTAATAATATAATTGATTTGTTCGTACTGAAAGCGACTTTTGTGATAACTCACAAAGCGAATGATAATCAAGTGAATACTTGTTAAACAAAATAATACCGTAAATAAAATAGCGACAAAAGTTCCGTACGCCGCATATTGTTCAGGACCTAACAGTCGCGCCATCACTAGGTGTAAGGCGAACATAAGCAGTGCTGCAAAAGCACTGTATCCGCCAAGGGTGACAAACTGTGTGAATACGTCATCACTGTGACCTCTACGCAACTTGCGCCTGATGTCATAGACAACGCTTACGCGATCAGGGTCCATGAAAAGTTATTAGGGAACTAAGAGTTTATTTCTTAGTAGGTTTAGCATCAGCTTTTTTGCGCGTAGTGCGCTCTTCTACAGCGATACCAAACTCTTCGAGTGCTTTGACGACTTCTTCGTGCGAGGCTCCTTTCTTAATCTTTGCCACTTTGTTGAGTGGTTCAAGGTGGGTTTGGTTTACTGCTCTTCGGCGTGTTTGTCCGTCGATAAGTACTCGGCCGTCTTGTTCGTCAACGACTAAGCAGTAGCTTCCTGCGTCTCGTCCTGCAATCTTCATACAGAGTCTTCCTGTGTTATACATATTTGTTTCCTCTCCTCCTCAGAATTCGTGTGGATGCGTCGCCGCTTATTCCAAGGAGAGTCTTGCTTGGTCTCGGAACAAGTTTTTCGTGCAGACGCTACAAAGCTGTCCACCAAAAGGACGTGAAGGTCTCTTTTGTGTTTTTGAAAGCTTATTGATTTCAGTTCGCGTTCCGCGAGCAGTTCCCAGAAGTGGTCTTCCACACGCACAGGTAGCTTTTGAAGGGCGTTTTTCTAAGTAACGCTCTTTTGTGCCTGTAGGTGTTCTGACAAAGACTTTTCGTCGTGAACCGGTCTTGTTTGCTCCGTGTACCATAGTAGAGGCGAATCACGAGGAGTTTTTAAAGGTGTTGGCCGAGAAATAATTACTTTCTATATAGACTGTATTTTTTTCCTTAACGAACGATAACCGTGCGCTCCATCCAGTGGCCGCAGTCATCTGCTGAAAGACAACCGCACTTCCAGCCAACAAAAGATTCTACACACGAAAACGCGTGGACAGTATGTGAGCCCTCTTCTAAGAACAAAGTACGAGAACCGCGATTCATAAGCCACTCGCCAGAAGCAGAGTTGCCAGAAAGTGAGTGGACATCACCGTTCACCAAAATCATAGGATAGACGCGATCGCCAAGCACGTCAACACGGACAGGAAACACTCCGAGCGTGGGCTCACCAACAGTAGCTAAAACAAGAACCTGGCCTCCATCCTCAAAATGCGTGGGAGGAGCAATAGCATTGCCCGTTGGGCCTTGCGGAAGGCAAGCAACCAAGAAAACCAATGCACAAACAAGTAATACTGCTCTCATAGTATGCGTAATGATGGCTTGCGAATAAAAAACCTTTGTTCTCAGTGAACCTTCATGAGTTTACGCAGCCCAATAGAAAACACTATTGAGAACAAGATATACGTAAACAGCCATCCAGGATTGTAGCCAAACAAGCTCACATCGCCAAACGGAGTTGATTTTTGATACGCAACTTCTGTGCGTGTGAACGGAGAATTCTGTGATAACACAGTTGAATGTGGGCGCTCGTCAATGACGACGACATGCGATGCTCGCTCGCCATCAGAAGATATATACACGACCGGATGCTCACCTGCAGGGCCAGACACGCGCCAAGAAACCTGACGCTCAACAGTCTCTTTAGTCAATTCGCCAACAACAGATAAGTTTGTTTCAATAGTGATGCGGTCAGGAACGTCAAGATACGCTGTGACGAGGACTGGCTGCTCTGGAGCAACCATTTCAAGAGCAAATGCGTTGTTCATCCATAAAAAGATGAAGAGCAAAGGAATCATGGTGTACAAAGTAGGTTTAAGGGACTTACCCATATAGGTCATGTTCACCGACATGGCTTCTTTTTGGATTTTAGCAAGCTTTTTAGGGTCGTCGCGATGTGAGCGCATCTCCTTTTGAAACTTCTTAGTCTTTTCTTTAAGACGCTTCATCTCTTTTTGATCAGTAGCGAAACGATAGACCACAGTAATCACTAGAGAAATCAGAAATGAAAGAATCAAGATAGCAAGCCATAACGGCATGTTCAGCGACCAACCAAGGATTGGATCAAGAATTGTCTCTAAAGCCATACGAGAAGAGAAACAGATGCGCTATAAAAAAGGCGCGGTTACTACTCTTTTCCAAAGAACTTACGCATCATCGGATTCATTTCATACGCTTGTTCTTTAGCAATATCTTGGTACATACGGTACAAGATCATAACTGCCAAGAGCAATCCAATACCAGACGTGAGGGTTCCCGAGAGATCAGCAATTGCTGCGAGTAAACCAACCGCAATACCGCCCATGATAGTAAGAGGCATGACATATCGCTCTAAGAGGCGTTCCATGACGCGAGGATCCTTTCTAAAGCCAGGGACTTGCAGTCCAGAAGCCATAATGTTTTTTGCTTGAGAGCGCGCATCAAGGCCTGCAGTCTGAACCCAAAAGTATGAGAACAAGACAGAACCGGCAACCATAAAGAGCGTGTAGACACCTGCAGCAGCCCACATCTGAGTTGTGACGCTGCCTGTAATAAATCCTTCAAGCATGTTAGGAGGAGTAATGTATGCAATAAAACCAAATGAATCTTGGAATGCGACAGGCTGTCCTTGTTCACCAACGTGACCCAGCCAGCGACTCATAGTAATAACGACGTTCTGACCAAACGTTGCAGTACCCTCACCAATGGCAAGAAGCGTTCTCTCAGCCCAGCCTTGCATGAGGCGAGCCCAGAGCTGCACGTTTGCTAAAAGCGCTGCAACCAAGATAACAGGAATGTTAGATGTATAAAAGAAATTAAGCGGCCAACGGATACCATGGCCTCGTACGCGACCAAACGAAAGAGGAATCTCCACTTTCATTGCTTGCGTGAAAACAACAACGAGGAAAATAACGATAGTAGCAATAATTGCTGCTAAGATAACGCTCGCACCAACCATATCCCCTTGCGGAATAGCGCGTAAAGTCAAATCCCACACTGCACCAATATATCCTTCACCAGCAATCCCTTCAACAGAAGGACGCAATGGACTGAACGCACGAACAAACAGTTCTTTACCGACACCAGCAGCGATGAACAAACCCACACCCGAACCAAAACCCCACTTAGAGGTAACTTGGTCCATGAATAAGATTAGCATACCGCCGATGATTAATTGGAATACCAACAGGAGCTGCATCACCTGGTAGTTAGCAACACCTTGAGGAGGTACAAGACCTCCCATGTAAACATAAATGAACGCTTCAAACACGACAAAAAATACTGCCATGACCTGCTGGAGCGCTTGAAACTTCTTTTTACCAGCATCTGTGTGGGTGTCTATCTTCAAGATACCAGAACCATTAAGCAGCTGCAAAACGATACTTGCAGTAACTATCGGACCGATACCAAGCGAGATAAGCGAACCAAAAGATGCACCAAGAATAAGCTCTAACTGAGCAAATTCAAACTGGCTAGCAGGATCAAGACCCCATAAAGGAATTACTCCAAGAATGAAAAACGATACAAGAACGCCAAGCGTCCAATACATCTTTTTCTTGAAACCAAGATTCTTCTCTTTAGGACGAACAACCTCAGGAACATAACTTGCGAGCGTCTCAATCCAACCCATAATCTACAAAGCGCAATAAGGACTATAAAAAGCTTAGTCCTCTAACGCCTCCTCAGACACGGACACTGAACCGCCAGCAGCCTCAACTTTCTCGATAGCGCGAGCAGAAGCACTCTTTACAGTAACGTGTACTGCAGAAGTGATTTTACCTGAGCCAAGAAGCTTATCAACACCAATGTCTGATAAGTCAATTGTGAATGCTGAGCCTTTCTGAGTAGCTTTGCCCTGTTCAACAAGACGAGCAATCTCTCGATGAAGATCAGAGACGTTTGTAGCTACCACGACGTTGCGTGAGTGAGAGGTAAAGCCGTGCTTTCCCATTTCCCAGTCTTTCCAATAGGAAGGTTTTTGTGAGTCAGATCGTTTGCCTGAACCAGCGCGACCACGGCCACCACGACTACCAGCGCCTCGGCGCTTTTTCATAGCGCCTCCGCCGTGCGTTTTAGAACCGCGATAATCGCGTACTTTTTTCTTCTTAGTAACAGTCATGGGAACATCCTCTCGATTAGTGCGTCCATATCTTTGCGAGGACCAAGGTCTCCGCCGTTTGTTGTTGAACGTTTAATTGATTTTAAACCGCCGCGAGGAGGGTGCAAACGAGCAATCTTTCCTTGCTTGATGCCATCAATTCGCTTAGCAGTTTCCTCAGATACTTCACCATATGTGACAAAGTCTTTGCACTTGTTGAGCATTCCCATGTTAACAGGGTTGTTCTCAAGCGTAACACATGCGTGTTTTCTGTCAAGGTTTAGCATGGTGAGCGTGTCTTTAACGTCTTGACGTGAGTCGATTTTTCCGCGAATTAAAATTGCTGCGATCATTGAATTGCCTCCTTAGCTGCTGCGATA
>SKIA01000012.1 GCA_007116645.1 Candidatus Woesearchaeota archaeon
GTTAACCGACCGTGAACAAGAAGTGCTCAAACTCAGGCAAGAAGGCCTGACCCAGATAGACGTAGCTGAAACGCTCAAGATATCACAAGCAGCCGTAAGCTCATTTGAGCGAAACGCACAAAGAAAAATTGCTGATGCGCAAGAAGTACTACGCATAGCAAAAGAACTGGGGGTAAACCAATGAAACGGTCACTCCTCATCGTACTGATTGCGATGAGTGTTGCGCTCATGGCGCCAAACCCTGGGCATCCAGCATCAAGCGTAGGACCAGGAACATTTGCTTCAGGAAGCTTCACCTTCCCAAACCAACTTGCCGTAAACGGAAACTTTGTGGTAAACACAAGCAACCTCTTTGTAAACACAACTAATGGACGCGTAGGAATAGGAACAGAAAACCCCGAACAAAGACTACACATAAACGGAAACCTACTCACACAAGGAAACGCAAACATCACAGGAAACCTCTACACACAAGGACAACTCCTTGCAGACAACGGCACAACAAGTAACCCTTCAATAGCCTTCGCAGAGGAAACGAACACAGGATGGATACTCGCAGAAACAAACAATCCACACCTCATCATAGACGGACAAACAAGAATACGAACAAACATCGGAGGATCACTACAAGTACTGTCACTCACAGGACAATCACTAGCCGCACAAACATGGATACATACAGGAAGCGGAAACGAAGCACAGCTCATCGTAGAAAACGGCGTAACCTACTTCGGACCAAGATACGCAAACACACTACACATACAAACAGGAAACAAAAACCCATCAATCACCATCAACGGAACAGGAAGCGTAGGAATAGGAACAGAAAATCCACAAACAACGCTTGACATAAACGGTAGCGCAAGAATCGCTGGAACACTCAACACCTCAGAGATCTGTCTTGACGGAGACTGTCAAACGGCTTGGCCAAGCGGGGGAGAAGAACTCTCGCAAGAAGGACGCGGAAACAGATGGATACAAACAGGAAACCTCAATGTTATCGGGCACACAAGCGTCGTATACGACAACAAAATATGGACTATAGGAGGATGGGGGACTTCTGTAGTGCGGAGCAGCGAAGACGGAGTTACATGGAACACAGCAGGAAACTTCCCGCGTAATATAGATGGTCACGCAAGTGTTGTATACGACAACAAAATATGGGTGATAGGGGGAATTAGCAGCTCAGTTACACAAGACAGAGTGTACTCAAGCACAGACGGAAACACGTGGAACTTTGAAGGAACATTACCAGATCCTATAGAAGCACACGCAGCAGTCGTATATGATGGAAAGATGTGGGTAATAGGAGGATCAGGTTCGAGCGGCGGAGTGTATAGCTCGATTAATGGGAGCACATGGAACCTTGAAGGAACCATGGCACAAACAGGCCACTCTGCACTTGTGTATGATGACAAGATGTGGGTAATAGGAGGCTGGTCTAGTGACGAAGTATACAGCTCAACAGACGGAAACACGTGGAACCTCGAAGGGAGCCTCCCTGAAATAAACACCATACACAGTGCTGTCGTGTACAATAACCAAACATGGGTAATCGCAGGATACGATGGCTCATCACAATACTACGACTCAGTCTATGTAAGTGGAGATGGAAGCACATGGACACAAGTAGGAACGATACCGCAAGCGCGCGGATGGCACACAAGCGTCGTATACAAAGGAGAAGTATGGACTATAGGAGGGTGGGACGGAAGTGCTGTTGACAATACGCTTGTAACAGCGCCCGTAATCAAAGGAGGACTGTACGTAACAGACGGAGACATTACGCTACTCAATGGTAGCATAGAGCTTGATGGATACATCAACCAAACAGCCTCAGGAACTGTGCGAACGTTTGCGAACGGGTGTCAAGAAATAGCAAACACCACAGGAGTATATATGATATGCTAATCGCACACAGGAGATGCCTATGCGAGCACTCATCATAACCATAGGGTTATTACTGGTTGCAGCAACTGTTCCAGTAAACCAAACGTTCACAGAAACAACGAGTTTTAAGCTCGACATAAACCAACCAATTAATTACGTATCTGTAACGGGAAGCTACACAGGAACACAAGGGTTTCGTATACAAACAAACACAGGAGACGTTGTGTGGGAGTACAGCCTACAAGATGAAAACAACAACACAATAATACTCTTAGATCAAGGAAGCGCGTACACGTTTGTTGGAGAAAACAAAACATACCAGTTTGAAAACGTGTGTCAAGACACGTGTGATACATATATACAAGAAACAACCATCACTGTACAGATAACACAAGGAGAACTCTTAATACACGAGTTTATTTACGAACCCGCACGAGAAGACACTATAACAGACTCGTTACTAATCCAAAGCAATCCTCTTGGATGGTCCGAGCAAGAAAGTCCAACAAGCCGCACACTGTATCAACCTTTTTTTATCAATTCAACAAGAGGGTGGGTTAGTGGAAGCGCAAGGATTCTTGATACTCACGACGGCGGAGAAAGTTGGTCAGAACAAAATCCGGGATTTAGCAATCCTATATGGAGCGACATACACTTCGTTGATGAAAATACAGGGGTGGCTGTAGGATCCTCAGGAGCTCTCATCCGCACCACAGATGGAGGAAGTACGTGGTCAGAGCCAACAACACCAGCTCTTAGTACTTGGATGAAAGGAGTATATTTTCCTACATCAACCCGGGGTTGGGCTGTAGGGAATGATGAAAGAATTCTTTACACATCAAATGGAGGTAGTTCATGGTCTTCTCAGGACGCTGGACTTGGAGGAGCACTGGGAGGATTCGGATTTAATGATGTATACTTCATAGACCAAAACACTGGCTGGGCTGCAGGCCACTCAGGAACTGTTGTGAAAACAACTAACGCAGGAAGCTCGTGGTCCGATGTTTCACCTAGCACAACCAACATATTAGAAAGCGTTTATTTCATTAACGAAGACACTGGGTGGATTGTCGGATGGTCAGGCACAATACTTCGTACCACTAACGGAGGAAGTACGTGGTCTGCACAATCAAGCCCTGTTGGCTCAAGGCTGAGAGGAGTCCATTTTCTTGATGCAAACAACGGATGGATTGTTGGAGACAACGGAGTTATACTTCGCACTACTAATGGTGGTAGCTCGTGGACGCAAGTAGACTCTCCTACTACGGAATCACTTCAGGGAATGTTTTTCCATAGTTCATCTTTAGGTTGGGCTGCAGGGGACTTCGGAACGATACTAACATATCAAGAACTTCCCAACCTAGAACTTACCCACGCAAAAACAAACACTGAAGGAACACAAATACATCTCACGCTTGACTGGGAATTAGAAGACCCTTCAGGACAACACGGAGCGTTTTCATACCGTATAAATGAGAGCGGCGCGCAATCATTCTCCTCAGCCAGCCTTGGCAGCGATAATAAAACAATCATATTAGACCTTTCCTCAGGAAGCGTAGACTACAGAGACGTTGTGGATGTATCATACACCCCAGGAACTATAGAAACAACTCAAGGAGTAGTTCTAGAAGCAATTACTAACTCGCCCGTAGAAAACTTTGTGCCACCACAAGGAGCAGCAGTTCTTTTAGGAACAACAACATACGCCCCGCAAGGACCCTCATCCACTCACGATATTCCTTTGCCCCAGGGAAGTCAAGGGGATTTACTTGTGATGCAATTCCGTTCGGGAAGCGATAGAACAGCAACAACCCCTTCTGGGTGGACTCTGGAAGGATCAAGAGATTCTGTAGGAGTCACTTATGTATGGTCAAGAATCAGTAACGGAACAGAAGAAACAGCATATATAGAACTAAGCGCCAGTGGATACGTAGCAGCAAACACGTATCGCTTTACTAACGCAGAAGAAGTTGAATTAGCATTTGCCTCTTCAAACATAAATGATCCGCCAGAACTCACGCCTTCATGGGAAGAAAACACCACAACATTCATTGCACTCCTCACAAACCGAAGAACAAACAACAAAGTATCTGAAGCTCCCACAGACTTCATCGGCCTTATAACCGCAGCAAGTCCTACCTCAGATTTTAACGTATACACACGCGTCTCTTCAGCACTAAAATACTCAACTGCTTCAACTGAAAATCCTGACGCATTCACCACTTCAGGAACGATAAACAGCCCTCATTCAGCAACAATCGCCATCAAACCATCCTCGTCTTCTTGTGTCTATCCTGGCTCAGGAAACTGGGAGATACTGCTTGAAGATAATTGCGTCATCACAGACATGCAAGATGCGTCAGGACAGACAGTAAGAATAACAGGCTCAGGAAGTCTCACTATAGACGGAGGAGAAGTCATTGCTCGAGAATGGCACTTTACTCCTGACAGTTTTGACGGAACAAACACAGTCGCGTTTATTAACGGAGGAAAACGAACGATAGAAAGCTGATATAAGCGTAACAGAACTGATTTTTTAACGAAACAACCACGCGTGCTTACCAAGAGGAACGCCCATGTGGTCACCTCCAAGATCAACATCATACCACTGCCCAGCAACCTTAACTTGCAAGTATTGATGAATATTAAAATTCAAGAACGTAAGCTTCAACCGAATATCTTCATCAGTAAACAAAGAAGAACGAGCAAGCATCAACCGCATCAAATGATTAAGGTGATGGCAATGCATAAACCCTCGACGAGCAAGCAATTTCTTTGTGTCACGCTCAAACGCTAAATCAACACGCGCAAGCGTGATAACACGACCACAATGGGCAGTAGACAAAATGTATTCAGAACAACCCTTAATGAACTCAAAAGGAGTTTTAGAATCCTTTTCAATTTGCGCAATTGCCTCCTCAAGCGCGCGAGGGATACGAGTAGGCAACGACTCTTTTCTCATAAAAGGAATGATTCTTGGCGTCAAAACAAAGAACACCAAAATATACAAAGCAATCAAGCCTACAAGCCACCAATACCAATCCATACCAGTAAAAGAACGCTTGGAGTTTAAATAACTCGCCCAAACATTATAAACCCTAAGAAGTTCTCAAGCGTATGGCAAAGTTTCGTATCGTTCATGACCGGCCCAACTGCATTGCATGCGGTGCATGTGCAGCCGTCACTCCAAATTGGACACTAGACACAGAAGACGGCCTTGCAGACCCTGTCAAAGACATTATTGACGAGTCAGAACTAGCTGAAAATCAAGAGGCAGCAGAAGTCTGTCCTGTGTTTATTATTTCTGTAAATAAAATTGAGGAATAAAAAGAAAAAATATTCCCCAAACAAGTCACCTATTGGTTTTTACCGCGGCTCTGATTGCCTTGGTTTCCACCACTTCCCTGATTGCCTTCTCGGCCCTCACGTTGGCTTTGTTTTCGATCACTATGATCGTCTGAACCTCTTTTTTCTGTCATATAAATCACCTCGTGACTGTATAACCCAAACGGCCTCAAGCTATATGGGTCTATGCCATATTCATCATATACATACCGATACATACTAAAATCACTGCCAATTCTATATATTCATGACAGATAGACTACGTTTTGGACCAGGAGGATTTCCCACAGTCGCAAAAGACGGCGGCGTTCTTGGAGCAATCAATTGGTGCAAAGAAAACGGCCTTGGTAACATGGAAATGGAGTTTGTACACTCCACCTGGCTTAAAGAAGATAAAGCACCAGAAGTAAAACAAGCAATGAAAAAAGCCGATGTGAGGCTAACAGCACACGGAAGCTACTACATCAACTTAAACGCTGTTGAAGAAAAAAAACGAGAAGCATCACGAAACCGCGTATTATCAGCAGCATACAGAACCTGGCAAGCTGGCGGACACGCAATCACCTTTCACCCGGCATTCTATTTGAAACAAGAATCAGAAAAAGTCTCGAAAGTCGTTCGAGAACAACTTAAGATGATAATCAAAGAACTTCAAGACGATTCAGTAGACGTTAAAATAAACCCAGAAACCACTGGGAAACCCACGCAGTTTGGGACGTACGAAGAGATTTGCAAGATAGCACAAGACCTTGAACAAGTAGGCATCTGTGTTGACTTTGCACACCTACACGCACGAACCAACGGAAAATACAACACCTACGACGAATTCGCACAAGTGTTAGAAACAGTAGAAAAATATCTTGGACGCGAAGGACTTGACGACATGCACATTCACATGAGCGGCATCGAGTACGGCCCCAAAGGCGAAAAGCATCACTTGACCATTGAAGACTCGGACATGAACATGCAAGACCTAATGCGCGCATGGAAAGACTTTAAGATCAAAGGATGTGTGGTATCAGAATCACCCATCATCGAACAAGACGCGTTATTGATGAAAAAAATGTATGAGAACGCGTAATTCTTTACTCTAAAGAAAAGAAATATATAAAGCTTGTTTTCCATAACAAGGACAAATAGATTGCTTTGACATATTCAATATAAACCCATAAATCTTAAGCCGTGTATGAACCAGCAAGCAATAGATTTCGGATATGAGGTAAGCGAGGAAGAGATGGTGCAACTACAACTTCTACGAGGAGTACAAGAAGCAATCAAGGTAGGAAACATCGTCACGCTCTACTATGAACACCCGCCCGCAAAACAAGAAAAAGACGCTCTAGAAAAAGAGCTGAGAAAAAACGGCGGACGAGTCGTAGCAGAAATATAAAAAGAACACCGCACTCTCGCTAGACATGGCAGAGTTCTCGTTACAAGACACCCTCGAATCAGGACAGATCTTTCGCTACATAATACAAGACAATGGAGCGTGGGTCTGTCATGCAGACAAACTCTTTTTTCTGAGGCGCGATGGAACAGCAAACATATCAGATGACTGGCTTAAACATTTCTTGCGAGAAGACCAACCAGAGCTCACACACGAACATCCATACGTAAAACAAGCACTTAACAGCACAAAGGGAGTCCGCGTACTCAGACAAGACCCTTGGGAATGTCTTGTTGCATTTATCATTAGCCAAAACAACCATCAAAAACGCATCGCAAAAAACGTTACAGACCTCTCACGATACGGAACAAAGCTTAATGAGAATTTTCATGCATTCCCCAAACCGCACGAATTACCAGATGAAGAAGAACTCAAATCGCTCGGCCTAGGGTACCGCGCAAAACACATTGCACAACTTAAACACATTGACCTAGAATGGTTATATGGTTTAAGCGATTATCCTTATGAAGACGCGAAAAAAGAACTTATGACACTCTCAGGAGTAGGACCAAAAGTAGCTGATTGCATCTTATTATTCAGTCTCGGATTTGATGAGGCGTGCCCAGAAGATACATGGATCAAAAAAGTATTTGCAGAACACAACCTGACAAGACACGATCTAGGACCACAAGCAGGCATCATTCAACAAGCATTATTTCATCACGCAAGAACAAATTAAACAACTGAATATAATAAAATTAACAGAAAAGTTTTATATATTTGAAAGACATGAGAAAAGCATGGTAGAAATTCGTCAAACAATCAAACGAGTGGGAGGATCACTTATGATACGCATCCCAAAAGACCTCGTAGATGAACTAGGAGTGCAAGAAGGAGACATAATTTACTTCGAACCAAAGAAAAAACCCAAAAACAATTTCGGCAAGTACCCAGAACTTAAAGGATGGACAAAAACAAGTCCCAAGGAATTCTCTAAATATGCGTAAAAAAATAGTTCTCGACGCTTCAGCATGGATTGAATACCTAGTAGGAAGCGACAAAGGAATGCAAGTTGCAAAACACATCAGAGAAAAGCAACCCGTCATGAATAGCATAAACCTCATGGAAGTATGTGTGTATGCCTTACGAAAAGGATTAAATGATGAAAAAATATTCAGAGATACACTTCAACAAGTGTACGTTATAGGTTTAACAGGGCAAGAAAGTATCCACGCCGCAAGATTGTACTTCAAAGCAGTTGAAAAACAATCAAAACTATCATACGCAGATGCAATAGCCCTCACGACAGCAGATGAGCTAAAAACAACTCTTATTACATGCGATAATGATTTTTCGGGAATAAAACAAGCAGTAGTAATTCGTTAGCTAAAGCTCTTTTCGCAGCCGCACTTAGAAGACGCGTTAGGATTTTCAAACTTAAAGCCAGAACCTGAAAGCCCGTCAACGTAATCAAGAATAGCGCCTTTCAAGAAGTCAAGACTGTCAGCAGACACACGCACTTCAAATCCGTTTGCGTCAAGCACGACATCATCATCCTTGGGTGTATGCTCAAAGTCTAAATGATAACTAAAGCCAGAACAACCGCCAGGAATTACTGCAACACGCAAGAAAATGCCTTCTTGCTCTTCGTCAGCAGCAAACTCAGAAATCTTCACAGCCGCTTTATTCGTAATAACCAAAGGAGCATCGGATTGCACAGCAACTTCTCTTTGCGCAATCGCTTCGTTCATCTCCTTAACAAGCTCTTCAATATCCTCATCATCCATGCCGCCGTGACCTGCAGCGCCCTGACGAATCGTCTCAAACGCGCTGATGTGACAACCAACGCATGCAAGGCCGTAAGACATCATAATCTCTGCAGTGACAGGATAGCGCATAACGGCCTCCTGAATGTTCGTTTCGGCAGTTACAAACTGCGGCGTAGTTGAAGATACTGATTGAGTCATACTAAACAGAGAGCAGTCAGGGCTTAAAAGCGTTATGCTCAAGCAAACCTTAAAAAGCACTGGAAGGCAAACACTTCTATGACAGAGATGCGCATCACGCAAGACACAAAACGAAAGGACTGGACGTACGAACACCAAAGCAACGGCAAAAAACAACTGCTCAAACTCGGATTTCCAGACACTCCAGACGGCTGCAGGCGCGCAGGCGCGTGGGCAATACAACTCGCAAACAAATACGAAGCAACAACAGTACAAATAGCACTTACCAAAACACATGCTCGCGCACTTGCAGAAGGAGTGCAGCTCGGAAGCTACGCATTTGACATTTACAAAAAACAAGCCCGCACAGTACAAGAAATTACGTTCGAAACAGGAGACGAACAAGAACTCGACCTGGGAATGGTGTTTGGCCAGCTCACAAACTACGCTCGAGACCTCATCAACATCCCTGCAAACCATATGAACAGCGCACAGCTCGTCGCAGAAGCAAAAAGCATCCCAGGAGTGAAAGCAACCATCCGTGATGAAGCCTGGCTAAAGAAAAAAGGCATGGAATGCCTGTTAGCAGTAAACCGAGGATCAGCAAACAAACCAGTACTTATTGAATTATCATACGGAGCAAAAAAAGACCATATCGCACTCGTAGGAAAAGGAGTGACGTACGACACCGGAGGACTCAACCTTAAACTTGAAGCTCTTGAATGGATGAAAGCAGATATGGGAGGTGCCGCAGCAGTGCTTGCGATTATGCGCGGCGCATCACAACTCAAAATCAAACAAGGCCTTCGCGCATACATCCCAGTCGTTGAAAACAGCATCGGACCCGCAGCTCAACGCACAGGAGACATCATCACCAGCTACTCGGGAACAACAATAGAAATCATGAATACAGACGCAGAAGGACGACTAATCCTCGCAGACGCATTAACGTACGCACAAGAATTCAAGCCAAAAGAAATCATTGATTTCGCAACCCTCACGGGCGCGTGCATCGTAGCTCTTGGACACGAAGCAGCAGGAGTATACGGCGATAACAAGCTCTGTTTAGAACTCATGGACTGCGGAGAGAAAACAGGAGATCTTTGTTGGCAGATGCCGCTGCTTGAAGAATTTGATAGACACATGGACTCAGACAATGCGGACGTATCAAACGCAGGAAAAAACAAACTCATAGGTGGAAGCATCCAAGCGGCATCATTTCTAAAACGCTTTGTAAACGAAGACCAAAAATGGGTCCATCTTGACATCGCTGGAACAGCATTTAGAAAGACAAAACCACTCGTGCAGCCACATTACCAATCGCAAGGCGCCAACGGTGGCGGAGTGCGGTTAGTGCTTGAGTACTTACGAACTATTTGATTGCCGAGTAATCCTGGGACACTTTATCCCAGTTAACCACCTCAAAAAACGCATCAACATAGTCAGCACGTCCAGGACCATAGTGCTTGTAATATGCATGTTCCCAGACATCGACACCAAGAAGCGGAATTAATCCTTGACTAATTGGCGTATCTTGGTTTGCAGTTGATACAATGCGAAGTTGTCCATCACCATCAATAACAAGCCATGCCCAGCCGCTACCAAACTGCGACAAAGCAGCTTGTTTGAAACGGTCTTGAAAATCATTTAATCCACCAAAGGCACTCGTAATTGCTGCGAGCAGTTCTTCAGAAGGCTCAGTTTTTTCTGGAGACATCCAGTGCCAGAATTTTTCGTGATTAGAAGCGCCGCCGCCATTGTTGCGAACGCCAGAACGAAGCTCAGTAGGAACTGCGTCAAGGTCGGCTAAAACTTCATCAACAGGTTTGCCTTCAAGATCAGTACCAGCGATAGCATCATTATATTTTTTGACATACCCAGCGTAGTGCTTGCTGTGGTGGAGTTTCATAGTCTCCTCGTCAATGTGCGGTTCTAGCGCGTTGTGTGCGTATGGTAATTCATGAAATTCAGCAGTCATAGTTGTTCTCTCCTATTAAACACCAAGGCAAGGAGTTTTAAATAGGTTATCCTTTGAAATGAGTATGAAAGTACATGTCGCTGTGAGCGTAACACACCTTGATACATCAATTAAGTTTTACGAACTTCTGGGGTTTAGCGAATCGAAAAGATACCAGCACCAAACGCTCAATGGAGAATGGGCGCTACTTGAGAAGGAAGGATTTCTACTCGAACTGTTTTGTATGCGGCAAGCGGACAAACCAACACAAAAACAGTCCATGACAAACCCAGGGCTCCACCACATTGGAATTCAGGTGCAAAGTATTGACACAACCTTAAGAAAAGTAAACCAAGAGACAGAGATACAACAAGGAACAGCAGTAAAACGATACGCATTCATCACAGACCCTGACAACACACTCATAGAACTGTACGAGGTAATGCAATGAGAGTTTTACTCATAAACGGCTCGCCAAGAAAGAACGGAACAACACACCAACTTCTGAAAAGAACAGAGCAAGGATTTGCAAGTGAAGGATGCGAAACAGAACTCATACACCTTATTGACACGCACTTTCCACACGAATACGTCTACGATGAAGACAACGAACCAAAAAGACATCCGTCGCCAGAAGTGCGAGAAATTCTTGACAAACTACTCAAAGCCGACGCAGTAATATTTGGAACGCCAACCTATTGGATGAGTAGATCAAGTCTGATGCAAAGCTTGCTTGAGCACATGACAGTCATTGAATGGAATCCTCCAGAAACAAACTTTCCGTTGTACAATAAAGTAGCAGGAATAATCACGGTAGGAACCCAAGGGGGAAACACCGCAGTTGCGGCACAACTCGCAGTTGCGCTCAATCACATGGGCTTTCGCATCCCACCATTCGGGATTACCTGGCACACGCCAAAAATTAGTGGAACACAAGAAAACTGGAATGAGTTCGTACCAGAAATCATCGTTCAAGAAATAGTTCGCGCAATGAAGGATTAGGCACAAAATACGGACTGTCCTTAGCAAGTTTTATTGGTAACTCCGAAATTGAGAGAGCACCAATTCCACCATGAATAGCAGGCAGCACATCAGCAACAAATTCTGAGAGCTTTTCACGGTAATTTCTCCCTCTTGGTGGTGGTGAAGTGTCAGAGCCAACGACATAATTACAAAACAATTCGAATCCACCAGCAGCTGTAAGCAGCGTGGCACTAAGCTGCTTTTCTCTATGTGTAAACAGAACTTTATCCACTAAACCTAAGAAAACACGCTCACAGATCCCTTTCAAAACAACTTCCGCGGTCTGCTGACCTGTCTGAACCGCTATTGCTTCTTGCAATGAAAAAGTTAGCGGATACTCGACGTAAGGAAACATTACTTCTACAGGTCGATCACCAAACATATGAGCGATTCGAAAATGTGCATCACCTCTCACAATACCAGTAGAAGAGTCGCTTGCTAACACTTCTCTAGAAAGCTTCAAATCGCGCTTTAGAGCAGAATCAGATACATCCAGGTGACTGGACACGTACTTTCTTAGGGTATGATTGTTGGGGTTGGCTAGAAACTCTTGTTCATACATCTCTAATGGTGAAGACAAAAAACCAGAAGGCACTCTTTCATATTCAAAATGTAAGCCATCGCGTCTTATATAAAATAAAAACGAGTCTAACATTGTACGACTATAGCGACCAAAGAAATCAATACTTTCAGGATTCGCAGTACGAATATAGCGTCCTACAAGAAGTTCTAATTTATGTGCAACATCATTATTTAGCGTGGACTCGAAAACAACCCGCTCCAAACCATCTACAAAAGACTCAATATCATCAATTAAAAATTCTTTTGTATCAGGATGGTCGTCAAATAGTATCCTCACGACTGATTGTTTTATAGAGGGCGGCGTACTTTTCACAGATACATCTCGTCAAATCACTCATATATTCCTTTCCAAAAACACCGTACTGACCTGCTATTCCCCTGTACGTTCCGTTTAGGAGTTTGTTGATTCTGCGTTGACGCTCTTCAGTCTCTGAACAAACAGGA
Organism: Candidatus Woesearchaeota archaeon; assembly: GCA_007116645.1. Classification (GTDB taxonomy): domain Archaea; phylum Nanobdellota; class Nanobdellia; order Woesearchaeales; family SKIA01; genus SKIA01. Next base: position 12,575 of record SKIA01000012.1, read on the forward strand.
GTTCGACCCATATCGGAGTCTTCATACACGGATGTTGATACGCCGTCTCGAACCTCGCACGCTGACAAAAACTCGGACACAAACTGTTCTTTTTTTGCTCCAGGGTCATACGTTGATTTTCTGGCCTGAATATAAGAATGAAAATCCAGCCTTTGCTCCGACGAGTCATGTGGATCAGACATAAAGACAATATGACAACAACCTTCATAACACTTTATCAAAGAAACACGAAAGATCTTCAAGAGACACGCAATTATTTCAAAAAAAACTACGAGCAAGACTTAAGAACATCGCAAATACAAACATTCTGTGAGACAAAAACAACGAGCACAAACAATCATCGCACTTCTCGAAGAAGAATACCCTACCTTTGAGACAGCACTTGAGTGGAAAGAGCCATGGCAATTGCTTGTTGCAGTGATGCTCTCAGCACAAACTACAGATGAGAATGTTAACCGCGTCACAAAAAAGTTATTCAAAAAATATCCAAGCATCAAAAGCATTGCACAAGCGCCCATCACAGAAGTAGAACAAGCAGTTTACAGCACAGGATATTACAAAGCAAAAGCAAGAAACCTCAAAGCGTTGTGTACTGCCCTCATAGACCAACACCAAGAAAAAATACCTGATACGCTTGCGACACTCACAACCCTTCCGGGCGTTGGAAGAAAAACAGCGAATGTTGTGTTGCATGTGTTGCACGACAAACGAGAAGGCATCGTGATGGACACACACATCGCGCGTCTTACACATAGGTTGGGTTTTACGAAAGAAAAAAGTCCAACAAAAGGAGAACAAGTCATGATGCGCGTCCTCCCAGAAAGCCAATGGAAGGAATGGGGAGACCTGCTGATTCAACACGGAAGAAAAGTGTGCCATGCAAGAAAACCACAGTGCGAAGACTGCGTGCTAAGCACACTGTGTCCGACAGGAACCACTATTCTGAAAAAGCGCGCAAAAACGACACGACGCCCTGAATCATAAAGATGGCCGCAACAGCATAATACAATGTCTCAGGCCATCGAAAAATCACGATGCCAGCAACGATGTAAAGCACACCCAAAAAAATCCAACTCATCTTATCAGCTAGTTTCATTTTTCACCTCCAAAAACGCTCGCACCAAATACTGTCCACCAAGCAAAATGAGTCCTCCTGCCACCCAGATATAAAAAAACTGTGGATAAAACACGATAAGCAAACACAACGCCACATAAATCGTCCCAGTAAATACGTGGCGAACGTGCTCAGTGTGAGAAGTCAGGTGCGCAATGCGATCAATGCCAGATACTAAGAGTGGATTCTTTTGCAACACTACCCACAAAGGAGACTTCTTTTTTGACCGAACCATATTCTGCTTTACCCGATGCCAAAAATCACTGAAAAAAATGATGTTGCAAAACAATGCGAGCACGATAAGCACCCAAAGATAGGATAAACTGCTATAGTAATCACCCCACGTCAAGAGCAGACCAATCTCATCCAAGAATAATCCAAGACCCGCCCCATACAGCACCGCTGCATGTGTGCGATTAAAGTACTGGGAGCCAACGATGGCAATCCAACCTCCAATACAGAGGAGCAAAAACCCGATGTAAAAGTGATGAATGTGATAACCGAACAAAATAATGTTTGAGCCCACATAAAACTGTGTTTCCGGAAGTACACCTGCCTTTGCAGCAGCAGCGAACTCAGACTCTGCAGAACCCGCAAGCCACACGCTCAGACGAATAAGCAATACGGAACCAAGAAAAGACGCGGCAATCAGAAACGGAAGTTGCTTATCGTCCTTGACCATACAACACAGAAGATAAACTCAATTTAAAAGTCTTGAGTGCGCTGACGAAAAATCTCTGCCTGCTTGATAAGCTCCTCAACGTGCTCACGAGGAGGCAGACCCGTGTACATCTCGAGTGTTACTGTCTTCACAGGACTTTTTGCAAGGACTTTCTGACACAATAACAAGACTGCCTCAGACCACTCAGAGTCATCAAACGCGCTATGCGAGTCGCGCACATACTCGACGGGACCAGAAGGGACAACAACGTGCAGTTGCTCAACGCGCCAATCAATGCTGTCAAGAACGGCAACACACCACGACACACACCCATCAATTGAAGAAGCGAATTGAGACGCAGTAACAAGCAAATGACTAACATCACACAAGAGCCCAGCATCAACAAGTACTTCATGAACGTGAGCATCAAATAACTCATCATCACTAGTCACACCAGGATGCCATTTTTCTGCATCAGGAGTTCCAGTTGGAAAGACGCATTGCAACTCCACCACAATAGATTTCTGAGGAAAAAGCTGAGTGAGAAACCGGATGTCTGAGCGAACACGAGCAGCACGCTCAGGCGAGTACCGTCTAGGAAGATGAAAACCTAGTGTTTGTGCGTCAGAGCGAGCGGCAAGTAAAAGCTCGTCAGAAAACTGCTCCTGAAAACCATCACTCCCAAGCGTAGGAACACCAGAACGCACGATGTTATGCAAGCTTACCCGCACTCCGGCCTCTTGCATGCGCAGCATGGCATCAATACCAGAGGTTTCAACCCCTGCAACATCAGAAGAAGTCACAAGCCGGAGCGCTTCGAGGTCCTCATCAATTCCAGGACACCACGAAATATACGGTTTCATATCAGTAAGGACGAGAAGGGATATAAGTAGGTTTTCTTTCCTCAGCTTATGCCACTTCCACAATTCACCCCGCAAGAACCAAAAGATCCTATCACGCAAGAAAAAGAACGCTTAGAACAAGCAATCAAACATATCCCGCAACGCATTGGCGTGCACGCAGGAAAAGGAGGTGTGGGAAAAACATTTGTTGCAACACAACTCGCACTCACACTCGCACAGACACGAACAGTAGGACTTATTGATGCGGATGTTGATTGTCCGAACGTCCCAGTAGCATACAACGTCCAAGATGAACTGCGCTTTTCTGAGTCAGGAAAACTCATGCCCATCATCCATAAGGGAGTAAAGATTGTCAGCACAGGATTCATGCAAGATCCAGACAATCCCATCATTATTCGTGGACCCATAAAGCACCGCCTGTTAACAGACTTCATTGAGAAAACTGACTGGAAAGATGTTGAAACACTCATCTTTGACTTTCCACCAGGAACATCAGACGTTCCGTTAAGCGCGATGCAAGTCGCAAACCTCACCGGAATAATTATTGTAACAACACCACAAAAAAGTAGTTTGCAAGACGCAAAACGCGCAGCCGGAATGGCAACAAAAACAGGCGTTCGGATCATCGGCGTTGTTGAGAACATGGCAGGAGAAATCTTTGGAACAGGAGCAGGAAAACAACTTGCACAAGAACTCGGCGTGCCATTCATCACAAGCATTCCACTCAGCAAAGAACTACGAGAAACTGCAGAGCAAGGAGAACTTGCACTTTCTAAAAAAACGCAAAAAGAACTTATGGATTGTCTAGCGTGACATCGCCGTGAACTGTGCATTGGCACAATAAGCGGTGTGTGCCATCGTCAGCACCAAACATCTCAAGAGTTTGCGACTCGCGAGGACCAGGAGCAGACAAGTTCTCATTACCAGAAACAATTTTTGTGATGCAGGTTCCGCACACACCATTAGCACAGCCAAAGGGTACTGAAGAACCGTTCTGTTTTGCTACATCAACCATTTTCGCTCCCTCAGGCGCGTCAACAGTCATTTCGTCCATTGCAAACTCTACTTTTACCATATCATCACTGTTCTTTAATCAGATAAAAGCCTTTACTTTTTCTTCTTAGTCTTCGGCAATACAAACAGCACACCAACGATGACCGCAGCCCAGCCAACAAGCACTGCAAGCCACGGAGCTCCGCCAAACGACAAGTAGCGATACAGTTGCGGGATGCCAAGCATAAGTCCGCCAAAAATCAGAAGAGAAGTTGCCCAAAGAGTTAGTTTTTCCATACACATACAGAGCAATGCTAACTTATATCCTTATCGGGAGCGTTCCCACTCAGCCCAAGAAACTGCGAGCAAAGGAAATGCGATGGTAGCATCGCAATGCACCTTGACAGTAAGCGCTTTTGTTGAGACTTTCGCCCAAGAAACTGCTTCGTCAGGCCGCGCGCCGCTATCAGAACCGTCAAATTCTTCGCCCGTATTGATAAAGACAGCATAGTCAAGGCCGTCACGTAAAATGTTGTTGAGAAGCGTGAAGTGTTTTGCAATTCCTCCGCCAAGAATAACTGCGCCCGTAGAGTCTGCATTCAAAGCAATATCAGTTATTGCTTTTGCTTCGCGAGCGATATCAACAACGAACTCTTTATCTGAGTGCGATCGGAAATAAAAGAGCTGGCCAAAGCTTCCGTCTTGGATGCCCGGGCAAAACACAGGAATGTCATTGCGAGCAGCCCAGCTTAAGATCGATTCATCATTATCAAGGCGCGCTCCTACGACTTTGAGAAGCTCAAGTGGAGTAACCTTTTTTTGCTTAGAAAACACGTCGTCAAGGAGCGGCGATAAAAACTTGTCAAGCTCTGCGTAGCGATCAGTAGGAACAAAGATGTTTCCGATGCGATGAATCGATTCGTCAAACAAAAGTTTTCCTTGCGCATGAAACGAGCCAAGCTTGAAAGGTTTGAAACATTTCATCACGTCCTCTTCAACGCCGCCAGCATTGGTGACGAGCACATCAATATAGTTGTTTTTTACGAGGTGGACAATGAGTTCTCGCAAGCCAGACGACACCATGTTCCCGGTGAATGTGAAAAAAATAGTGGCGTTTTCTCGGCGCATCGCCTTGATGATCTCAAGGGCTCTTGCAAGATGTGATGCTTGAAAGCCAATAGTTGCGTATTTTTCAAGTAAGCCAGAAGCCGATAAGTTCTCGTCAAGAGAAAATCCTTTGATATCGGGATGGTCTTTTAAGTCGTTTACGGGCGCCGGACGGTGTCCAAGGCGCACAAAGTCGTCAGTCATACACAAAAGAAGTGAAACGGACTTTAAAAAATACACACGCAACCTATAAAGACCGCAAGCAATTTCCCACTGTATGAGCACCGGACAAGTCACTGCAGGATTTCCATTATACCGAGTGAACGGAGAAACACAACTCTTTATGCCAACAACAAGCTATACAAGAGTAGATGACTATGGAAACGTCCGAATCCCACGATTCGCAGGTTGGCCAGTGCCTGTCGGAACAGAAGTACTCCAAGGAGAGCATTTTCTTGAAGCACTTTACAGAGCATTTCGAGAAAAAACCACTCACCCAGAGCTGCACGCGCACAATACTAACGCACAAATGATGGGGTTTAAATCGTTTAGCAGAGACGATGAGCTAATTGATATCAACTATTTTCGTTTTGCCGCACACGTGCCAGAAATCAGGATTAGACCAGGCATAGGGTACGACTCAGGAACATGGAATACGGCTGAAGGATGGATCAGACATCTTTCCAGCAACGAATTCTTAAAACAACGAGAGAAAAAGCTTTCTAAAACCGAACAAGAGCACGGACTGAGAAGACTCACAAACGAGCGACCAAATCAAATGATGAGCATGCTCAGACGACTGGGCAGATAACAAAGCGAACACTTCTAACCACTCGCGAGAAGTACCATTTTCAAAGCATTCATAAATACGAGTAAATTTCCTTATGAGATGAAAACAAAAGCAGCAGCAATACTACCCATATATGAAAGCGCACAAGGCATACAAGTAGTGCTAGGACACCTACGACCCCTACACCCAGATAGAAGATACTCACCCGTTCCAAACATACGAGACCACGGAGGAGAATGGATCGCGCTTGCAACACGACTTCGCACAAATGAAGAGCCTACACACGCAGCAAGAAGAGCGTTCTATCAAAATACCGCAGGGGCCAAAATCGGCGACTTAGAATTATTAACACAATATCAAGACCCAGCAAGAGGACTTCACATTGATTTTTACACAAGTCATATCATGGGATCATCCATAAAATCAGCAGGAAATAAGTACTTTGAACTCAAAGCAAACACCCCGCAAGACTGGATTACCCACATACACTCAAGACCTGGAAATCTGGATGCTAATGGGACATTAAGCTTGGCCGCGCAAGAAATTGGGCTTGCACAAGCACCCGCAAGAAGAATCCCGCAAGGAACAGTACAAGCACTCGAAGAACTTGCAAGAATGTATCGCTAAAGTTATAACCCCCACTCTATCAACCACACTGTGAAACAGTTTGATGTAGTCGGAATTGGCAATCCACTCCTTGATCTAGTGTACGAAGTAGACGAAGAGTTTCTTGCTGAGGTAGAGCTCTCAAAAGCAGGAATGTTTCTTATCTCTCAAGAACAAAGCCAAACGTTACTTGATCGCCTAGAAAACATTTCAAGAGTAGTCGGGCCAGGAGGTAGTGCAGCAAACACTGTCACAGGAGTCGCGCTTCTTGGAGGAAAATCACTTCTTATGGGAATGGTAGGGCGTGATGGACATGCAGAATTGTATGATTCGTGCCTGTGCACTTCAGGAGCGCAAGCTCGATTCTCTTTTGACTCGCTTCCTACAGGACATGCCATCGCACTCATCACCCCTGATGGTGAGCGAACATTTGCAGTATATCTTGGAGCTGCCATGCAGTTTCGAGAACAACACGTGGACCGAGATAGCATTTCGCAAAGTAAGTTCTTGCACATAGAAGGATACCAGCTTGAAGGAGAACAACTCGCTGCTGCCAAAGCAGCCATGAAACATGCTAAAGAACGAAACACCAAAGTATCCATAGACCTTGCAGACCCGCACCTTATTGGACGAGCAAAAACAGATATGCAAAGACTCGTTGCAGCGTATGCAGACATTATTTTTCTCAATGAAGAAGAAGCCCATGCATACACGGGAAAGCGTGGAGAAGAAGCACTACAAGAACTCGCAAAAGAATGTGATACAGTCTTTCTTAAGCTCGGAGAGAAAGGAAGCTTGGTGTGGCACAACCAAGAAATAACGCATATCCCAGCACAACAAGTCACCGTAGAGAATCTGAATGGCGCAGGCGATGGATACGCAGCAGGAGTCCTATACGCTCTGGCCCGAGAACATTCACCTGTCAAAGCAGCCCACCTTGGCACTCTTGTTGCTGCACAAGTAGTCCAGAGCAGCACTGCCCGACCAGAAAAACCCATCCATGTTCTAGCAAACGCATATAAAAGCTCAGAGAACACTGAGTAACTATGAATGAGACAGCCCAGTACAAAGTAAAAGACCTCTCACTTGCAGAGTTTGGAAGAAAAGAAATCAGTATCGCAGAAAAAGAAATGCCAGGCCTGATGGCAATTAGAGAACGGTACGCAAAAGCTCAACCACTCAAAGGAGCAAAAATCATGGGCAGCTTGCACATGACCATCCAAACAGCAGTACTTATTGAAACCCTTGCAGCACTAGGAGCAACAGTGCGCTGGGCATCCTGTAACATTTTTTCAACGCAAGACCACGCAGCAGCAGCCATTGCACAAGCAGGAATCCCTGTCTTTGCGTGGAAAGGAGAAACCCTTGAAGAATACTGGTGGTGCACAGAACGCGCACTTGACTTTGACGGCACCGGACCAGACCTCATCGTTGATGATGGAGGAGACGCAACACTACTTATTCACAAAGGAGTTGAAGCAGAAAAAGACTTGA
>SKIA01000043.1 GCA_007116645.1 Candidatus Woesearchaeota archaeon
ATACCACCATCACATTGGACTTAATACTTGGGAGAGTGCCAATGGAAGTAAACCTGCGCGTTCACATACTGGTTTGTATCATGTCGCGATTCTTTTTCCGAATCGAAAATCCCTTGCCAAGGCCGTTAAACGCCTTATTGAGCACAATTATCCGTTGACAGGCGCTTCCGATCATGGCGTTTCAGAAGCAATTTATCTTGACGACCCGGACGGCAACGGTATTGAGTTATACGTTGATCGTCCAAAAGATGAATGGCCGGTGCGTGACGGGAAAATTGTCTTTACTTCGCAGCCATTAGACATTGATGCGCTTCTTTCTGAGGCAAAGTAGGTCGTAACCCGACGTATTTATAAGCAAAACAATGTTTTCTATGAGTATCGGCCTCGTAGCTCAGCCTGGATAGAGCGTCCGGCTTCGGACCGGAAGGTCGGGGGTTCAAATCCTCCCGGGGTCAGTAAACACTTTCTAGTAGTAACATTTAAATGTTTTTTTGGTTTCTCTTGTTTATGCAAGATGCACCCAACGAGGAAAAGCAACGATTCTCCGTAAAAGAGCACCTAGTTGATACTACCTCCGCACTCACACAGGCAAATCCCCTTTTTGCAGCACTAGAGGTGGGAGCGTACGGCCTCTCATCAGCAGCCTCACTCAAAGCAAGAGCAGGAGTCGGCTTGACAAGCTATGCAGGCCTGAACTTGCTGTTTGCGCAAGGAAGAGATGTATCGCAAAAGGTATTTGGTATCAATAAAAATACGTCGGAAACTACTCATTTAGTTCATGACACAGCCTACATCGCTGCTATGAACGCCGTAATCACTCCACCCCTATACTCCATTGCAGCACATTTATCAGGGGAAACAATCGACCCTGAAACACTCCTATTGGCCACTGTAACAAACGCAGTGGTTGGAGGAGTAAACGGACCACTCATTGGATACGCATTCGACATTGGACGAGACTTGATGGGGATCAAAGAGTGTGACAGAAAATTTTATCCTGAAGCCATTAAACGCCAGTCTCCCGGAGTCAAAAAAGCAATTTTCGCGGGCGCTGTCGCAACTAGCTGCGCTCTTGTCGGAGGAATCTACGCTGCAGCACCAAACGGAGCACCTCTCGAAACTATTGTAGAACATTCAACATCGATTGAACAATCAGCGCCCGAACCCCCGGTTGAGTTATATTTCGCCGAGAACTAACGCTTCTTCTTAAACGGGTTGTCACCAAGGCCACCCCATGCGTATTTCTCGTTAGGAGCGGGTGTTTTGTAGTGTTTGTACAAGAAAAAGAGTCCTAGAATAAGGACGATTATTCCTATTCCAAGCAAATAGAGTGCTGTAAGGTTCATAAGCGTGAGAGTGATATCTCAATGGTTGATACGCGCACGAGTTTTCCTTCTCGATTCTTTACTTCTTCTGAATCGATTGAGATATCTTTAATGGCGATTTTTCCTTCTAGAAAGCGTTTTAGGGCCATTTCTGCCACGTCTACTGCTCGGGAGATGTGTTTTCCTCGTGCTTTTACAATCACTTCTTCTTGATTGTGCGTGGTAAATTGCATGACTATGCCTGTTACGTAGTTCATGAAGGGCTTGTCGCCTACAAAAATAGAGTTATCCTGCTCTAAGGCCATTACTGAGAGTCTCCTACAGGGCTGTTGCTTCTTGCTTTTTCTTTAAGCGAGTCGCGTATCCTGCGATGATGTTTCTGATTTTCTTTGATGGAACGTTAGCGAGTTGTTCAACTACTGCTTTGTTTTCTTCAAAGTTGGTTGTGAAGCGGTCGTCGTGTTCGTCGAACATTTGGTTTGTGACACGCTTTACGAGTGTGGTTTTGATTCGTCCCATACAGGGTGTGAGCACGAGTTTGTTTAAAAACCTTTGCTCGGACAGAATAAAAACCGACTGAAAAAGTTACACTTGAAGTGAAGAAAATCGCCTTGTACTCGCAAATATTTCGAATTGCCAACCTCAAAACTTATGAAACTAGATCACCACATAAGAATAAACACCTATTTAAGTAAGTATACTTATCTTACTCATATGACGAACATGACGCTTGCAGTTCCAGATGACTTGCACAGAATTATGAAGAAACACTCCGAGATTAAATGGAGTGAAGTAGCTCGAAAAGCGTTGTGGGAGCAAGCAAGAAAAGTAGAGCTTATGGATGAGATTCTCTCTCATAGCACATTAACGCAAGAAGATGTGGACGAGATATCTGAACTCGTAAAAAAAGGTGTTGCAAAAAAACACCACTCATGAGACTTGTTATAGATGCAAATATCATTATCGCTGCGTTGATTAAAAATAGCACCATTCGCTCACTCATACTACAAAAACAGTTTGAGCTTTTATCTCCTGAATTCGTTTTATCAGAAATACATAAACACAAACAACTCATTATAAGAAAGAGTGGATTGACAAGTGAAGAATACACCCTTGTCATCAACACATTATTTGAAGCAATTACCATTGTGCCCAAAAAAACCTATCAGCATTTGTTACTAAAGGCAAGCAAAGAACTATCAGATCAAAAAGATGTTCCATTTTTAGCACTCGCTTTGGCCACACAAAGCAGCATATGGAGCGACGATAAAGGATTTTTTGAAACCAAGACGGTTAAAACATTCACAACGCGAGACATTTTAGAAATTAGTGCGTAAATCTTACATCTCTTCTAATGTAGTAATACCAAGCAACCCTAGAAGTAGCGTGAGGTGTTCTCGCGTGGTTTTAATGAGGATGAGGCGTGCGTCTCGAACCGATGTTTCTGCTGTTTTGATGTGGTGTTCGTGGTAAAATGTGGTGAAGTCTTGTGCTATCTTCATTGCGTGCCGCGCAACGAGGTGCGGCTTGTAGTGCTGTGCTGCTTCTTGTATGACGTCTTGCGTGTTTCTTAGAGCCGTAATGAGTGCGTACTCCTCATCTGCCACTAACACACCATAATCAGCTGTCAAGGGCGCAGGCAGTTCTCTTAAGATGCTTGCAATCCGTGCCGCTGCGTATTGTACGTAGGGTCCTGTTTCTCCTTCAAAGCTCATGCTTTCTTCTGGATTGTATACAAACGCTGTTTTTGGTTCGTATTTCAAGATAAAAAACCGTAGCGCTCCGTGGCCGATAGCTATTGATCGCTTAGCAAGCTCTTCCTCACTGATGTCTGGGTGTCGCTTCTTAATCTCGGCAGCAGCGAGTTCTTCCATTTCGTTTAATAATTCATCACAGTCCACTACTGTTCCTTCTCGCGACTTCATTCTGCCTGATGGCAAACTAATGAGTCCGTACGACAAGTGGTGTCTTGTGTGCGTAAATCCTAATAGATCAAAGATTGCAAAGAGTTGTTCAAAGTAATAGTTTTGTTCTTCTGCCACCACGTACACTTGCTCGTCTGGTGCGAACTCAACTTGTCGAATTGTTCCAAGACCGACGTCTTGTGTTGCGTACACTGCAGTCCCGTCTGCTCGTAAAACTACTTTCGTTCCTAGTTTTCCAAGTTCTGCAACAATATTTCCCTTGTCATCCGTTGAAAAAATTCCTTTTTCGTGCGCTTGTTTGACGGTTTCTTTTGCTTGTTCGTAAAAGCCACTTTCGTAGTACTGTTTATCAAATGTTACTCCGAGTCGTAAGAAAGTTTCTTTGAATCCTTCGTATGCCCAGTCGTTCATCTTCTTCCAGAGTGCTTGTGCGTGCGCGTCACCTGCTTCCCATTTGCGCAAGAGTTCTTGCGCCTGTACTTCTAGTTCTGGGTTTTTCTCTGCTTCTTGTGCGAATCTAACATACCAGTGTCCTACAAAGTGGTCTGGTTTAAGGCCAAGGTCTTGTGGCGTCTTATTCTCACCATAGATATCGTATGCGAGCATGCTTTTGCAGATGTGTACTCCGCGATCATTATTCAAGTTCGTTCGTACAACAGTGTTTCCTGCTTGTTCGACAATATTGCTTGTTGCTTGTCCAAGGAGCATGTTTCGCAGGTGTCCGAGATGAAATGGTTTGTTCGTGTTTGGCGACGGATATTCAAACAGGACTTTTTTTCCTGTCTCAATACGATCAGGCGCAGCAGTAAGCACGCGTTCTGCCACGACTGCCTTATCTAAGAAAATATTCAGATACGGCCCTTGAGCTACAACGCGAGCGATGGGCGGTGCAGGAGTTATTTTCTCTGCGAGTTCTTGTGCGATTGCTTGCGGGCTTTTTTTGAAGTCTTTTGCAAGAGTAAAGCAAGGAAGCGCGTAATCACCTAACGCCAGTTCTGGCGGCGTTTCAAGCGATATCTCTACTTGGATGTGCTCTTTGAGTTGTGCGAGCACTTCTTTTGCGAAATCCAACCTAGTAGTCCTCATCTCCGTATGAGCCGTCTTCTCCAAAATCTTCAAAGAGTTCGTCTTCATCGCCTGATTCGAGGTCTACAAAATCACTGTTGGTGCCTTCTTCTGGTTCGTCCCAGAATTCTTCTTCTTCCATAGCTCTTTGCCGCACCTGTCTGTTTTTAAATATTGTGCGAAAATCTTCCGGTCACATATATATTGTATATACATTTAAGATTTAATACTCTATCACCATAGAGTGAATACTGCGGGGGTGGTCCTCTTGGACACAAAAGAATTACAAATATTGTCGAGTTTGCGTGCAAACGCACGCGAGTCGCTCACAAAAATGAGCCGGCGCACAGGAATTCCTGTGAGCACCATTTATGAGCGTCTCAAACAGTTTGAAGAATCGCGTATACGCAAGCATACGTGCCTGATTGATTTTCCATCAATAGGGTATGATCTGCGGATCGCAGTACTTGTAAACTGTAAACCCGACAAAAAGGATGCTGTGCGGTCATTTGTTTCAACAAGTCACCACATCAACAATGTGCTGCGCGTCAATAACGGCTTTGACTTTTTAGTTGAAGCAGTGTTTGAAAACATGGCTCAAGTTCAGACGTTTCTTGATGCGCTTGATAAAGTAGGAGTTCGCATGCGAAAAGAACTGTACGTGCTTGATGAAATCATTCGCGAGGGTTTTTTGTCGTCAAAAGAACATCTCGATATAATCGGCGCTTAGTATCGTTGTTGGGGTTGCTCGATCTTTTTGAGTTCGCGCACCCTATCAGCGATTCTTAAAAATTCGTCAAGACGCATATGACTGCGAATAGGTAAGTTTAATGACATTCCTTCTCCAAGGTCTAGTACTATTCCTACTTCGTCAGCGTCTTCAAATTCATCTCTTCTGTGTTCGTGTCTCATAGGTTGTTCTCGCTGCCGAGGAAGTTCTTGTTCTGGTGGTTGCCATGCTTGTTGTTGCGGTGGCTGTTGAGGAGGTTGATATTGCTGTTGAGGCTGTTGTTGTTGCCAAGGCTGCTGCGGAGGTTGCCATCCTTGTTGTGGTGGTTGTTGTCCGCCTTGCATTTTTGCTTTGAGCTCCTCAATTTTTGCTTTAGTATCGTCTTTTCCGCCGAATAATCCCACTGTAACTCCCTCTGGTAATTTATAATGTGTTAGTCTTTGACTGCCTTTAAAAGCTTTTATCGCTCTTGGCTAGTGAAAACAGCCAGTAATCAAGTGTTGGCCAAGAAAGTTCAACTGCTGTGAGCGGCACTCGAGCTCTGTTTAACGAGTCAGGACCAAGTTTACTAGAGATAAGTTCCGGAAATTGCACGAGTCGCAAATCAGAGACCCCTACCGCGTATCCTGCGCCTACCAAGTATTGTTTTTAGATCACATTGTGAAAGAACATCCTGTGCTCGTTCTGGATGTCCGAGTAACTCTTCTGCGATATGTTCATCGCCCAAGTAGATGTGATTGTGAGTTTTGCGAGGACCAACTAATAGTACGGCTGTGTCCTGTTTCTGTTTAAGTATTCGTTCAAGTATTCCTTCGCTTGAAGCGGTGCGTTGTTTAAGTGTTTTAGAAGACAAAA
>SKIA01000084.1 GCA_007116645.1 Candidatus Woesearchaeota archaeon
GCGCATCACTTGTGGCTAATGGTCATTCTCCTCTCATAAACGATGCGTGGTGGGGTGTGCTCGAAGATATTCGAGACGACTCAGAACCTGACGCAATTATTACAAGTTGGTGGGACTTTGGTCACTGGTTCAAATACGTTGCTGACAGAGGTGTGAACTTTGATGGTTCAAGGCAAAACACTCCTGCAGCCCACTGGGTTGGAAACCTGCTGCTTCACGATGATAATCGGGTGAGCGTAGGAACTATGCGTCTTCTCAACTGCGGAGGAAATGAAGGCTACAACACGATTAGAGCTGCTCTTAACGGAGACCACGTCGAGGCGTATCACGTTATTGATAGCATTCGGTCTCTTGGACGCCAAGACGCTCAAGCAGTGCTGGCGAGCAGAGGGTTTTCACAAGATGTTATTGATGAAACACTCGAGTTTACACACTGCACGCCTCCTGAAAGTTTTTTGATCGTGTCTGAGGACATGATCGGCAAAGCTCCGGTGTGGGGACACTTTGGCGGATGGGATTTTGACCGCGCGTACATTCATCGACTCGTCACAACCCAACCACAATCAGTGGTGGTGCAACAATTAGTGGATGAGTTTGGGTACTCGCAAGGGGAGGCGCTAGAGATGTTTCTCTCGCTCAATCAACTGTCTACACGCGCGGCTGCGAGCTGGGTAAGTCCTTGGCCGCAATACGCAGGAACTTCGTCTTGCACCCGAGGCGAGGAGATCTCAACCTGTCGCCTTGGTTTGCAGTTAGGAACACAAAATGATATTCCTCTTGTGGCTGACCGATTAGTGATTAATGAAACAGATATTTCACAAAGCCAGGTGATAGTAGTTGCAGCAGGACAACAGTTCCCAGTAACTCCTGGTTATCTGAGTGTTGATGGCGTGGAAGTAGATGTGCAAGGGGACTTCACGATTGGTCTTTCTGTGCGAGGAAATCAAGTAATCATCGCAGACGAGCCTTTGGTGGATAGTTTGTTCACTCAGTTGTTTATTGATCAAGACCCTGGTCCCTACTTCATCGAGTTCTCGCGCGCTCGTCAACTCACTGGGGGAAACATTATTGTCTACAAAGTAGATTGGGATGCGTACTTTGCTGAGGTTGAGTGATGCTTGTAGCAGTAATTCCTGCGTATAACGAAGAAAAGCGAATTCATGCTGTCGTTTCTGAAACACTCAAGCATGTAGACAAGGTTGTTGTTGTCAATGATGGCAGTACGGACTCCACCGCACAACAAGCAACTGTCAGAGGTGTAGTCGTACTCTCGCACGCTATTAATGTGGGAAAGGGGGCGGCTGTCCGAACGGGATGTGATTACGCACTTTCGCTAGGGGCTACGCAGCTTGTGTTGCTTGATGGAGATGGGCAGCATGAGCCGCATGAGATTCCTCGTTTTGCACAGCATCTTGCTTCTCATGACATTGTTTTTGGCAGTCGCACTCGCTCAAAGAAGATGCCTGCCTTGATGCGCCTTGGTAATTGGGGGCTTACAATGATGAGTAAGGTATTATTTGGAATCGCTGTCGAAGACAGCCAGGGTGGCTACAGAGCAATGACCGCAGATGCGTATAGAACAGTTCGCTGGGACAGCTCTGACTACGGGATGGAATCAGAGATGATCGTGCGCGCAGGAGTTGCAAAATTGTCTTTCACAGAGATTCCTATCAAAACAATTTATCACGACAGATACAAAGGAACAGGTGTTGTTGACGGAATAAAGATTGGTCTGAGCTTGCTAAAGTGGCGCTTGACTATTTGGTAGTTATTGAAGGTGCGTTACTCGTTAAGTTTTTCGTATACGTTGTGTGTGAAAGCAATGATGCTGTGTGCGTATTCTGCGTCAAATGATTTTCCTTAGTAGAGTATGCCGTTTCTGAAATATCTGAGTTGATCTAGTAGTGCTAGTTCTTTGTCTGAAAGTCCTTTCTTTTTTGCATAGCACACTTCTGCTTCGTGCGCTCCTTTTCCGGAGGAGATATATCCTTCTGAGAGCATTACTGCGCGTATGAGTATCATGAGAATATTTTAACAATACTCCACATAGTCGTTTGCGTTCTCATCATTTACTCTGAGAGCGGATACTTTCTTCATTGATGTGCGTGTTGTGGATACTTGCAAGTTGTTCTTGTGTTAAACTGTCCATCATCAAATCAATCTCTCCAATGAATGTTCGTGCTTGTTCAAGAAGTTCTCGCGCTTCTTTTCGCACTACTTTTGCGTCGACATAGTATTGTTTGTCGATTCGCTCTCGTTTTGCATGCTTAATGGGTGTTGAGTTAACTCCAAAGAGTGAGAGCGTGTGTATTGTTGTTGTGTGGCTTTTTGAAATAATATTTGCTTGACGCAATAACGCTGTTGCTTTATGATACATTGCGTAGTAAGTGAGTGCAATGCTTTCTTCTAGGAAATCGTGCTCGTACAGTAGTTGTGCGGCTTTTAGCGTTTTCTCTGATTTTTTACTATATGCTGTGCTGAGTGCGTTCATGTGATGAGTTTGTAAAACTGCTCCACACCTTGCAAGATAAGATGGTTTTTGATGATTTCTTGACCAATCTCGGATTCCTTTCTGAGTTTCCCTGATTGTACGCTTACTTTATGGGAAAATTTCCGAAGTTGCTGTGCTGTTCTCGGATTATTTGTATATACATCAAGATCGCTTGCGTCAGTATGCGTTCCTTTTGCATAGGACCCAAAAACGACTACGACTTCACTTGTGTGCTCATGTACATATTTTACAAAGTTTCTTAGAAATGGATTGTTAAGTCGCTTGATAAGCTTATAGTGCTCTACTGCGTAGGTGATGTGTTGTGCTTCAGGGGTTTCTTTTAGCTCGTATAACTTATTTCTTCCTTGTATTGTGCTTGTGAGCATGCGTTTGTTCTCAAGAGTATTCAGTATGCGCATGGCTGTCGCTGGAGACACGTTAATTGATCGTGCTAGTTCACGAATGTGCTTTGGGGAGTGTAACAGTTGCTCCACAAGTTCAAATTCGTTTATTTTTTGAAACATATGTTTATTAAGATGAACAATAGTTTATATGTTTTTTCACTTAAGATATGCTCTTATCCTCACAAAGATTTATGAATACGCATTAAGTGAATGCACTCATGGTAACACTCCTCCAAGTCATCGGCGTAGGATTCGGCCTTGTCATGTTCTTTGTAGCGTACTACTACTACAAGAAAAACGCGTATACATACCGATCACTCATTGGATGGATAGGAGTGTGGAGTGCGTTTATCGTGTTTACATTGTTTCCGCAAGTGCTCATACCAATAACGCAAGCCCTGCGCGTTGAACGAGTCATAGACCTGTTTGTTATCGGGACACTGTTCGTATTAACCTCACTCGTGTTCGCGCTCTACGTGATAACTAAAAGAACAGAAAAACGCATGGAAGAATTGGTGAGTAAGTTGGCGCGCGAGAAGAAGTAATTAGTTCTTTTTCATAATCAAAAATTTTCTCATGCGACCGTTATTGTCATCAATAAATCCTGATTCAAGAATTGTGAAGAGTTTCGATTTCTCAACTGTGTGCATTCTTTTTGGATGTCTGTCCCATTCTTTGATATGACTTTCGAATACTAAAATGCCTCCTGGTTTGAGGAGTCCATGCAACTTTTTGATGTATGTTGCTGTGCGCATAGGTATGTGGGCGTGAACTGAGAGACTCATAATAATGTCGTAGTGTTGTGTCGGTGTAAACTCTGAGAAATCCGCGTTGATAAATGAGATGTTTTTGATCTTTTCGTGTCGAGCAAGCATTGCTCCTACGTGAATCGTTCCTCGATGCTGCTCAACCACAGTGATGTGCTTGACAAATCGTGAGAGGTAGCTTGAGAAGAACCCCGTGTTACCTCCTACGTCAAGCACGGTTTTTTTCTTAGTAAGATAATTGCTTAGCCCATAGACTGTGTATCGAGTGTGTGTTGGTCGAAGTCCATCGATGTGTAGTGGTGGGTAGCTTTGATAAAATTCTGCAACGCTATGAGGGTGTTTTGCTCGCAAATATTTTTTTCTGAGCCGGTACTCAAAATCACTGATACGTCCTTGTTTGTGGTCAAGAAATGTTTTTGCTCGAAAAGCGATGTTATACAATGATTTCGCAAGTGTCATACCTTAGGAGAAGTGTCACTGTTTAAAAGCTCTACCAAAGAGGATATAAGCGAGTAGTACTCAGTACGTGGTATGAACGTGCTTGTTACGGGTGGAGCAGGGTATATCGGCAGTCACGTAGTGCTTGCGCTGCTTGACGCAGGGCATTCTGTGGTGGTGATTGACGACCTCTCAACAGGGTGCTCAGATAACTTACCTTCTGATATTCCTTTTTTTCACGTGGATATCCGTGATGAACAAGCGCTGCGCGCGTGCTTTGAAAAGCATTCAATTGATGCGATTATTCATTTAGCAGCAAAAAAAGCTGTTGGTGAGAGCATGAAGCATCCGGAACTCTATTTTTCTGTGAACGTTGAAGGAACTCGCGTTCTTGCACAAGAAGCAAGACGTGCTGGTGTCAAGACATTCGTGTTCTCATCTTCAGCTGCGGTGTACGGAAATCCTTCTGAAAGTCCCGTTACTGAACACACACCTCTGGCTCCTGAGAGCGTGTATGGAGTGACAAAAAAGATGGGCGAAGAGCTCTTGCTGTGGTTTGGGTTTACGTTAGTGAATCTGCGCTACTTTAACGTTGTAGGATACGACCCGAGCGGACGCATCACTGTTCCTGAAAAACAACCACAAAACTTGTTTCCAATCCTCTGCGAAACAGGTGTGGGGGTGCGAGAGCGCGTACAGATTTTTGGCACAGACTATGATACTCGCGACGGTACATGCGAGCGTGATTACGTGCACGTAACCGACCTTGCAACAGCTCATGTGCGAGCACTGAGTCTTGACGAGTCGATCACACTCAACCTGGGTATCGGGCGCGCACTCAGTGTGCGTGAGTGTGTTTACGCAGCACAAGAAGTCTTTGGTGAGTTTGCCGTGGAAGACGCTCCTCGAAGACCAGGAGACCCTGCAGCGTATTACGCGAATCCTTCTCGTGCGCAAAACGTGCTTGGCTGGGAGGCACAAATTACTGACCCTGTTGAGATGATAACCACCATGAAGCCGTTGTATGAGTAACTTTATAATTTACTGAAGGCTTGTTCTTGTATGGTTACTGTGTCTGTGTGCATGCCTGTGTACAACGCCGAAAAATACGTTGCTGAGGCAATTGAAAGCGTGTTGTCGCAAACCTATACGGACTTTGAGTTTATCATTGTTGATGATAGCAGCACTGATGGTTCTTGGAAGATAATTCAAGAGTACGCAGACAAAGATTCTCGGATACGTGCGTTTCGCAACAAGAAAAACGGGGGCGTAGTGGTGAGCCTGAATAACGCGCTCAAGAAAGCAAAAGGAGTGCACATTGCTCGCATGGACGCAGACGACGTCTGCGTGCCTACACGGTTTGAAAAACAAGTTGCGCTACTCAAACAAGCTGATGTGGTGGGCAGTAATATACAGTTTATTGAAGAGCAAGGAAAAAAGAAAGGTGTCCGGGTATATAGTAATGCGATTGATAGAGTGGTGCGTGTGGAAAGCCCGCTAGCCCACCCTTCGGCGATGTTGAAAAAAGAATTGTTTGACACGCACGGGTTGTACCAAGAAGAGTTTAACTCAGCAGAAGACTATGATCGCTGGTTATGCTTTTATTCGCGCGGAGCAACGTTTTACGTTATACAAGAAACGCTCTTACACTACAGGATCCACGCACAACAAGTAAAAGTTACCGCGCTCAAGAAGACGCTTCGAACAACGCTTAAAGTCAAGCGGCACGCAGCAAAAGCGTATGGAGTTCGGTTTGGATTTCGAGGAAACATCAGAATGCTCTTCGAGAGA
>SKIA01000073.1 GCA_007116645.1 Candidatus Woesearchaeota archaeon
ACCATAGGAGCCTCCTCAGCAACTCCCGCCATGGAAGCAGCTTTCACAGTAATGTTGCGCGTGCGCAAGTCAGACGCGACTCGCTCGCCGCGAAACTGCTTTTTAGCTTGCGTACGACTCATAAGGCGTCCAGCGCCGTGAGCAGAAGAACCAAACGTTTCCGTCATAGCCTTCTCAGTGCCGACAAGAATAAACGAAGCAGTTCCCATACTCCCAGGAATAAGCACTGGCTGGCCAACATCGCGGTACTCTTCGCAAATTTCTGGACGTCCAGGAGGAAAGGCACGCGTAGCACCTTTTCGGTGCACAAACACTTCGCACTCTTTGCCGTCAATGACGTGCATTTCTCTTTTAGCAATGTTGTGTGCGATATCGTATACCTGACGAATACTGCAACCAGGAAAGAGCCGAGTAAAAGCTTCTCGGACGCGATGAGCAATTATTTGGCGGTTTGCAAACGCAAAGTTTGCCGCAGCACACATAGCGCCATAATAATCCTTGCCCACAGGACTATTCGAAGGTGCATACGCCAAATTCTTTTCAGGAAGCGAAGCCATGATGTCCGGATGTTCTTGGTCTATGCGACGCAAAAAGTCAGTGCATACCTGGTGGCCTACGCCGCGAGAGCCGCAGTGAATCATTACCACAACTTGTCCTTTGCGCGTAATACCAAAGCGCTCAGCAACTTTTTCGTCAAGGATTTCATCAACTACTTGTACTTCTAAAAAATGATTCCCAGCACCAAGCGTTCCGAGTTGAGAACGACCGCGCTTTTTGGCGCTAGAAGAGAGTTTTGACGGGTCTGCCTCGGCAAAAATACCGTTTTCTTCTGTTCGCTGTAAGTCTTCTGGTGTAGCATAGCCTTTTTTGAGTGCCCACTGCGCGCCCGTTGAGAGGACTTCGTCAAGTTCCGCGTCTGAGAGCTGAATATTGCTTTTAAGCCCCACGCCAGCAGGAACTTTTTGAAATAATAATTCTAACAAAGGATCGATAAGTGGTTCGACGCGCTCAACATCAAGGTCTGTTGCTAATACGCGAACACCGCAATTAATGTCAAAGCCAACGCCGCCCGGACTAATGCATCCATGCTCAGTATCAAAAGCAGCAATTCCTCCAACAGTAAAACCATAGCCGACATGCATATCAGGCATGCCCAAAGACGCTCCCTTCACACCCGGAAGGCACGCAACGTTTCTTACTTGCTCAACAGCAGAGTCTTCTACGTTGTCAAATAATGCTTCTGAGAGAAACAATTTACCCTCAACGAGCATGTCCCCTTCTTTTGGGAGAATGTATTGGTACGGCGTCTTTTGTATTGCGCGATCTTTCATAACCCCAAGCAATAGAGCACGGTATAAAAAGGTTCAGTTGTCACGAAAAGGAATATGCCCCTCATTATCACGAGGTAAGCCTTTTTGTCTGAGCGAACCAGGAGCAGGGTATCTGAGCACATACCGAATATCTGCCGCAGTAGCGAGCACTTCAGTGGCTACATGTCTAAACCCTGTCGCACACGCACTCGTAACTTCAGAAATAACTGCTTGAGTGTATGCTCGTTCAAGCACAAAATGCGGGTCAGTATCAAGTCCGCCAAGCATCTTCTCAACTTTTGTTGCCAGCGTCGCTTCAGGCGCGTCAGACTGCAGACACAAAGAAGCATTGCGAACACACCAGCGCTGAAGTGCAGGGCTTTTTTCAAAACGGTCAGGAATTCTGAACATAAGACAACACGAAACTAACCCTTAATAAAATTATATGTCAAGCGTTGCGCGAACACGCCAGCGCTGATCAGGAAGTTGCTCAACAATAAGGTCGTGATACGTAGGTGCTTTGACGTCGCCGTGGCGTTTATACTTTTTTGCCTCATCGCCATACACCACTCCTGAAAGCGTCCACATACGATGAGAACGAGTAATATTAACAGAAGCTGAAGCAACAAACAATCCTTCAGTATCTAAAAGAATAATTATTTCTGACAAGAAATCAAAGAACAACGCCTCCTTGCTCTCAGCTTCCAATGAAAGTGGAAAAGACAGTTTAGAGCTAATCTTCTCTTCGGTCATGATGTGCGTTATTGCGCGAGCAGCATCAGAGAATGCTTCTTGCAAAGTCGCGCCTTCAGCTTGAATCTTCACGTCAGCCGTGTGGGGTAAGTATTCAAACGACATTAGTAGGGCATTACCGAAAAGCCATCGTCATCGTTGCGCCTCTTAGGTTTCTCGTCAGGCTGATCAAACACAGCAGAGAATGCATCTTCTGAAAAAGAGAAGTCTTCAGCAACTTGCGGCTCAGAAGCAGTCGGCGAGAGCGATTCGAGAAAGCGAGCGATCTGGCGCAAGCGTTCAGGACTTTCTTTGTCGGTATCAATCGTCAAAATCATAACAAGAAAAAGGAAAACCTGCTATATAAAACGCGTGGTCAAGCACATTCTTTTGGAAAACACAGTATCCTTTCAAAACCCCCAAAGATGTTACGAGAACACACAGGCAAGACACCTAAAAAGCAGTTACGTACCACTGGTATGAAATACGCACTCATCATCCTCGCACTTTTCTTTGTTGCCGCCAATGCAGACCTCAGAATAGACATGGTCTATTATGACCCCTTTAACGCTCGCGGATCAGAAGCAGTGCTCATCGCAAACACAGGCCCAAACACGATAGACTTGACAGGATATAAGCTTGCAACGCGCACAAGCCCACAAGACCACACCTTACAAGGACACATCCAACCCTTTAGCACATACCTTGC
This sequence comes from Candidatus Woesearchaeota archaeon, assembly GCA_007116645.1. GTDB lineage: Archaea > Nanobdellota > Nanobdellia > Woesearchaeales > SKIA01 > SKIA01. Next base: position 2,752 of record SKIA01000073.1, read on the forward strand.
AGCATATGCAGGATGGAGCGAGAATAAAGACAACCAATCATGGCCTGATGCGCAACACGAACAAACAATCACTCTTGCAAACAACGGCGGATACGTACACCTCACCACCCCTGACGGAACAATACTTGATACAGTGGGGTGGAAGAACACAGAATATTATCTGGGAACGCCGCACCCAGGAGTTGCCAAAGGAATGGCGCTTGTCAGAGTGCAAGACACACAAAACAATAGCGCAGACTTTGCAGAACTACTGCCGTTTAGCACCATAGAAGAGCCAGAAGAAGGAATAGCGCTAGAAATCGATGTGCAAAACGTTCCTTCAGAACTATTAAACATCAGCATAGAAGATGACTTTCCTGACAGAGAAGGAATTCAGCTCTTGCCGCTCGCCCAAGGAAGGGAAGTATGGGTGAACGTGACTGTTCGTGATAACAACACCCTGCACGCAACCACAGTCACAGTAAACGGCGTGGCGCTAACAGCGAACACGAGTGCCACTCAAGACACGTTTACCGGACAAGTCCTCATCACGGCCTTTACAGAGGCACTCAACATCACAGTTCAAGATGAAGAACACACCGTCACTGAACTCATCCCCATAGAAGTGCTTGCGGCAGCCAGTCTTTCAACACCAGACAACATACAAGCAACCCTCGCTCCGGGACGAGCACATAACACCACCCTCACACTACAAAACACGGGAGGAGCGCCCGTGCACTTGCACATCCGAGGAAACGCGCCAAGAAGTACGCAACACCTTCTTGGAAAAGTCTATTACGAAATCCTCGGAGAAGAACACGAACTCCTCTTGGATGTGCGAGAACACCAAGTAGCCCTCGCCCCAGGACAAACACTTGAGATGCGCATTATCACACAAGCAAGCTTTGTGCCGGCAGGACGCTACAGCGGACAACTCGTCATCGCAGGAGTCCTCACGTGATCTGGCTGCTCTTAGCATTTGCTCTATACCCGCCAAGCATTGAGCTTGCAGGAATGTCAGGAACGCACACAGAATTTGAGCTCTTCATCGTAGGTAATGAACGTGTGCGCATCACCGCAACGCCCCCGCTCGTGCTGGACGAAACAGTGACTATAACAGGAAAACAACACGTCACCCTCACCGCTCGCATCAAGCCTCACACTCCACCAGGAAATCATACTGCGTATGTATACGCAGAACCTGCTCGCGAAGATAACATCTTACTCGCAGCAGCAATTCCTGTACGAGTAGCCGTCCACCAACCCACCACAACCACACGCATCATCCCCGCACATCGCTTACAAGCAGGGTGGTGGGCGGCACTCGCAGGAACAATCACTGCAGTAGTAGGGTTGTTTAGTGCAGTCTCTATTCGTCGCCGATAAAACGCTTGGCGTTGAGAAACAATTGTTCTCGCAACTCCGACAATGATTCTTGACGAGCCTCTGCCATAGCTTTGACTCCCACAACAACTTTTGCGGGTTCATTAGGCTCATCGTCAGGAGACATCCACGGAGCATCAGTTTCTGAAAGTAACCGGTCAACAGGAACTTCTTGTGACAACCGTTGAAAATGTGTTGCGCGAACAACGCTTGTTGGAATGGAAAAATAATGTCCTGCATCAATACCTTTTTTTGCCAGCTTAAGCGAGCCACCAAAGCAATGAAGGTCTGCTCGCACGTTAAATGATTCAAGCACTTCAAGCACGTCTTGTTCTGCTTTTCGCGAATGAATGAGCACTGGCTTTTTGAGTTCTTCAGCAAGTGCTAAGAGTTCTGAGAAAACAATTTTCATCTCTTCTTGCTTTGAGGCGTCATGATGATAATCAAGGCCAATCTCGCCGATCGCCACAGGGTTTGCATCGCGAATCTGCTGATACACTTTTGCTCGCTCAGCTGCAGAAATACTAACCGCATCATTCGGATACAGGCCCAAAGCCGCCTTGACAGAAGGAAAACGTGATTGCAACTCCAACGCTTTCTTATTGTTTTCAAAATTAAGACCATTCGTCAAGATAAGCAAGACGCCTGCTTGCTGAGCCCGCAAAACTGCTCCAGCAGGGTCTTTGAGGTCGTCAAGATGACAGTGAATATCAGCGTACATTACCAGCATAAACAACTAGTGCTTTATGTATTACTCGTTTCTTCGACGAAACGTCTCAAGAATATCAATCATGTACTTGCCATCTTCGAGCTTGTAAATAAGAGGTTGTTTGTCAGTAAACAAGTTGACAAGGTCAAGCTCGTATTTTCCTGGCCCAAGAATGTTAATGCTTTCAAGGTCGAGTACTACGGGTTTGTCTCGATCAAACTCATCCCCAATGAGTTCAAACACGTCCCGCTCTATTTGTTGCTTCTCATCAGTTGAAAGGCTGTTTGCACGTTTTTTTGCTTCTTCAACCTGGCCAGCCTTTACAAAGAAGAAGAATTTTCCACCACAAGAAGAGCACCCAGACAGGATTTCACGCGAACCGTCGTCAAAAAACGTGTTACATTGCACGCACTGGTGGGGCATACAAAGAAATCGGCATTCAAAGTTTATATAGGTTTGCTGCCTAGAGTATCAAGAGCGGCAAGTGCGTACTTTCGCGTGGGCGGATTCAAGTCCATTGCCAACACCTCTTCTCGCGTACACCACCGACACTCCGCTTTCTCGTGCGTATCAGGAATTACGAGCTTATCAGTTGTTGCGAGCACGAAATACTCCATACCAATATGTTCGTGAGAATCATTAATCCGATGCCGATTCATAAACGCAGGCGCAGGAAGAGCAGTGAATAAAGGGTCTCGCTCTGCTGGCTCGCCAGGAAGAATAATCTTCAGGCCTACTTCTTCAAGGGCTTCTCGGTGCAGAGCTTGTATCGGGTCTTCGTCAAGCTCGATATGCCCTCCAACACCAAGCCACTCAGAGAACTTTTCGTGAAAACGCAATAACACCTTGTCTTCATACACAATCCATGCTTGAGCAGTAAAATCTATTTTTTCATGGATGTGAGGCATGAAATAAAAAAAAGAAGAGAAGAATAAAAAATTATTGTGTTAAGAGTTGAATCTTATCAGGGTCTTGCTTGATTTCTTTAACCACGTTTGCTGGACCAATAATAGTCAGGCCAGAGCGGTTTCCAAGCAAGAGTTTTGCAAGGCGATTCTTAATCTTTGAGAAGAACTCATTATTGCCTGAGTCAGGATAAATTACTGAGAGCTCAATACCCTTAAACTTCTTGTTGATAGAAGCCATGGTCTTTTGAATCAGCTGCGCTTCTTCTTCTGCCGTAAGGCGTCCTTCAAGCAAAACAATCTTGTCCTTTTTTGCGATGTCCAAAAGCTTTTTGATACGCTCTTTGGAGCTTAAGGATTCAATCTCAACGTACGGGATGAACTGTAGTGTAAGGCTCATTTGGTCACCTCAAACAATGCTTCGTAAAACTCTTCGATGTTCTTTCCGTGCTTTGCCGAAATACCAATGACATCGTACTGCGGGAAGGCAGCCTTGATTTTTTTGATATCAGACTTTTTGAGGTCTACCTTGTTTGCCACGAGCAATACAGGAATATCTCTTGCTTGCAAGTTACCAACAATAGTAATGTTTACTTGGCTGTACGGATCTTTTGTTGAGTCCAAAACAATAACGACCGCATCCATGTCATCAAGCCACTTAATAGCGTCAATAACGCCTTTAGTTGCTTCTTTGGCACGGTCTTTTGCTTCTTTAGCCTTCATCCCTGACTTGAGGAATTCTTCGTAGTCTATCTTCGTAGCAATTCCTGGAGTGTCCACGAGGTTAAAGGCTAGTTCTCGACCGTCTTTGGACTTAATCGTTACTTGCTCTTTAATCGTAACTTCACGTGTTTCGTGAGCCATGGCAGAGACAGAACCCATCTCTTCACCAAGCCAGTCCTCACAAATACGATTTGCAAGCGTGGTTTTCCCACCGTTGGGAGGCCCATACAGACCGAGTTTTACTTGGCTCTTCTTCTTGAAAAGAGAAGAAAAAAAAGAAGAAAAAAAATTTCTTATTGCTTTCATGGATAGAGATATACTCGCTCCGTGCTGATTACATCAGGCAAGCTGAATGCAACGACGGTTGGCGTCCCGATTTGTGGGATGAAACTAATCCGCACATCTTCTGCTTCCAATAATGCTCTTTGTGATTGGAAACTAATACTTACAACATCTCCTCGTACGAGTAACCCTACGTCACCGTTGGTTCCTTGTTGTAAGTAGCTTGCTGCGAAATGCGTTTGGTTTCCTGCTGCAAGTCCTGAGTCATACACAAAGGTTTGTGTTGAGTTAGATGTTGATAGCGTGAGTGTTACTGCTTCTAGGCGAATAGGGTCGCTTCCAGGGGCGAGCTTCATGATCATTTCAAGATCCTCTAGAGCTGCTGTTCCGTCAGTTCCAGAAACTTCTAGTGCTACCGCGTTTGTAGCGATTTGTCCGGTTGCTTGGCTTCCGGTGCTTAGTGCTCGTTGTTGTAAACTTCCCGCGGTTTGGATTAAAACTCCGGCCGCGACCGCTGCTACTAGTAATAATGCAATAAAAATTATCAGCGTTCCTACTCCCATTTCTGCTTTTTTCTTCATTTAAAGGGTCACTCCACTGTTACTAATCAAAAATGTACTATATAAATCTTTTCGTATTTTCGGAAATAAAAGAAAAGTGCCTCTACTCATGGATACAAGTAGACTCGTTGAGTGCTCATCACATCAGGCGTCTCGAAGATAACCTGAGTAGGTGTTCCTACTTGAGGAATGAAGTTGATGCGTACATATTCTGCAGCACCAATTTCTGCCTGTGCTACAAATTCGATGCGAACGACATCTCCGCGAACAAGAAGTCCTTCGTCAGAAGCAGTTCCTTCTTGCAAGTATTCAACCGTGAATGTTCCGTTGTTATTTAACGCATCAACGATGGGCGTAGAACCAGTTGCGTAGGTATACGCAGTAGTTGTGTCAACAGTATTCATCATCAATGATACTGTTTCTAAACGAATAGGGTCGCTACCTGGAGCTAACTTCATAATCATGGAGAAGTTTTCAACGCCAGCGTTTCGTCCGTCTTCGGCAGAAACTTCAAGAGCGACAGCGTTTGTTGAGATCTGACTCGTCGATTGACTACCAGTACTCAAAGCTCGTTGTTGTAAGCTCCCAGCGGTTTGAATAAGCACGCCCGCAGCAACAGCAGCCACTAATAAAAGTGCAATAAAAATAATCAGTGTACCAACGCCCATTTCTGCCTTTCGTGCATTACGCATAATTTAATCTCTCCTTGGTTAAGTACGAATACCTAACTCTCTCCAAGCATCTTCTCGGAAAAGGAGTATATAAAATTATCCTTTAGACAGTTTGAGGTTAGAAAATACTTCAGCAAGCGTGGGGTGTGCGTGCACCATCTCACGCAAAATAGCTTCTCCGCGAGCACCAGCGTGCATGAGCGCAACAAACTCATGAACAAGATTATCTCCTTGAGCGCCTGCAACAGTCGCACCAATCACAACACCGTTGTTAACAAGCACCTTAACGAGGCCTTCTGTTTTGTTAATTATCTGTGCTTTTCCACACGATGCATACGATGCAGAAAATACTTCATAAGGAACACCCAGCTTTTGTGCCTGTCCCTCAGACAACCCTACGCCACCAACAACAGGGTGCGTAAACACAGCCCAAGGAATTTTATCATAATCAAGCTTTACACGTTTTCCAAACAAAAGATGTTCAAGTGCAAGCCAGCCCTCTCGCTTTGCCGAGTGAGCAAATAACGACTGCCCGTTCACATCACCAATAGCGTAGACCGACTTGTTTGACGTGCGCAGTTGAGAATCAACAGTGATGTATCCGCGCCCGTTAATAGCAATGCCTGCCGCTTCAAGATTTAATGACTTCGTGTTTGGTGCTCGCCCAGTAGCGACCAACAGTGCATCTCCTGATACGCGAGAAACGTCAGCGCCGGAAAGCGTGAGCGTATACTGTTTGCTATAAGAAACGTTCGTTGTAGCAACGCCAGTGAAAATTCTGACGCCCATACTCACAAGGGAGTCGTGCACGACCTTTCGCACATCATCGTCAAGCATTCCCAAAATCGTAGGAGCGCGCTCAACAATAGTTACCTTTGTTCCCAGCGTTGCAAAAAAAGTCGCATACTCGCACGCAATGTATCCGCCACCTAAAATAAGCAAGTGCTTTGGTTGTTTAGTAAGTTTAACTGTCTCGACATTTGTGAGGAAAGGAACTTGATCAAGTCCGGGAACAGGAGGGACAAATCCAGATGTCCCTGTTGCAATGATGATGTTGTCAGCAGAGTATTGTGTGTTGTTTACTTCAACAACAGTTTTTGCAATAAAGCGCGCTTCCCCATTGACATACGTTAAGTGAGGTGACTTTTTGATGGCTTGCTCTGCGTGATCGCGACCTTCTTGCGATATAGCGCGCACACGTTTCATTATCGCTGCAAAGTTTGGTTTTCCAGAGGCAGTCACTCCAGCTTCTTTTGCGTTCTTTACAGTGCGCAAAACGTCTGCTGCGTGCAGCATGGTTTTTGTCGGAATGCAGCCGTTGTTAAGACACGTTCCTCCAAGAGGGCCTGTGCCGATAAGAAGTGTTTCTTTGCCATTTGCTGCTGCGGTAAGTGCAGTGCGCAAACCCGCAGTTCCTGCGCCAATAATAATGAGTTCTGTGTGCATGTCTCTACCTCTACTCCAATAAACGACCAAAGGGTTTAAATATATTTATGTATATAGGTGTAGCATATCCTATACCGAGGTGATTTGTATGGACCCAAAAAAGAAAAAACACCACGACGAGCACCACCTAGAAGACGGTGAAGAAGGCTGCCCGTTCTGCTAAAGACATATATTACTAGACGCACACAACACTGGTATGAAGGACCTTGCATCACGCGCCCCGACCAAACCTGGCGTCTACTTATTTTTCGATTCTAAAAAACAAGTATTATACGTAGGGAAAGCAAAAAGCCTACGCTTGCGACTCAAAAGTTATTTCTCCTCACGCGTAAATGACAAGACACGGCTTATGGTATCAAAAGCCGTTGCTATCGAGCACATCATCACTCGCAACGAAGTAGAAGCATTACTGCTTGAAAACAAACTCATTAACCAGCACAAGCCACCATACAATATTCAGCTCAAAGACACACAACGGTACGCCTGGATAATAATTACCAAAGAAGACTATCCGCGCATCTTTACTGCACGAAACAAGAAACGAGCAGGAACATACTTTGGACCATACACAGATGGCAGCGCGCGACGGGCAATGATTATTACTCTCAACAAAACATTCAAACTCAGAACGTGCCGCACACTCCCAAAACGCGTGTGCCTACAATACCATATCGGCAACTGCTCAGGACCATGCCAAGACTTTGACACAAAAGAACTGTATAACGAGCGCGTCGATAAAGCAAGGGCAATACTTGAAGGAAAAACCTCTGAGATAAAAAAACAGCTCGAACAAGCAATGAGAAGCGCGGCACAAGAGCAAGCGTACGAAACAGCAAAAGACCTGCGAGACACCCTAAACGCCATACAAGAACTTGAGCGACGACAAGTAATAGACACAGACGCCACACACGACCAAACAATTATTGCGTACGAAAAAGACGAACAAGAAACAGTAGCCGCAGTGCTGAGCGTGCATCGAGGAGTCATCTCCAAAAAACGCGAGTACCGATTTGACGCAAACACTACATCGGACCAATTCATCACAGCACTCTACCGCGAGACGCTGCCGCCAAAAGAAATCATCACCCACCACACAGACAACGACAAAGCGCTAGAAGAATACTTTAACAAGACAAAAGGAGTGCGCGTCACCATCACCCAGCCACACAGAGGCGACAAGAAACGCTTGTTAGAACTCGCCCAAGAAAACGCACGCAACGCACTCACAGAAACAAACACCGCGCTATCAACCCTCAAAGAGCGACTCAACCTCCCAGCAATTCCCAAAACAATTGATTGCTTTGACGTCTCAACACTGCAAGGAAGCAATACCGTGGCCGCGAGCGTAAGATACCGCAACGGAGCACCAGACCCCTCTGGATACAGAAAATATGCAATACAAGGAGCACAACAAGACGACTTTGCAGGCATAGAAGAAGCTGTGCGCAGAAGGTACGCAAAAGAAGATTTGCCAGACCTCATAGTGATTGACGGCGGCAAAGGACAACTACAAGCAGCACTCAAGAGCCTGCCGCCACGAACAGCCGTCATCGCACTGGCAAAACAACAAGAAGAAATATTTGTGCCCGGACTACCATTTCCCAAAAAACTCCCAGACAACGACCCGGGACTACTGCTTTTACGACGCATACGCGATGCGACCCACCGACAAGCAGTAGGATATCACCGCACCAAACGAGCAACACACATGGTGCAAAGCTCACTAGACCACATTCCAGGTCTTGGAGAAAAACGAAAACAAGCACTATACGATCGTTTCAAAACATTCAGCCGAATCAAAAGTGCGAGTAAAAAAGAACTCCAAGCAGTGCTGGGCGAAAAGACTGGTAGCACCGTGTATGAATCACTTAATCAATAAATTAGTTGTATACAACGGTTCTTTTCTTAACTTACGAATACCACTTTCTACACGCCCATGCCACTCCTCTTGGGAACCATCATTATCAGGAAAAAATACGTACAAACGCTGCTGCGCACTCTCTTGCATCGTGAGCACATACAATGCAGGACAGTCAGGTCGGAGTCCTTGACGAATCTTCGAATCGCAACTCACACCAATCTCGAAGTTATACCTTTTGGTAAACTGAGGCGGTACTTGTACATGTATCGCCTGAGCAGCTTTGCGGGCACCGTCTAACGGGAACTGCTCAACAATATCGGCCAAAGCAGTGGCGACAGTACCACGAATGCGTCTAAACTGGGACAATGGAATACCCATAAGGCACCCAAGTAAAAGAAGTATAAATAATTGGCGTTCTACTCCCAAGTAACTTCAATCGCACTGGACACCACAATTGAGGGCAACCCACTTAAACACAAACACACTCTCAACACCATGAAGTTCTCACTCAACGCTCCTTGGCCACCCGCAGGTGGACAACCAGAAACCATCAAGCAACTCGCAGAAAACTATGCTAAAGGAGATAAGAAACAAACACTTCTTGGAATAACGGGCTCGGGAAAAACGTTTGTGGTGGCAAACCTCATTGAGAAACTCGGCAAGAAAACGTTAGTGCTCGCACACAACAAAACACTCGCGGCACAACTGTATAACGAACTCAAAGAGCTGTTTCCAGAAAACAAAGTAGAATACTTTGTCAGCTACTACGACTACTACCAGCCAGAAAGCTATTTGCCACAAACAGACACCTACATCGAGAAAGACTCCTCAAAAAACGATGTTATCGACGCGCTCAGACTGCGAACAACAGCCTCACTGATGAGCCGAGATGACGTTATTGTGGTAGCGTCTGTGAGCTGCATCTACGGTCTTGGAGACCCTGAAGCGTGGAGAGAGCTCTCAATAACACTCACTTTAGGAGATAAAAAAAGCCGCGAAGACATCATACGAGGACTTGTGGACATGCAATATGAGCGAAACGACATCGCGCCAGAAAAAGGACAGTTCAGAGTCAAAGGAGACACTATTGACCTTGTGCCAAGCTATGATGATAACATTGTACGAATAGAATTGTTTGGTAACGAAATAGACCGCATCACAGTTTTGCATCACGTCACAAAACAAGAACTTGAACGACCAAAAGAATTCTTGGTGTTCCCAGCAAAACACTTTGTGACGCCAGAGCACAAACTCGAAAAAGCAATGCAGAGCATCAAAGAAGAACTCGAAGAACACCTCCCAAACCTCGAACTGCTCGAGAGAGAACGACTGCATAAAAGAACAAAGTTCGACCTGGAAATGATCCGCGAGCTCGGATACTGCAACGGCATCGAAAACTACTCACGACACTTCACAGGAAGACCCCCGGGCAGCCCACCACACACCCTCATAGACTTTTTTGGAGAAGACTGGTTTTTAGTCATAGACGAAAGCCACCAAACACTGCCACAAGTACGAGCCATGAGAAACGGCGATCGCGCACGAAAAGAACCACTCGTAGAATATGGCTTTCGACTCCCATCAGCATTCGATAACCGGCCGCTCAGCTTTGAAGAATTCGAATCACGCATGCCAACAACACTGTTTGTGTCAGCAACACCAGCAGACTACGAAGCAAACAACAGCGACCACACTGTCGAGCTCATCATCAGACCCACGGGCCTTGTCGACCCGCACATTACGGTAAGACCAACCAAAGGACAAATCGACGACTTGCTCGACGAAATCATCGCAACCCGAGAAGCGGGATGGAGAACGCTTGTCACCACGCTTACCAAAAAGATGGCCGAAGACCTCACAGACTACATCGCGCGAAGAGACATCAAGGTCCGATACTTGCACTCAGACATCGACACGCTCGAGCGCATGGAACTCATCAGGATGCTTAGGGCACAAGAAATCGACTGTCTTGTAGGAATCAATTTGTTACGAGAAGGACTCGACCTGCCAGAAGTAGCACTCATAGGCATTCTTGACGCGGACAAAGAAGGATTCTTGCGCGACGAGAGAAGCCTCTTGCAAATTATTGGTCGAGCAGCAAGAAACAGCGAAGGCCGCGTCATATTATACGCTGACAAAACAACTGACAGCATGCGGCGCGCTATTACTATCACGCACGATCGCCGAGCAGCACAAATTGAGCACAACAAAAAGCACGGTATCACACCAAAAACCATCATCAAAAAAGTGCCCGAGCAGCAACGAGCAGCAACAGACGTGAAAAGCATTCCAGAAGCAGAAGTAGAAAAAATGCTTGAGCAACTACAAATAGATATGCACAAAGCCGCAGAAGAACTGAATTTCGAGTTAGCAATAGAGATTCGAGAGCGCGTAAAAGCGCTTGAGAAACGACTGCAGGAAAAACGATAGAGCATCACTCAAGCAATAGCTTCTAAAAGCTAGGTGTATTCGCGCATATAATGAAAGATATTGTTATTCGAGGCGCACGAGAGCACAACCTCAAAAACATTGACGTGACCATTCCTCGCGACAAGCTCGTTGTTATCACAGGCCTTTCAGGCAGCGGAAAATCAAGCCTTGCGTTTGATACACTCTATGCAGAAGGACAACGACGCTACGTTGAATCACTATCTGCATATGCAAGACAATTTCTTGGTTTGATGAACAAGCCCGATATTGATAGTATCGAAGGTCTTTCTCCGGCCATTAGTATCGAGCAAAAAACTACAAGCAAAAACCCTCGCTCAACTGTTGGCACAGTAACTGAAATTTACGATTATCTTCGCTTACTTTATGCCCGTGTAGGCACGCCGCACTGTCCGTCATGCGGAAAACCAGTAAAAGAACAAAGCCCGGAACAAATCGCAAGACACCTGGCATCACACACAGGCATGCTCACAATTCTCACACCCATCGTTCGGCAAAAAAAAGGCACCTACCAAGAGCTCGTCAAAGAGCTGAATGAAGAAGGATATACGCGCGTGCGTATTGACGGCACCATCCAACGATCAGACGAAGAATTCACGCTTGAACGATACGTAAAACACGACATTGATGCAGTGCAAGACCGTGTGGACGCAACAGAACTCTCGCGACTCACAGAAGCAGTAGAAGCCGCAATTAAACGCAGCGAAGGGTTCGTTCGCGTAGTGTTTGAAGACGGCAAAGAACAACTCTTCTCAAGCAAATACGCCTGTGCTGACTGCGGGATAGCACTTGAAGAACTTGAGCCAAGAATGTTTTCGTTTAACAGCCCGTTTGGTGCGTGCGAAGAATGCCACGGACTTGGCGGACTCACACAGTTTAGCGCCGATCTGGTCATTCCAAACCCCGAGCTGAGCATCAGTGATGGAGCAATTGATGCTTGGTCCAAAAGAATGGACTCTTGGCGCATAAACCAACTCGCACAAGCAAACCGGCGCCTAGACATTTTCGTGCCGTTTGAAAAACTTCCAAAAACACAAAAAGACTTTGTTCTGCACGGAGGCTCAGGATGGGAAGGAGTACTCCCTATGTTTGATCGCATCTACAAACAAACAGATAGCGAACGACTCAGATCACACCTTGAAGAATACATGATAGAAAAACCATGTCCTTCATGTAAAGGAAAACGTCTCAAACCAACAAGTCTTGGCGTCACGATAAACAATCACAACATCATACAAGTTACTGATTTTTCAATCAGAAAAGCACTTGAGTTTTTCACACACCTTGAGCTCACAGAAAAAGAAGCATTCATCGCAAAACAAGTCCTAAAAGAAATAAACGATCGTCTCAGCTTTCTAAACAACGTCGGTTTACAATACTTAACGCTTTCACGAAGCGCTGGCACACTCTCAGGAGGAGAAGCACAACGCATCCGGCTTGCAACCCAGATAGGAAGCCAACTCATGGGGGTCATGTATATTCTTGATGAGCCAAGCATTGGATTGCACCAACGAGACAATCAAAAACTCATTGACACCCTCAAGGGCCTTCGTGATCTTGGAAACACCGTGATCGTGGTCGAGCACGATGAAGACACTATCAGGCAAGCAGACTTTGTAATTGACCTCGGACCAGGTGCGGGACGACACGGCGGAAGCATTGTTTCGCAAGGAACGCCCAAAGAAATCGAGAAGAGCAACTCGCTTACCGGACAATACCTCTCAGGAAAAAAAGCAATAGAGGTTCCAAAGAAAAGACGCAAGCCAAACGGATGGATGAAACTGGTTGGAGCAAACGAGCACAACCTCCAAAAGGTGAACGCAGAATTTCCTACACAAGTACTGTGCTGCGTGACAGGCGTTTCTGGTTCAGGAAAAAGCACCTTAGTCACTCGTACGCTCACCCCGGCCCTGCAAAAACAAGTGATGCAAGCAAAAGTTGTTGCTGGAGAGCACAAAAAACTCGTTTTGGACAGCACCATTGACAAACTCATCGTTATTGATCAAAGCCCCATCGGAAGAACACCTCGCTCAAACCCAGCAACATACACCAAGCTGTTTGACGACATCAGGAAATTATTTTCGGAAACAAAAGAAGCACGCATCAGAGGATACCAGCCAGGAAGATTCAGTTTTAACGTACAGGGAGGACGATGCGAAACCTGCAAGGGAGACGGGACAATCACTATTGAGATGAACTTCTTGCCAGATGTCTATGTAGAATGTGAAGAGTGTAAAGGTAAGCGCTACAATAAAGAAACACTCGAAGTAGTGTTTAAAGGGAAAAACATTGCTGACGTGCTGGACATGACAATAGAAGAAGCGCACGAATTCTTTGAGGACCTTCCGCACTTAAAGCGCAAACTCAAAACGCTCGAAGACGTAGGCCTTGGATATTTACACTTGGGACAATCATCAGTGACGCTGTCTGGCGGAGAAGCACAACGTATCAAGCTCACACGAGAGCTAGCAAAACGCCAACGAGACCACACAGTATACATTCTTGACGAACCAACCACAGGATTGCATTTTGAGGACGTGCGAAAGTTGCTCTCAGTTCTTGAAAAACTTGTTGAGAAAGAAAACACAGTCATCGTAATTGAGCACAACCTGGACGTGATAAAGACTGCTGACTGGATTATCGATCTCGGACCCGAAGGCGGCAGCGGCGGCGGAGAAATCGTTGCGAAAGGAACGCCTGAAGATATAGTGAAAGTCAAGAAAAGCTATACGGGACAGTTCCTAAAAAACATGCTCAAGTAACCGGCACATTATTAATCTAAACAAACAAAAGACTGATGTGATAAAACACCTCATCTTCGACCTGTTTGGAACACTCGTACGAGTAGACAATAGCTTGCTCGGAGTAAACCTTGAAGAGTTTTGGCGTCACGGAGAAAAAACATGGATGCGAGAAGACGTTCCCGAACAAGAACGATTAGTTGATTTTGCCAAAGAGCACGGAGTCTCGTACAAAGAGTTGTGTGAGAATTTTTCTCTCGTAGAAAAAAGCGCTTCAATGATTCCGGGAATGCTTGCTCTGCTCAAAGAGCTCAAACACAAGTACCAATTACACATCTTAAGCAATGCAGGACAAACCACAAAACAAGTAGTGTTATCCCAACCAGCTTTCGCAGTATTTGACACCATCACATGCTCTTATGAGATAGGAGCAGTCAAACCAGAAAAAGAAGCGTTCACTGCAGTCCTCAAAAAAGTTGGTGCTCGGCCAGAAGAATGCGTAATGATTGGAGACAGCCTGCACGCAGATATTCGGGGCGCACAAGAAGCAGGGATGCGCGCGATACATTTTGATGCGGACGAACATAGCCTTGATGATCTACGACATTTCTTACTGCAAAATGATATATTATAAAACACAAACTATATCAATGCCGATATATTGGTAACGATATGAAACACCTTACTCCTCTTGTGTATCGGCTGTTACTTGAAGAACCACAAACAGGGTACTCGCTCGCAAAAGAAATAGAGCAGCGAACAGGATGGAAGCCAAGCTGGGGAAGCATTTACCCGCTTCTTGAGACGCTTGAAAAAGAAAAACTTGTGAGTGCAAAAGAGCAAGGAAGAACAAAACAATACACGCTCACCGCCAAAGGAAAAAAGACCGCACAGCAAACACTCGCACACACCACAGCACTTCTTACTGAAATCATTGAGCGAATGAAAATACTTGACACCCTTCTTGAAGACGACCTCACAGTACCTATCGCGTTTCTTTCTGAACTGAAAGGTGGAAACAACCCATTCATACCTATAACCAAAGAATCTGAGCGTATGAAACGCGAATTCCACAGACTCTTTAAGGAAGAAAAACTTGGACCACATGCAAAAGAGATTAACGCGATACTCAGACAAGCAAACAAGGAGCTAAAAGCAATATGAGCAAAAAACAAGATACCATCATAGAACTCAAGGAAGTATGGAAAACCTACGAGATGGGAGAACAACAAGTACACGCCCTGCGAGGGCTCAACCTGAAAGTAAAAAAAGGAGAATTTTTAGCCATCATGGGAACGTCAGGAAGCGGAAAATCAACCGCACTCAACCACATAGGAGCACTCGACATCCCAACAAAAGGAAACATCTACTTAGACGGAATAGACATCGCAACACTCACAGAATCAGAACTTGCAACCATTAGAGGGAAAAAGATCGGTTTCATTTTTCAACAATTCAACCTCATACCAACACTGACCGCACACGAAAACGTAACGTTGCCACTCGTCTTTCAAGACATGGAAAAAGAAGAACGAGACAAAAGAGCAGACGACCTGCTAAACATGGTGGGGCTTGAAGAAAGAAAACACCACCGCCCAAACGAACTATCAGGCGGACAACAACAACGAGTAGCGATCGCCAGGGCTCTTGCAACACAACCAGAAGTCATCCTGGCAGACGAGCCAACAGGAAACCTTGATACAAAAACGGGCGACACAGTAATGGACTTTCTCAAAAAACTACACAAAGAAGAGAAACGAACCATCATCATGGTCACACACGACGAAGAAACAGCACAACACGCCGACCGCGTAGAATACCTACGTGACGGACAAATACAGGAGAAAAAACGATGAAACACCTACCAACAATCATGCTGCTCGCACTTTTCGTGCTAGCACTGCTACCCATAGGGGTGGCGCAGACGAGCCCAACAAGCAACCCAGTACAAGTAGCTCTCTTGAGTTATCAACCAGTACCTGCAACACCCGGAGACACTCTTGAAGTACAACTCTCGGTGCGAAACCAAGCAACAAGTAGTGCGCAAGGAGTAGAAATTGAAGTACTCAGCCAAGGAGTGTTCACGACTGAAGGACGCACAAACATCGGCATAGGAACCATTCCAGCACAAAACAGCTTTACTGCGCGATTTACCGTACGTGTTGAAAGCACCGCAGAAGCAGGCGATAGAGCACTCCAAGTGCGAACAAGACAACAAGGACAAGACTGGCAACAAAGCACCATCTTTATTCCAGTAGTCAGCCAGCAATCAGCAGTTCTTATCACAGATGTTACAAGCAACAACCTGATTCCAGGAGAGACAGGAACACTCACCCTCACTGTAGAAAACCTTGCTGACACCACATTGCGAGACATCGTCGTGCAACCAGACCTAACGCAAACACCATTTCGCGTTACGCAAACAGCAACCCAGCAACGCATCGCAACGCTCGCGCCAGGACAAGTACGAACTGTAACATACCAACTCAACACGCAAGCAACAGCGCAAGCAGACGACTACGCAATCCCACTTACCATGCGCTTTCTTGACTCAGCAGGAAATCAAAAAGAAAGCATGGATACCATAAGTGTGCGCGTAACAAGCGAGCCACGAACCCTTGCATACGTAGACCTTGTTGAAAGACAAAACGGTGACGCAATCGTACGCCTTCGCATCGTTAACACAGGCCTGTCAGAAATCAAGTTTGTGCAAGCAACAGTTCAAGACGCTGAAGGATACACAGTCCACCCACAATCACAACAAGTGTATGTAGGAAACATCAACAGCGATGACTGGGAAACAGTACGCTTTACCATCACGCCAACACAAGATGCGCTTACAGTACCAATCACGTACACCTTCATGGACGCGTTCAACCAAGAACACACCGTGCAAGCAGAATATGACGTGCGCATCCCGGCAGAACAACAACAATCAAGCGCAGTACTCTGGATAATCCTTGCAGTCGTGGTAGTTGGAGCATTGTTTTGGTGGCGAAGAAAAAAGAGCAAGAAAAAGTAGGTCTCTTCATTGCTTAAAGACAGTTTCACCTACGCGGCAAGAAGCCTCACAAAGCGACGACTCCG
>SKIA01000042.1 GCA_007116645.1 Candidatus Woesearchaeota archaeon
ATGCAAGCGCTGTTTTTATTCCTTCACTGAGTTGTTTGAGCGGGCGTATTTCTATGTGGTCGCTAAACGCGAGAATTGCTACTCTATCGCCTGTAGCAAATAGTTTCTTGTCTCGAAGTTCTTTCGGTATTGAGATCTGTCCTTTGCCTGTTATTGTTGCGGTTCGTATTTCGTGAAGCATTTTTCCTTTAAAGTAAGAAAAGTAAGGAAATCTATAAGGTTTGCGCTTTTGCACCATACCTAGAGTAATTGATGGTTATTCAAAAACGCTGAGAGAAAGATGTTCTGAAAAAAGAGAGTTTTCTGGATATCTTTCGCCCAAACAATAATATATTCCCACGCCATCTTTCATGGCATGACAGACAAATTTATCGCTATCGACTTTGCCGGAACTCTCGTAACGCCCGAATTTATCAATAAAGCAAACGAGTTTCGCGCGCAAATCCTTGACAGGGCCCTTCCAACAAAAAAAGAACATACAAACCCTGAAGAGCTGTACAAGAACAATCGCGAGCTTGTGGAAAAACTCACTGGCTTGTCCGCAAACCATGATGTTCTCAGAACTGAGCTTACTGGCGAGGTCATTGAAGTTCCTGGAGAAGCGTTTCAAAATATTATAGCAACCAACTTGTTTATGGTTGGTTGTTTTCAAGCAGCAAAAGAACTTGGTATGAGATCGTTTCCTAAAGGCCTTGATGTTGAATTATTATCCTTGCAAGAGCGCGGTTTTAAGCTCGCAATCGTTTCAGGCGTGCGAACAGACATCATTGCCGGCGTTCTTGCAATCACGGGCTTTCCTGTCGTGTTTGATGACATCCTTGGCCAGCCCGCAACCCTTGGTGTTTCAGGTATTCAACAGCTCGAAGAACTACCAAAAGTTGCCTGGATGATTGGTGACAAAGAATCAGATGCTCAGGACGCAAAAGCAGTTGGTGCTAAGAGCGCATTTGTTTCTTGGGGTTTTGGAGAGGATGTTAAAGCAGACCTTGCAGTAATAACTCCTGCTGATCTCAAAAAAATCAATTAGTTTACGAGTATTTTTGCAAGACTTCAATAGCGCCTTTGCGACTTTTGTTTCTTAGCTCGCGAGCAAGCCGTTCGTCTTTGTACACGTCAAGCACCCAGTCTGCAATCAGGTTGTAGCTGTGAGTTGCGTATCGTTCGTACTCGTCGTCTGTCATCAAACTAAGCACTTGTTGAAGGTGTTCTTTTGACGTTACGTTCCATTCTCCCAGAACAAGTTCTTTTCCTGAAACGATATCTTGTTGTCCCAAAAAGCGGTTAATGTGCTCGTGTGCTGACGCTACTTCAAAGAACCTAATTCGCGCAACGCGCTGAACAATCATGATGAGTGCGAACATGATGACGCTGTACAGCACTAAGACAAAGATGCCTGCTGCTGTTTCTGTGAGTCCGAATCCAAAGACAATACTTGCGTTCAAGAGGTTTGCGGCAAGGACCAATGGGTTTGCTTGAATAAGTGTCTGGACTGCTCCTGGGATGGTGCTTGCAGGCAAGACAAGGTCTGAGACAAACAACAAGAGTGCTGAGATGGCAATGCTTGCGAGCATGACTCCTTCATATCCCTTAAACGAGTATCCAATGAGCATCCCGAGCAGTGTAAAGAAGGTGATTCCGACAAGCAAGGTGATAAGTGTCGTAAGTGAGAACAAACTAAACGACAAAAACAGGGTTGCTGCTAAAGCGATAATGACGAGTTGTGCTGCTACCACGATAAGTGTGGTGAGATATGTTGCGAGAACAAACACCCATTCCGGCGTTGGAGTTGCGAAGTTTCTAAAGTATGCTGAAGAGTTTTTTTCTCGCACAATAATCGTGCTTGCCATCAGCAGGGTGGTGAACATGATGATGAGCATGATAAAGTATGGGAACATGAATGCGAAGTCGTCTTCTTGACTGGTTACTGGCTCAATGACTGGTTCAAGCGGTCTTGTCAGATCTGTTTGTGTGATGTTAAGTGCGAGTTGCGCTCCTGCTGTTTGAAGGGCCACTGCGGTCTGGTTTACTTCTTGAATTGGTACGTTCATTGCATGACTTATTTGTCTTGCTTGCTCGCTAATTGCTTGTGCGGAGGTGGCTGCTTGTGATTGTTGCTCTTGAATTGATTGCATGCTTTGTGTGATGCTCAAAAACACGTCTTCTGCTCGGCTTTGGTTTGCGCGGTCGTTGAGAGTTTCATATTCATCTTCAAAGAATGCAACTGCTTCTCGTGAGGTGTTATCTGCGTTTTGTCGATAGCTTCTGAGCACTTGTCCGAGGAGTTCTTGATAGTCTCCTCTTAATCCTACAGAGTCTTCTTCTGCTCGCGTTAACTCTTGGGCGCTCACTGTTTGTACGTCAACGCGAATTCCTTCGATGTCTGTTGCAAGAGTTCGCATCCGGTCTTGTTGTTGCTCAAACAAGAGATGTGCTGCTGTGAGTCGTTCTTGTTCTGTTATGATGCTGTTTCTTGTCAGCGATACTGTTGTGAGTAGGTTGTCTGCGAGTCCTTCTCTGAGGGTTCCTGTTTGCGTTTCGAGTTGTCCTGTTATTTGGTCAATGACCGCGTAGACTACGTTCACGTTTGAGGGATCAACATAAATGGTGGCTCTTGGAGGCGTGCCGGTTGTGAGCGAGACACATGAGACTATCACGCTTCGTCTTACGTCTTCTTCGCAACTTTCTTCGTAATGCACAACGCGAAATGCTTCTTCTAGCGACTGCACATATTCTTGACTGTTTGGAAAGTATTCTGCTGTTACTCCGATTACGAGTTCTTGGTCTGTTGCGTTCGTAAAGACAAGCCCTACCATGAGCACGAGAATGAGTGGTCCAAGAAGGACTGCTAAAGTTGATGATTTGCTTCTAAAGAGCAGTTTGAATTCTTTTGTGATGATTGCGTGAAGTTTACTCATTGGTCTTCCTCTGCTAGCTGCATAAACACTCTGTCAAGTGAACTTCTATCCACTGCAATGCTTGTCAGGCTTTCTTTTGCGCCTGCTATTGCTTTGATGACGTGTGGTAGTGCTTTTTCTGCGTTTTTAGTGGTGATAACAAGTTCTTGTCCTTCCTCGTGGACTTCTTCTATTGTTTTGTGCGAGAGTGCTTTTTTGAGCTTCTTGTATTTGCCAGGGTATGTTTGTACGCGGATGTGTTCTGTGTCGATAAATCGTTTTTTGATGTTTTCTGGTGTGTCTGTCGCAATAGTTTTTCCTTTGTGCACGATGCAGACGCGATCACATATTTGTTCTACGTCTGAGAGGATGTGGCTTGAAACAATGATGGTTGTTCCTTGCTCATTGATTTTTCTGATGATATCCCAGATGTGTGTTCTCAGAAATGGGTCAAGATCTGCTGTTGGTTCGTCTAGAATGAGGATTTTTGGTTTATGGATGATTGCACACGCAAGGTCTAGTCGTCGCTGCATTCCTCCGGACAGGTTTTTTGCAAGTGTTTCTTTGCTGTCTTCTAGCTCCATGAGCTTGAGCAGGATACCTCCTGTCTTGTTTATCTCTTCTATTGAGAGGCCGTGGAGGTGTCCAAAGTACGCAAGATTTTCTTCTACTGTGAGGTTCATGTACATGCTTGGTATTTGGCTTGCAAATCCGAACACGTTTTTTACGACGTCAAGATTGTTTGGAACGCTTGTGTAGAGTTCGTGCTGTCGTCCTTTGATAGCTGTTGATCTGAGCAGTACATCACCTTTTTCTGGTTTGAAAAATCCTATGAGAAGCCGCAGAAGAGTTGTTTTTCCCGAGCCTGATGGTCCGATGACGCCGAAGATTTCTCCTTTCTCAATCTCTACTGATGCGTCATATAAAACGACGTTTCCGCCAAGAATTTTTACCACGCTTTCTGCGCGAATAATATCTTTACTCATACCAAACCCCTTTAATGCAGTTGACGCTTTGTGCTTATTAAGGGTTACGGTCGAACAATGCAATGAGTTCAGTTGTCGTCCATACCTTAACTAGTGATTGTTCTTGGAGTTTTTTGTCATTGCTCCATAGGTCTGCCTTGCATGCGAGCGCCACTGCAAAATACTCTGTGTCATCTGGGTCGGGGCTGATATTGCGTGCTTGTACTGTGTGGTTTTTTGACGGGGTGATGATTGTAATGTGTTTTTTGATGTATGAAAGCACTTGATCATATTCTGTTCTTGAGCGATGCGTCTTTGTCAAGATTATGTCTGCATATTTTTCTAATTCAATAAACAGGTGCGAAGGCGCATACAGGGTGGTTTTTTCTGATATAATGAGTTCTTCTGTTCTTCCTGGTACGATGAGTGCTGCGAAAAGGATGTTTGCGTCTATGACTAGCGGTTTTGTTTGAGGAGGCGTCCCAGAGCGATTGCTTCTTCTTCTGTAGCGGTACTGTTTTTCTTGAATTTGCGGATTGCTTGTAGTTCCACTACTCGCTCTGCGAATGCTTGTCTTGCTACCGCGCTCCAGTTGACTTCTTCGAGTATGTCCATCTCTGTTTTGAGTTCTTTTGGTATTGAGACCGTTATGCTTGGCATTTTTTACACCTTTTTCTGTGTAGTCTGTTTGAGTATTTAATTGTTTTCCTCTCACAAAAGATGCAGTATTTCACTATTAAAAACAGAATGGGTCGTACATGTCACGTTAATGCAACATTAACGGGCCCCGAAAGCGCTGTTTTCGCGGGTCCAGTGGGTTTTTAAGGTCGAAAGCGCTGAATAACGGTCGCGATAAGAATGCCTGCAAGCATGACGCCCGCTCCTAGTAAAATCCATGGCCAGATAGTAGGTTCTGAGACTGCAACAGGCGCAGATTCTGCCATCATCATCATGGCGTCGGATTCCATGCGCGCAGCCATGGGTGGCGCTGCTGGTGAGGTACTTCCAAAAAAGAATATTCCGGCAGCGACTGCAACGGACAATCCAAGACCTGTAAGTGCTGCAGGAAGAGTTGCGAGCGGGTTTGTGGTGATGACAACGTGCTGGCTTGCGAGTTTGTAGTGGCGTACCTCTTTTCCTTTCTGGCTGTAGGTGTACTCGTCACTTTTTACTAGGCCTGCTTCGACTAGTTTTTGAATGTTATAATGCACTGTTGACAATGGCATGCTAAGTTCTTTTGCCACTTCTGATTCTGACTTGCTTTCCTCAGCAACAGAGTCCATAATACGCCTTGCCGTGTCGTTAGCAATTAGTTGTGCAACGCTCTTTGCGTTTTGCCCTGATAGCTTGAGGTGAAGTATTCCCATAAATTATTGGAGCCTGTTTGTGTTTATCAAGGTTGCTCTGTGTTTTTGAGCGCGTCTTGTACTGCTTTTGAGAACGCTTCTTGGAATTCTTCAAAGTGTCCTTTTCCCACCCATCCGCCTGCTGCCGGCTTGTGTCCCCCTCCGCGGCCGTTAAATTGCGGCGTTACTTCTCGAATGATGTCTCCAAGGTGTATGGGAGTGTTTTGCCAGCGCAGGTTAATGCTGGTTCCGTCCACTTGATGTCTGTACCCTGCAAACAAACGGTTTCTGTGTTGAAATGAAAGAATGGTGGTTGCCCAGCCCGCAATGCCGTATTCTGATTCTACTGGCAGCCACACGACAGGTCCTTCTTGTGTTGCAAGTGTTGTTCCAAGCGCTACGTACTTGTCTAGTTCGTCTTTTACGTGTTGGCATGGGTTTCCAAGCGCTATTGCTCCTTTGAGTGTTTCTTGCGTTTTGAGTTTGTCCACGTACAACAAGAGTTCTTCATCGCTTGCTGCCGAACAACAATCGATTGTTTCGGCTATTACTGCGAACTTTGCGTCGTACCAGTCTTCCGGAATTTCGATATCTTGGTATTCGCATACTTCTTCTAAGAATTCTTGAAAGTGCGGTGCGTTTGCATCGCCAAGGATTCCTGCTGCGGCAAGCCATGAGAGGTCTTCACAGTCTCTTACTGAGTTGCAGAGTTCGTAAATGAGTTTTGCTGAGCAGTATTTGTATCCTGGCGTGTCAAACACGAGTTCTGGATGTACAAAGAGCGCATCGTCGTATTCTGTTACTTTGTGATGGTCTAAGATCATGAGCGGTGTTTTTGGATATCGCGTTCTGAATTGTGTGTATTGGTCATAGCTTTTTGGGCATTGATCCGTTATGATTACTGCGTCAACGTCTGGTTGGTGTCCGAGGTGTTCTGTGGTAAGACTTGCTCCTCTGCCCACTTTGGTTGTTGTGATGGGCTTTGCTCCAAGGCGCCTTAATGTGTGTGCTAATACGAGTCCTCCTGTGATGCCGTCGACGTCGTAGTCGTGGATAACGAGGACTGTTTTGTTTTTGGTGTTTTCAAGAAATGCTTGTGCGTCTTGCCAGAGTGTGTTCATGAAGGTATTATTTTGGCGTTGTTTATTAGTGCTTTGGCAAGTTTTTTATGTTATTCTTGTTCTGTTTGATTATGAAAGAGTTGCGAACAGAGCGTTTATTGCTTCGAGAGCTTGTTGAATCGGACGCTCCTGTTATTGCAAAATACATGGACGACCCTGAGATTGCTTCTTTTGTCGCAAACGTTCCGTACCCGTATTCTCTTGATGACGCGAAAAATTTTATTCGGAAAGTACAGGAAAAGGCTGAAAAGCACGAGGCGTATGAGTGGGGAATTGAGCTTGAAGGAGAAATCATTGGCGCGGTAAATATTCATGAGATCTCGGTTAAACATAGGCGCGCAATGATAGGCTACTTGCTTTCAAAAGAGCACCATCGAAAGGGTATTATGTCCGAGGCAGTACGTGCAGTTATTGAGCATGCGTTTTCTGAGCTCAATATCGAGCGGTTAGGTGCTGAGGTGTATGTTGGGAATGATCCATCATTTTTGCTCCTTGAAAAACTTGGTTTTCAAAAAGAAGGCTTGCTGCGACGTCACACGCATCATCGTGGAATGGTTCATGATGTATATGTGTACTCGTTGCTTCGTGTACCCTAAATATATTTTCACTATAGAAAGTAATTCTTTCTTCACAAAGCTTTTCAAACAGTGACCACTCTAAAATCTCTATGTGTAGAATGATTGCAGCGATTGGAGAGTTTAACAACGCCGATATCATCGCCGCAATCAAGAACATGTCTTGTGCAAAAAATTCTAATCATGAGTATACTGACGAAGAACCATTACTCACTCATTTTGATGGGTGGGGATGTGCGTACAAGGAAGAACATGGCTGGCAAACCTACAAAAGCGCTTCGAGTGTGTATGACGAAGAGGAATTTCCATTTAAAGATCTAAAAACCTCTGCGCTTGTTGTCCACGCACGCGCAGCCACTGTGGGCGAGGAGAACTTAGCAAACACTCACCCGTTTGTCAACCAAAACACGGGGCTTATTTTGTTTCACAACGGAACCATACAACTTCCTCCAACGCCGACGGTGCTCACGCCCAAAGGTGAGACTGACAGTGAAAAACTATTTTTATGTATTGCTGAGCGTGTGCTTGAAGGAAAAACAGTGGTTCAAGCAATTGATGAAGAGTTGTCGCTGCTGACAGAATTCTGGGGTGCAAACTTGTTTGTACTTTCTGACTCGTACTTGTACGCTACCTGTTTGCACAAGATCACGCCTCGCTATTACACGATGTACGTGGGAGTAACTGACACTGCAACGTTTATTGCATCAGAAATGGTGCCGATTCCGGAAGTCACCTGGACGCCTATCAACAACAAACGATTGCTGAAAGTCTCCTTAGAAGACGCGAGCTTTTCTGTGCACGAATTTCCTCAATGGCCTTAGGCAACGTATTGAAGCTTATTTTTCTGTGGTTGCACTGCTGCGCCAGTGTATTCGCGTGAGCGCAATGCGAGTACTCCGCCTTGCTCAGCTGTCAAGTTCGTAGTGTCATAGCCTAATTCTAAAGCCTCATTCTCGAGTCTTTTGCTTAATGTCTTTCCGGTGTGAATAATTTCTTCTATTGGTTCAAGTTCGTGCTGTTCTTCTCTGGACAGTCCGTTCTGTGCAGCTCTAAGTACTTGTAATGCGTATGCCTTTAGCTCAGGATGGTTGATTCCCATCCCAGGAAGTTGATTTCTAAATCCACGAAGAGTGGCAATAGCCAGTGGTCTAAAGCTTGTTCCATCATAAAATTGGTTGCTCATCGCGCCCGGGTACACAGGTATGTCTTGCCGAAGCAATCCCATCTCGAGCGTGCAGGCTCCAACTATTGTGTCAATGTCGGGTAGGTCGTCTCCTCTATCTTCTAAGCGGTAGGATTCGTCCTCGCCACGAATACGCACGACTCCCCCTGTCTTTTGTCTCTCATAAGCTAAATCTATTTCCTCGATTAAATCTTTTCTTTCAGCCGCTTCGGCAACGACTTTCATTCTTTCGATTTTCTTGTCTGTGATTTCTGAAATCCATTCTTGGTGCTCAGCCACGGAGGTAATATAGTTTGGGAGTGTGACTGCTTCTTGGAAATGTGCGTATGCGATGTCTCTGAGTAATTCTGTTCGGTGACTCTCTCCGTACGCTTTTCCTTGATAGAATTTACTGCTCGCAGTGATCGCATTAAGAACTGGTGCAAATCCGATGCTTAAGTTAAATCTTCTGACGACCTCTCTTTCGAACTTTTTCTCGTCTCCTATTTCTTCTCTTGTAGGGAGGTTCACATTCCGGTGCTGCGAGACTTGGTGGCCTTGCATACGCCAGCCTTCTTCTCCGAACCAGAGTTTATTGAGTGCGTAGCGTGGAAGATTATCTTCGAATATGGGTTCGTCGTTTGGTCCGATGTGGCTGACTGCTCCTGCGCCCCAGCCTGCTGGTCTGAGGTGTTTGTCAAGAAATGCGTAGCCGTTTTCTACGGATTTTCGAATCTCTGCGGGACTTGGTGATGGAGGTAGTGCGAGCTCGACTACTGCCGCGTTTGGTTCAAAGCCCAGATATCCTGATTTTATTTTGGCGTCGGGCCATCCCAAAACAAAGCTTCCGTCTTCGTTTCTTGCTTGGATATTTATTCCATCAGATAATCCAGTGATTAGATCGACCACCATACTCTCGAGTTCTGGAGCTACTTTTATCTCATGAAATTTCTTTGGCACTCTCTTTACTATTTTTCCATCCTTTATAAGTTTTATAGACTAAAAGTAGATTATGTATGAATGTTATAAACTGATTAAAACACTTTTATAGGCTTATTTAAATTATTTAACAATGTAATAAACCTTATTTCATTATTTCGTAGGATTCATCAGATTCAAATACTGTAAATCGTTTCCTCTTTTTGCGTAGGGCGCAGCGTAGCAATCGGAGACGCACATCCCTTGATAGTCGACACGGACAATTCAAGGTTAAACGTGTATCGCTGAGGAACGTCCGCCCACTACAAGCAGTACGCAGTCCACAGTCCTCTGCTGTCAGCAGGGTTCTGATGACTGTCGTCTGCCTAAACGGAACCTTATGGGAGGAGGAAATCTCCTGGCAAACCGCACAAGAAATACACCGTGCGCGCCCAAGAATGATCGACTGTGCACTTTGGCAACAAGGTGAGGAGGTCGTGACGTTTGCGCGCGACAGGCTGAGAATGCGAGTTCCTATCCGAGTGCAACCGGCTTGACCGGGCTTAGGCGAATGCTACGACACCTGATCGGTAATCAAACGATTGCTTTGCGGGTGACAGAAGGCGGCGTACAGCGCTCCTACGCAATTATTTTTATTCAAGCAAGTCTTCAAGTGCTTCAATGCGCTCAGCGTATAGTGCAAAGTCTCCGCGCTCAAGTGCTACTCGCGCAGCGCGGTATGCGTCGCGAATCTCTTGTATGCGCGCTTCATCAACAATTACTGATGGTTCACTATCCACAACTACTGGGGTGGCGTCAGGATCAAGAACTGCTTGCAATGCAATCTCAAGTGTTGGCGCCATAGCAATACGGTCTTGGTGCACAACAATAATGCGCATGAGCTGTGGCAGGGCCCCTTGTTCTCGCGCCTCTAAAAATAATGGCTCAACATACAATATCGTATCTTCGATTGGAATAACAAGTAAGTTTCCTCGTACAACGCCGCTTCCTGCTCTGCTCCACAACGTGATTTGCTGGCTGATGTCTGTGTCTTGATCAATCCGGCTTTCTATTTGCATTGGCCCGAACGTAAGCTCTTGTTTTGAGAAGTGATACGCCTTGATCTCTCCGTAGTGCTCGCCGTCACTGCGAGCAGCCATCCATCCGATGAGGTTTTCTCTTCCGCGCGGAATAAAGGGCTGTACTTGAATAAACTCCGCTTCCACTTCTCCAGGGAGTTGCATAACTTGGTAGTATGGTCGAAGCATTTGTTCGCGTCCGCGCACGACTTCGTTAGGGATTCTCCAGCTGTCTTCGCGGTTGTAAAAGACTTCTGGGTCTTGCATGTGATAGTCTCGGTAGCGCTCTGTTTGCGCAGCAAAGATGTCTTGAGGATATCTTGTGTGAGCTCGCAAGTCTTGCGGCATATTATTGATGCTTGTAAACAGATCAGGATACGCTTTTTGGTAGGTGTTTATGAGCGGGTCGTTTCGCTCAACAACATACATCGTGACTTCACCATCAAACGCGTTCACTACTGCTTTGACGCTGTTTCGCACATAGTTTGTCTGGTGTCCATTAAATCTGATAGGGTTGCTGTACGGGTAGCGGTTAGTGACTGTGTATGCGTCCTGAATCCAGTAGAGTTCTCCGCTTTCTGACACGACAAGGTACGGATCGTTGTCAAGCACTAAGAATGGTGCGAGTGTTTGCACGCGCTCAGAAACTTGTCTGTGATATTGAATTCTACTCTCAGGAGTTATAGAATCGCTAAAGAGTATTTGCGGTGCGCGAAATGAAAGTGCAAAAGCGGCTCTTTTGACTATGCCGTCAAGGAGCACTCCTCCGTCTCCTGGGTAGTTAATCCGCACGTTCTCATCGCCTGCGGGATAATCAAGTTCTGCGGTGAGCGTATTAACAATTGCGTAATCATAGGTATTCTCGCCGTAGTATATGCGCGGTTGCGTGATGTTAATGCCAATGCTTGATTGAGGAGGAATGTCTTGTACTGCAAGGTTTGGCAAGTTGTTATTTGTTATCTCGCTTGCGGGTGCCATGGCCAGTCCAAATCCGTGTGTGTAGACTAAGTGGCGGTTTACCCACGTGCGGCTTCTTGGTTCAAGACCGCTAATATCTATTTCTCGTCCTGCAAGCATCATCAGGCGGCGCTCGCCATTGATGTCGTAGCGATCAACATCGATATTTGGGAATGTATAGTAGGTTCGGAAAATCTGAATTTCGTTCAGTGTTTGGAGCAGTGGTCGGTCGTCCCACAGCCGAGCATTATCAAGTGTTGGTCGATGTCTGTTAACTACTGCTTGCGTGAGTCCTTCTCCGTCAGTAATTTCTTCTCGTACTACTCTGTCCAGTGCAAATCCTGCTCTGGTAAATGTTATTTCGTGCTGAATATATTCTCGCTCTTTGTTTATCTCGTCAGGCTCGACAACGAGTGCTTGCACGACTATTCCTGCAACCCCTGCGAGTAGCGATACGCTGATGAATGCAATTACGACACCTGTTACTATCTTATCTTTTTTGGTCTTAATATTTACTAAGAGCAACACTGCTCCTACTGCGCATACTATTGTTAGTATCCAGAGCGCTGGTAGTCTAACGAGTGCTTCTGTAAATCCAACTCCGTACACCGTTCCTTGTCCGGAAAATAAGAGTTCGTATCTTCCAAACCAGTAGCGTGTTGCTGTGAGTGCGAGTAGGATTGCTCCGAATACTGAGAGTTGTACGTACGCATATTTTTTTAGTTCAAGAACGTAGTGTGCAAAATCAAAGCCTGCGCGTGCATGAATGATTGTTTGGTCTTCTTCTAAAATGATTTTTTTCCTAAAATGTATTGCGTAAAGCGCAAGTGCCAACACTGCGCACACAAAGGTGATTGAGAAAAGCAGTGTGATGACTGCGTCAAAAAAGGGCAAGGTATACACGTAAAATGAGATGTCTTGTGAGAAGACAGGGTCTGTTTGTGAAAATGAAAATGGGTTGAGGTATCGCAATACTATTTCCCATTGGCTTGTAGCGCCCATAGCGATAAAGAGCGTAACTAATCCAATCAGCGACGGTATGAATCCTGATCGCTGGTAATCTTTTTTCTTTTTCTTGATGATGCGCTCAGTTGTCTTAAGCGTAATAACTAAGGCAACAGCCGTGAATACTGCCACACTAAAGAAAACTGCGAGTTGGTAGTTGAGCGTGGTAAAGAACACGCTTGCAAGTCCTTGGGCGTCAAACCACAAGAACTCTGTGTACAAAGAAACGAGCTGTGGAAGTGCAAATACGACGAGCACAGCGAATGCAATCAGGATTGATCTTTTGTGTACCATAGATTTGGAAAGTGTCTAGGTCTTATATGTATTCGCACAACATTTATAACTCAAACACGCTTTCTTTGTGGTATGGCAAAAGATGACAAAGTACGCATGCCGTCCTCGATGGCGGGATTAACTACGTACTATGATGAAACCACGAGTAACTTCGTCATGACTCCAAAGCAAGTTATGATCCTTATTGGAATCATCTCATTCGTCCTTATTGGCCTGCACTTACTCTATCCTTTGGCATAAGGTTCATAAATAACCCTTCTCTCACACTCTTATGATTCCTGGAATGAACCCTCGTCAAATGCAGAAGATGATGAAGCAAATGGGCGTAAAACAAGACTCGCTCAACGCTGTGCGCGTAGAAGTATTTCTTACTGACGGCACAAAACTCGTGTTTGATGACCCTGACCTCTCAAAAGTCAATATGATGGGTCAAGAAATGTACCAACTCCAAGGAGCAACTCGCATAGAATCTGTTGATTCAACGCCTGATATTTCTGATGAAGACGTAGAAACGGTTATGCAACAAACTGGCGCAACCAGAGAAGAAGCGCAAAAAGCAATTGATGACGCTGGCGGCGACCTTGCCGATGCCATTATGAACCTGAGTGAGTAACTGTGGCAAGATGAACGACGAGTTCTGCATATCTTTCTGATGCTTGAGGAATGTGTCTTTGCAGTCCTATTCCTCCTGGAGAGCTGTTTGTTTCTATGAGTGTTGGTTTGTTGTCCAAATAACCCAAATCCATTCCTATAAAATCCAGGTTACTTCTTTTAGCAACCTCGATTCCTAGTGCGCGTTCAGCTTCTGTGATGGAGTGTTCTACATACATTCCTTCCCACACAGGTCCTGTTTTCCAATCCCCCGGAGCAGGAACTCGTCGATATGCTCCTAGGACATGATGTTCTCCACAGCTGTCTCGGCACGCTACAACTCTTATTTGTGTTGATACAAATTGAGGGATAAATGGCTGTACAACCACTTGTTTTGTGATATTACCGAGCACTTTTTGCACTTCAGCAATATCTGTTTCGCCTGTGTACTTAGCTAGTTCATTACTTTGGTAACCCTCTGGCCCTTTGACCACTACATCTCTTCCAAACCTGTGAGCGCAGTCCAGTATTTCTTCTAAGTTGGAACAAATCTCAGTCTCGACAACGAGTCCGCTGTAATCAGTAGGGTAGGTTCTTTTGTCTCGAGACCTTGCGGCTGCATCAAGGGGGTTAGTTACTCTTATTCCTGTTTGTTGTTCAAAGTACTTTAGATCGGTGATGTGTTGATTTCCTTCAGTAATGGCTCGGTTAACCACTACATGCGTGTTATCTCTTGCAACAAATGGACTTGCATAATTTATGATTTCTACATTGGCTCTTTCTTGTAGTGCGGCGATAAGCGCCAGGTCGAATCCTTTAGGGCCGCTAGGAGATGCGACTACCAGTACGTTTGGCCCATGTTCAATTAAGTGCGCCATAATTAACCTCGAATAAAGAGTCTTCGAATACTTGCGAAACCGCTCTCTGAATTTCTCTACCTTTTTCACTTCCCCAATATCCTGGTTTGTCAGGTCCTAATCTGTTTGCGTACCTCATGATTGCTGCTCCAAGCGTGTTGCCCGAAACAGCATCTTCTAATTTGAGGAGTGCTTCTTGATCTTGGGTGTCTAAGAATTCTCTTGCGAGTTGAATAAATGGGTTACTGTATTCTCGTATTTCTAATTCAGGCACGTGTTTCATTGCTCGTTTTGTTCTCCATAACACATTCCCATGAGCAGGAAGAAAAACAGTCCCATTTCGTATGCTCAGATAAGTGTTGTTTGTTGGCTCTTGTTTAAGTTCTACTGCGGCTCGTGCAAGGCCCAATCTGAATGCGGCTTCTGCTTCTGCTGCTGGTACGGTGTTAGTGTCTGCGCCTCTATATTCTATAGTGTCTCGTCTGAGACGAACAATTCCTCCCAAACGTTCGATTCGAATTTCCGGGTCGGTGTTTGTGCGCGCGTAAAATGCTCTTCTTTGTTCAAGCCATTTTTTTTGTCGCTCTTCCTGCTCATCTGTTGAATCCATATACTTGTGTAGACCAGTAAGGTAGGGTTGAAATCGATGTGCGGCTGCACGAATCGCGCTCAGTCGATAATTTGTTCTGTGATTAACCCCTCTCCAAATTGGACTACTAGACCACGCAGCTATACTTATCGGGTGCGATGCAGTGAAAAGATTCATTATTCGAGCATCTGTTGAAGGGTCGAATGTTCTACTTACGTGTGTGTGTATGCCGATGTGGTCGTAGAGAACTTCATATCGTGCTGGTGGAATAACTGCTTGTCTTTGGTTGACATATGTTGGTTGATTTCTTGGCTCAATAACTTCATCTTCTGCGATAACCGTTGAGCAAAGTGCGCCCGCACCGCGTCTAGAGAGTTCTTCAATGAGTATTTTTGCTGTTTTTTGCAGATCTTCTCCGATTTCGCTTGCGGAATCGTGTGGTTCAGTATTTATTTCTAGCGTGCTGTTTCCTGGTTCAAGATCGAGTTTGATTGCTGATGCTTCTTCTTGTATATTTTCTGCGATATTAAGAATTCTTCCATCTGCTTGGCTGGTAATCTGTACTTCGAGTTCGCTCCCTGCACGAATTAGGTGGCTCTCCATGTGGAAGGATAGTTATTATCAAGTTATAAGTCTTATTAACTATGAATACTGATGTTTAATGCCAATAAAATTCATAATTAAATTTTATTCAGACTTAAAAAATGAAAATAGGCTATTTTAAAACGATTTTTAACTAATTAGACTGATTGAGTATTGAAGAGAATATTTCATATACTTTGGTTTGTCTCTTTTGCTATGAACTCTCGCAAGCTCACCATCGCTGAACATTTATTCACGCAAACCTATCCTGCGCTTGATGATCCAAAAATATTGATTTCTGTGCTGCAAAACTTGCACGGCGCAATTGAGGATGCAATCACAGAAAAGCTCGAACATGCGCGAGAAAACAAACATATCCCTGCATATTCAACAACATTTAATGGTAAAGTGACCGCGTTCAAAATTCATCTTGCAAGAGACCTGAAAATTAACCCTGTTGATTTCATGATGATTGGTGAATTACAAGAACTTTTGCAGCAACAAAAACAAGCACCAACTGAGTTTAGGAGAAAAACTGATTTTATTATTGCTGATAATGACTTTCATTTGCACCAAATATCTCCAGAGAAGACAAAGACATATATAGAAAGAACCAAGTCCTTTGTATCCCGACTATGAGTGAAGTATTCGATTACCTTGATGACGCCGTTACTGAGATGAAGCGCGTAGACCACCAAGTCTATGTTTCTTTGAAGTACACTCGCACCGTTGACGTGCTGCTAAATATTATCAGTCGTATGATTGATGGCTATGAAGAAATGTGGAACGGACTTATTCAATACCACGTTGAACAAAATAAGGTCGAAGAAGTTCCTCAAGCGCCTCTTGTAAAGGCGAGCATGGTCCTTGATTTGTATGATGAAGAAATTATCAAAGACAATGTCGAGCTCTACCTTCTCTTACGAAAATTGCACCGCTCAAACCCTGAGCGAGAACAAGAATTCCGAAGACACGTTACACTCAGAACAGTGATTGATGGACGCGAAGAAATCGTGAACATTGACATTATTACGCAGTATTATCACATGCAAAAAGAGTTTCTTGGCTGGTTATTCAAATACTTTGAAGAAAAGTAACACCACCTCATACCATTGAATTAATTGTTTATAAGTTCAGCGATACGTTTATATATTTTCAAGCCCTTCTATCCGTAGGCGTCCGGACAAGGTCCTTGCACGAGCAACCAGGAAACTGCAAGCTGGGAATGCGAGCCACCACCTGACGGGTCAGCCCTCCGCGAGAGTACCTGTACGAGCTCATGATGATACCATCTATGCTATGAAGGCAGGAGTTAGTAGCGAGGGCATCACCATCCTCACATCACACATCACCGCGCAACGCGCGCATCACAAGAACACTCACACTCGCAAAAACGCCGGTTACTACCGGTCTTTGTTGAACCCAGAGTTTCTGGCAGCAGCCCTGCCGCGCACAGCGCCTTGATGGTGGAACAAAAAAAGGAGCGTACCACCAATGGCAAAAATCAGTCAAGCATCATCAAAATACATTATTCGAGCAAACATCGAGATTGACGGCGTAGTAGATCGCCCAGACGTCGTAGGAGCTATCTTCGGACAAATAGAGGGACTTCTCGGCGCAGACTTAGAACTCAGAGAGCTTCAACGTTCTGGACGCATTGGACGCATCGAAGTTATCGTTGACTCAAAAGACGGAAAGACCTCAGGAACCATCACTATTCCTTCAAGTCTTGACAAAGCAGAGACAGCAATCGTTGCTGGAGCACTAGAAATTATTGAGCGCATCGGTCCATGCGCTGCAAATATTGTCATCACAGACATCGAAGACGAGCGCATTGCTAAACGACAACAAGTTATTAACAGAGCAAAAGAACTCTTAAAACGACTTCAAGACAACGTCCTACCTGATAGCGGAGAGCTCTCAAACGAAGTTTCAGACTCTGTGCGTGTAATGGAAATCACTGCGTACGGAAAAGACAAGCTTCCTGCAGGGCCAGACATTGAACACGAAGAAGAACTCATCTTAGTTGAAGGGCGAGCAGATGTTGTAAACCTGTTAAAACACGGCTTCAAAAACGTTGTTGCAATGAACGGAACCTCAGTAACGGACACCATCAAGGAATTATCCAAACAAAAAGAAATTACTCTCTTTGTTGATGGAGACCGCGGCGGAGACATGATTATCAAGGAGATGCTTGCAACCTGCGACGTTGATTTCATCACAAAAGCACCTGACGGTAAAGAAGTAGAGGAATTGCAGAAAAAAGAGATCCACCAATCTATCCGATCAAAAGCTTCACCAAAGGATTGGGCTAAGAAAAACAAAGGCTCATCTCGTCAATCAAAATCTACAAGCAAGTCTTCTCGCTCAAGGCAGACCAAGTCCTCATCACGCAAAGACAATAACAACAAGAAGAGCGATAGCGGTCCTGCAAGAAAACCAAAGATTACTGACGAAGAAAAAGCACAGTACACAAAGCTCTTCAAAGAAGTCAAAGGAAAAGACTCAGCATATCTTCTCGACAAAAACCACGCAGTACTTGGAAAAGTATCAACTTCAGACCTAGCACAAGCACTCCCAAACCTTGACGGCGTGTACGCAGTCATTATGGGTGGAGAAGTTTCTGGCGATGTTGCACGAGCAGTGGACAAAACACGTCCACGACACGTAGTTGCAGCAAAGGAAGGTGAGAAGATGCGCTCAGCACTTATCACTCCAGAGGACCTTAAGTAAGCATGGCGGTCAACGCTAGTCGTGGTGAATGGAAGATTCAGCACGGAGTGTTTGACCAGTTTACACTGCGCGTACTTGAGAAGTTGCGCGGACAAGGACACTTTGAAGAACTCACGCAAGCACTCGCATTAGGAAAAGAAGCTAATGTGTTTATCGCGATGGCTGACCCTGACGTGATTGTCAAAGTGTATCGCTTGGAGAATCGTGATTTCAAAAAGATGCTTGAATACTTAGTTCAAGATCCAAGGTACGCTCATGTTAAAAGACGTAAACGCGAAATTGTGTTTGCTTGGGCCCAGCGAGAATACAGAAATCTTTTGATAGCGCGAGAAGCAATCCCTGTTCCAAAGCCTATGGCGTATCATAAGAACGTCTTGATACTCGACATGATTGGCGGCCCTGCTGACCAGTTAAAGGATGCACCGCCAAAGAATCCTGAAGAATTCTACGCAACGATTATCGAGTATATCAAGTTGCTTCGAAAACAAGGCTTGGTGCACGGAGACCTCTCAGAGTTCAATATCTTGAATCTTGACGAACACCCTATCTTCATTGATTTCTCGCAAGCAAGCCCTGTGGATGCGCCAAATGCTCGTGAATTGTTTGATCGAGACGTGAAAAACATTATTCGCTCAGCAGGAAAGCATGGCGTTACTCTTTCTGTGACAGACTTTGAGTGAGAGCTGTTTTGCACCGATCCCATCCTGTTGTTTCCGTAAAGAATTCTTCTTCTATTCCGAGCTTACACGCTCCCAGGATGCATTTGCGCAGATACGCTTTTCCGACATGCATGTCAGGTGATGTTGTCGCCCACTCCGGCTTTGGCACGTACACATATACGTCTCCACGTATACCTGCGGCTTCATACTCGTCTTCTTGCAAGAGTATGCGATCGTACTTTCTTTCTCGCACATCAAGTGCTTCAAACGAGTCTTCCGGGATGTTGATGAACACTCCTGTGCATTGACTCTGGTGTTGTTTTCGAACGCCCATCACGACGCTTGGTGTATCAGCTGTGGAGCGCACCCCCCAGTATCGTTGATATCCGTACAAGACGCCTACAATCATTGATTGCACAGTCATGCTCTTCTCAGCGCTCTCTTTCAGCAATAAGCTTCCGTACCCAAACACCCATGGCATAGTATGCTTATCACTGACGAGTTTATAAATCATTTCGTAATAATTATATTCTCTAAGTTTCAGATTATCTTTTTAATGGGATGGAGAAGAGGTCCTCACGAGGAGTCATCAAGTCGTATTTCGCGCCGTGCTCATGATTTTCCTGAGGGAACGCGACTGACTCTCCGTGCTAATAATGGCGACTATGCTATTGATTGTGGTTCACATCCGAGCATTTCTAACGGCACATATCTAGGTAGGCTAGGACTTTATGGTCATGCATATGCTCAGCCTGGACATTCTCAACTGCTTCTTCCTTTTTTGGACATACAGAATACTTTCAAGCTTGAGGGCGCATACCCTGCGACAAACGATTTATAAACG
>SKIA01000002.1 GCA_007116645.1 Candidatus Woesearchaeota archaeon
AACCACGTCATTTTCTTTTTTTCTAGTCTTGTTACTGATTTCCGGATTTCTTTCACGATACGTTTTTAAAACGCTGATGCGCTCATAGGCGTATGCGTGAGGTGCTAGTAGTTATTGGGTTAATGTCTTTGTTATTCGTCGGTGCTGTGTGTACTCCTGAGCTTATGCGCCAGGAAGTATATGGCAGTTCAGAAGAGGAACTCTCGGCGCGTACCCCAAATGATTTTGCGCTCATCATTGATAAAAGCGGAAGTATGCGTGTTGGAAATCGTTTTTCTGAGGCGCAAAGCGCAGCTAAAAATTTTATCAATGAACTCTCAGGAAGCGACCGAGCAGGAATCATTGCTTTTGATAGTCGCGCTCACGTATATACTGATTTTAGCGCAAACAAGAATCATCTTGAACAAACAATTGATCGCATGACCATTGGTGATTGGACGCAATACCATCAAGGACTAACTGCGGCTCGCAACATGTTTGAGACGCGATCAACTGGTGCTAATCATCGTCGTATTTACATATTGATGAGCGATGGTAGGCCCGATGATAATATTAATGAACTCTTAACGCTGGTTAATGAGATAGTAAATTCTGGCTCGTGTATCTATACAATTGCCTACGCTGATGATGCTTTAGAAGAGGCTCAAGAAGTCCTTGGAGATATCGCTAATCGCTCACAACAAGCCACTGGTTGCGGACAGTTTTTTTCTGCTCGTGAAGACTCGTTTGATCTGCAACGCACTTACCAAACCATTTATGCTCAAGTCGCATCTGAACAAACACTCAGCGTTGATGTGCGCACCGACACAATTGATGATGTGCGCTTCTTATTAGATATCACCAGCACGGCCACTGGACAGCAATTGTCGGCGTGTTTTGCTCCTGAAAAACGTGTTGTAATCACGCAAAACCGTCGCGCTATTCGAGATATAACTACGCGCGATAATACCGTGGTATTTGATGATATGTTTCCTGGCGAGTACGATTACTTCGTGTTTGCTCGCGAAACATGTGATGGTACGTGTCTATTGACAGGGCAAGCCGAAGGGTCTTTTTTGGTTGAGACTTCTTCTCGCGCATGTACCCCTCCTTGGGATGAGCTTTCCGTATTGCTTTCTCGCAATGATTATACAGAAGTCCATATTACGTCTTCAGGATTTATTCCGCAAAGCATTCGCACGGACGGAGTAGTTATCTGGAAGAATCTTGATGAGGTTCCCCGTCAGGTTGTGAGCACGACAGGTTCGTTTCAGAGTCCTGTCTTGGAACCAGGCGAGGAGTGGCAGTACATTTTTCCTCCTGGCAGCCACGGGTATCGTGAGGCTTCAGGAACGTTTTCGGGAGTGTTGCGTCAAGAGAATGTGCAATCCTCAACGCCCGTAGATATCGTATTAGTAATCGACAACAGTGGTAGCATGGCAGGCTCTGCTATGGAGAACGCTCGCGAGGCGGCTAAGAATTTTGTTGGTGTGCTCGGGCCTCAAGATCGAGTCGCTCTTGTCGTCTTTGATCACCGAGCAACCCTTGTCCAACAACTTACCAGCGACAAGAGCCGCACTAGTGCAGCTATTGATTCTATTGTTCCCCAGGGAGGAACACTGTATATTCCCGCGCTCAGAGCAGCGGCTCAGGCTATTCGTCATAGTTCATCTAGTCGCGATCAGGCAGTAATTTTTTTGTCTGATGGCATCCCGCACGATCTTGAGGGCGTGCCAGGTATTTTGCGTGTTATTGAACAAGACTTGCCTGATGTGTGCTTGTTTACTATTGGTTATGCAGAAGAAGGTATCGAGGCTATTGAGACGCTTAACACCATGGGACAGTTTTCTTCGTCAATCACTGGGTGCGGAAGTTTTTTTTATGCATCTAATGATAAAGAAGAGCTCGGTCGAGTTCTCGGAGAAGTATATGCGCAAACCCAAGAGCCACGCTTAGAAGTGTTCGACCTCGCTATTGATGACCAAGGCAGCGGCGAGTTTGTGTTGTCAGCAAAGGTGCGCTCGCAAGAAAACGGTGCTCGCCTTCCTTCTGAGTCAGCGTTTGGCTGCATTCCTGTCGCAACTGTTCGCGCTGTGTTTGGCAACAAGGAGTTTCCAATGCGATTTGATGGCGAGCAATACGTAGGTCGTGTTGAGCTTCCAGCAGGGCGTCATGTCGGATATGTTACTGCTCGCTTATCCGCGTTTGATAGTCCTGCTCAGGCAACGTTTGGGTTTTCTCGTGCAGAAGTTGTTGTGCCTCGTGGCACGCAGTGGTATCTGTGGTTGTTGCTCTCTTTGGGTATAGTTGCTATCGCGTATCTTTTTATGCACAGACCCACTCGCCATTAGTATGTTACCTGATTTTGCTTCGGAATATCTTGATCGTCTTGGTATTCCTTCTTTGCGTCCTGCTCAAGAAAAAGCGGTTGCTGCAGGCCTTCTTGATGGAGTAAGCGTATTAGTGTGTTCTCCTACTGCCTCTGGTAAAACACTCATTGCGGAGCTTGCGTTTTTGCGTTCTTTGAAAGAAAAAAAGATGGCTGTCTATGTTGTGCCACTAAAAGCATTGGCTTCTGAGAAGCTGCGTCAGTTTTCTTCTCGCAACACGTTTTCTGTGGGTATTGCTGTTGGTGATTTAGATGAGCGAGACAGCAACCTTGGCCAGTATGATGTGTTGGTTGCGACTGCTGAAAAACTGGATTCTTTATTGCGCCACCACGCTCCATGGACCAGTCGTATTGGTGTTGTAGTGGTTGATGAAATTCATTTACTTAATGATCCTTCTCGCGGACCTACTTTAGAGATTTTGCTGACGATGCTTCGTCGCTTGGTCCGTCCACAGCTTGTTGGTTTGTCAGCAACGATTGGCAATCCTGAGGAGCTTTCTGAATGGCTTGGCGCTACCTTGGTTACTGATGATTGGCGTCCTGTGCGTCTTGATAAGGGCGTCTTGGTTGATGGGCAAGTTCGCTTTCCAGACAAACCTTTTTAAGCACTCATCTCCCCTCTTACGGTATGAGTAAGGATTTGGGCGTTACTGCTGAAAAACAAGATGCGTTTTCTGAGTGGTATACACAAACAATTGTGAAAGCAGAGCTTATCGAATACACTGATGTTTCTGGATGTATTGTGTATCGTCCCGCAAGTTTTGCGATGTGGGAAGCTGTGCAAGCATTTTTGGATGCTGAATTCAAAAAGCTTGGCGTGCAAAATGCGTATTTTCCTTCTCTTATCACTGAATCTTTACTGAACAAAGAAGCGTCTCACATAGAAGGCTTTGCTCCTGAAGTTGCCTGGGTGACTCACGGCGGTAAGAGTGAGTTGTCTGAGCGCCTTGCTATTCGTCCTACTTCTGAGACGGTTATGTACGCTGCTTTTTCTAAGTGGATTCGCAGTCATCGCGACCTGCCTTTGTTGCTGAATCAGTGGACAAATGTTGTTCGTTGGGAATTCAAACACCCCACGCCGTTCTTGCGTGGTCGAGAGTTTTTGTGGCAAGAAGGACACACTGCTCACGCCAACAAAGAAGATGCGGAAAAAGAAGCGCAAATCATTCTTGATATTTACAAGCGTTGCTACGAAGAGTTGTTGGCAGTTCCTGTTCTTTCAGGTCGTAAAAGCGAGAAAGAAAAATTTGCTGGCGCTGACTACTCATTATCTTTAGAAGCACTCTTTCCTAATGGAAAAGCCATTCAAGCATGCACCTCACATCATCTTGGACAAAACTTTTCTCGCGCGTTTGACATCTCGTTTCAAGACGTTTCGGGAAAAAAAGAGTTTGCTTGGCAAAACAGCTGGGGCTTTACTACTCGCTCACTGGGCGTTATGATTGGCGTTCACGGTGATGATAAAGGGTTAGTTTTGCCTCCGCGCATCGCTCCTATCAAGGTCGTTGTTGTTCCAATTACGTTTTCAAAAAAACCTGAAGTATCAGCTGAAGTTGTCTCTTTGGCCAAAAAACTATGTGATGAGAACGGATGGCATCTTGATGACCGCGACCATCACAGTCCTGGTTATCGCTTTGCGGAGTGGGAGCTTAAAGGAGTTCCTGTTCGTTTAGAGATTGGTCCTCGCGACTTAGAAAAAAAAGTTGTTGTGGTGAGTCGTCGCGATCAAGACGGCAAAGAAGAAATTGCTGTCGACAACATCAGTAGCCACGTTGAAACTCTTTTGGAAGAAATTCAATCAGGCTTATTTTTACGTGCTAAACAAAAGCTTGACTCCTCCGTAGTCGATGTGTCATCTCTTGATCAGCTCAAAGAAGTTGTTTTTTCTGGTAAGCTTGCCCGCGCTCCTTGGTGTGGTTCTGAAGAATCAGAAGAAGAGATCAAGAAAGTTACTGGTGCTAAGAGCCTGAACATGCAAGGTCCTACGTCTGATAAGTGCTTTGTTACCGGACAAAAAGCGCAAGGCGTGTTCGTGTTTGGTCGCAGCTACTAAGCCTTATATACCCCTTCTTTGTTTCCGTGCAAATGTCGCGCGTATTCACTCATGCATACATCTTGCCCGTAATTGATTCTTCAGTGCACGTGCTTGATGAGTCAGGCACAGGAGTCGCTCTTGGACCGTATCCTGTTTGTCCTCTTCCTGTATCACAACTGATTACGCAATTGTCTTCGCTTGCATTGTTAGAAGTGTTTGGTGAAGAGTATACACGCAAGGATGGAGATTTGGTTGCCAAGAGAAGTTTTCTTACAGTTCATCTTGAAAACCCCAATAGTGCGTTGATGTTTGCGCATCTTCCCTTTCTTTCGCAAGATGTTGTCGTTCCTGTACACGCAGTCCCTTACATTAATGCAGATGTGGCAATTGCTGCTCGGCAAATAGCTCGCATAAAACAACACAGAGGACTGTACGACCAGATTTCTCTTTCTCAGCCAGGAATTCACAGTTTTGATCTCGAGTCTTTAGAGCGCAAGCTATTGCAGTATAATCCATAGCGCTTTTAAATGAATCTGAGTTCTTGCCATTCATGAATAACAACAGCACTGCTCACAGACCGCTCGCCCGATCAGCGTCATTTACGCACCGTAGAAGTATTTGGTGTGCAAAGAGGGAATTTGTGGTTGAAAAGAAATCCTGTTCCTGGTCCGTTTACTGTCTCGTTAGAAGACCGAACTGATGTCGGGCCGATCAAGACAGTAGTTCCTCTATTATTCTTTGAGGATCTGTATGGAGTAGTGCCTGATTCTGTAAAAACAGCTATTGCTCAAGCGAGTTCTGCTTTTTTGCGCTCTGAAACAGATGAAGATACATTGTATGTATTGATGAATATTGATGCTGATCCTCTGCCAAATCGCTATGTTTCATTAGACACTCTCGCAAGCAATGCTGCTATTAGTCCTTCAGTTCGCGCTATGGGTCTCGTCTTTCATGGATCTTAGGCAATGAGAATTTTTATGCAGTTGCAAGACAGCAACAGCTTGAAAGATTCTCTACTGATCACCTCAATAAAGTTGCTGAGTACGCAGCGAAGAGATAATTACTCAGTAAGGGTTGTTGACAGAATTCCGTTTTGATACAACAAGCTTCTGATATCTTCTTGGATTATTGCTGCTATTTCTTCTACTGATTGAGTGGCGTCTATGCGCAGCACTCTTGGGTCTTTGCTGATCGCTTCGTAGCCGTTTCTTACTCGTTCAAAGTATGTGTGTGCTCTGCTTTCGATACGGTCTTTTTCCATCCCGAAT
>SKIA01000038.1 GCA_007116645.1 Candidatus Woesearchaeota archaeon
CAAGCAAAGGAACATATCGCTTCGGAGAAACAATACGAGCAAACAGGCTCGGACTAGCACAGGTGGACGGAAAAGTCCTCAAAACAATACCGCTCGCAGGAAGATACCTGCCACAAAAAGGCGACCTTGTAGTCGCACGCGTATCAGACGTTCTTATGAGCGGATGGAGAGTGGACCTTAACACCATGTACGATGCAGTACTCAGCCTTGCTGAAGCATCAAACGAATACATTAAGAAAGGAGAAGACCTCACACGATACTTTGCAATCGAAGACTACCTCGTCTGTAAAATTACACAAGTTACTAGCCAAAACCTCGTAGACGTTAGCGTGAGAGGACCAGGACTTCGCAAACTCACAGGCGGAACCGTCTTTGAAGTAAGCTCATCAAAAGTACCACGCATCATTGGAAAAAGAGGAAGCATGGTAACAATGATCAAGAAAGGAACAGACTGCGACGTACTTGTAGGACAAAACGGCGTAGTATGGGTTTCTGGAGAACCAGAAATGCAGCGCCTCGCATACGAAACCATCAAAATGATTGAAGAATACAGCCACCACTCAGGACTCACCCAACAAGTAAAAGAGTTCTTAGAAGAAGTGACAGGCAGAGAGGTAGAATAAAATGGCCATCAAAAGACATGACGGAAGAAAATGGGACGAAGCAAGACCCATCATAGCAAAAGCAGGAGTAATCCCACAAGCAGACGGCTCAGGATTCTTCAAAATCGGAGACTCAACAGCCTACGCAGCAGTGTACGGACCACAAGAACTACACCCACGCTTTATGCAAAACGCAAAGAAAGGAATCATCAGATGCCACTACAACATGCAACCATTCTCAGGACCAGGAAGCAGAGGACGACCAGGACCAAACCGCCGATCAAAAGAGATCAGCATGGTTATGGAAAACGCTTTGTCACCAGTCTTGCAACTAGAAGACTACCCTAACACCGTCGTTGACGTGCACGTAGAGTTCACAGAAACAGACGCAGGAAGTCGATGTGCAGGCATCTGCGCAGCAGCAATCGCTCTAGCAGACGCAGGCATCTCAATGAAAGACATGGTAGCATCAATGGCAGTCGGTCACATGGACGGAGACATCGTTGTCGACCTTGACGGCGTTGAAGAACACCACAAAGGAGAAGTAGCAGACATCCCACTCGCAGTGATCCCATCAACAGGAGAAATCACATTGCTACAAATGGACGGAGTCACAGACCCAAAAATCGTCCTCAAAGCAATCAAGACGGGAAGAGATATCGTTGCAAAAGTATCAGAAATTCAACGACAAGCACTCCTTGACCGATACCCAACAGAAAGCCCAAAGTGGAAAGAAATTGCCAAGAAATACAAGGAGGCAAAAAAATGAACGATACAATGAAGAAAAACTTCCACGACGCACTACGAAAAGGCGTACGAAGAGACGGACGAAAACTCACACAATTCCGAGACCTCGAAATTGAATTCGGAGTGTCAAGCACTTCACACGGCTCAGCACGAGTAAAAGCAGGAAATGCAGAAATCATTGCCGGAGTAAAAATCGACCTTGGAACACCATACCCTGACACGCCAGACGAAGGAAGCTTGATGGTATCAACAGAAATGTTGCCGCTCTCACACAGAAAATTCGAAGGCGGACCACCAGGAATTGACAGCATCGAAGCAGCACGCGTCGTTGACAGAACAATTCGTGAGTCAAAAGCAATGGACCTTAAGGGCCTATGTATTACAGAAGGAGAAAAAATCTGGTTTGTAGCAGTAGACCTCATGCCCGTCTCATACGACGGAAACATGATCGACCTTGGAGTCATCGCAGCAATGGCTGCTCTTCAAGACGCACGGCTTCCAAAGATTGACAAAGAAGGAAAAGTACTGCTCGAAGAGCTCTCAGACAAGAAATTGCCACTGAAAGAAAAACCTCTTGCAGTAACTGTGTTCAAGTACGCAGACCAATACGTTATCGACCCAACAGAAGTCGAAGAGCGAGCATATGATGCACGACTCACGATTGGACTGCTAGACAACGGACACTTGTGCTCATTGCAAAAAGGAGGAGAAGGACCTCTTACTGTTGACGATATCGAACACATGTTTGATCTCGCTGATAAAACAGCTAAAGGAATCCGAAAATCCATCAAATGAAACACACAGTCTTTGAAAAAGCACGCCTCATCGGCAGCAGAGCCCTACAAATAAGCCAAGGAGCTCCTGTGCTCGTGAAACTCTCAGAAAAAGAACTTGAGAAAATTCACTACAACCCAATCGAAATAGCAAAGATTGAGTACGCACAAGGAGTTTTGCCGCTTGAAATAAAACGGCCTGTACGGGCGCAATAAGCGCCTAACTTTTTTATTTTTCTTTTAATTTATTCTCATACCAGAGTACTCCTTTCATGAGAGCTAATTCGAAAGGAACATCTCCTGATGCTATCACGCGCGTCTCATGAGGGATTGCTAAACGATGTACTCGTTCAGCATCTTCAGTTGGGGTGATGTACAACGCGCTTTTTTGAAAATCGAGAAGGCCATCAGAGAACGCGCAAGTGAACGTATATGTTTGACCGTCTTGTTGATACGTGATGATGCCTTGAGGCGAAACTGTTTCAGGAGTATTAAGATCTAGCTTTTGTGTTCTCTGAGTAACATGTCTTGTTACCTTATTGATTTCCTCGCCGAGTAAATAACGCGACCCTGCCAAATCTTCAAGAGCACATGCGATTTCTTCATCGTCAGCTCGTGCAAGGGCTGATCCTGTAAGCAACAATCCTAACGTAAATTGATATGTTGCTCGGGCATTCCACAAAGGCTCAAGAACTCTATTGCTTTGTATTGCGTGCTCAAGATCAGGGCCTGTTTCATAACCAATAACTTCAACTAATCCGTAGGCTTGCCCTAAAAATTCGTCACGATAAAAGCCTCTACCCATAAGAAACCCTCTCAGAGTACCATTCATGCACGCGCGAAAGCACTCGCTCATACGCATCCTCGCGACTTTTTGCGCTGCTCGACACATGCGTTTTGTATGGCTCAACAAACAATGCTTCATCAACTGAGGTATCTACATGATGTAAAGAAGTGACTTTTCCGTCTGGGCGCACAAAAGATTGAGACACCAACCCTCCGGTAGGGTAAGAAATTATGATTACGGGATCTCCGGTGAGCATGTCAGAATCAATACCGGGCGAAATGATATCAAGAGACAATGAATCATGAAAAGAGGCTATAC
Source organism: Candidatus Woesearchaeota archaeon (assembly GCA_007116645.1). GTDB lineage: Archaea > Nanobdellota > Nanobdellia > Woesearchaeales > SKIA01 > SKIA01. Next base: position 3,228 of record SKIA01000038.1, read on the forward strand.
GCGCACGGACTTCTTGTGTGAGCAAAGACACCTGAGTAGCGCGGTCATACAGCGTTCGCAAATGAACTCCTGCGTACGGAGCGTTAAGCGCGAGCAGCGATACATACTCATCAGCGTGCTCAAGCATTGTCGTCCAGCGACCCTCCTCATATAATTCTGTAATTTTATCGACGCGTCGAGCATGCTCTTCTGGCTGAGCAAACGCGTGTAATACGAGTTGCTGTGCTACCAATAATCCCTCCAACATGGTGTTACTCCTCAGAAAAGAGTATTTAAACTTTCTTATGAAAAGCTCTTATAGTTCAAACATCTCCTAAACTATATGATACGGCTTGACGGAAGCATGCTCACAGGAGGAGGACAGATAATAAGGACTGCTCTTGCACTTTCAGCACACACAAACAAACCATTTACAATCATCAATATTCGTGCCGGAAGACCTCGGCCAGGCCTTATGGCACAACACCTGGAAGCAGTCAAAACCATGCGGACACTGTGCAATGCTGACGTAGAAGGAATGCACCTTGGAAGTGAAACACTCACATTCATCCCAAGAGGATTCACACCCCAAAACCTGGATATACACATAGGGACAGCAGGAAGCGTCACGCTTCTCACACAAGCACTCGCTTTGCCAAGCATGCACCACAAAAAAACAACGTACACCATACACGGAGGAACTGACGTGAAGTGGAGCCCGACAACAGACTATCTCAGACACGTTGTAGTTCCAACGCTCGCACACTTTGGCCACATCTCAGTAGAGCTGACAAGAAGAGGATTTTATCCCAAAGGAGGCGGAGCAATCACGCTGACTGTTGGAATGAAAAAAGACGTCAAGCCACTCACCCTTATCGAACGAGGAGTCTTTGAAGGAATAGATGTCTACAACAACGCATCACGAGAACTTATGAACGACAACACACTTGAAAGCCTTGACAGAGACTTACGACTCTACCTGGAACCATTCGACGTTCCGTTGATGATACGAAACAGCTACTCACACACACAAAGCCCAGGATACGCAAGTATTGCGCTTGTCAAACACAACTTTTCAGGACCAAGAATACTCATCGCAGCAGATAAAGTAGCAGAACCAGAAACACCAACACACATCGTTGCAAAAGAACTATCAGAAACACTCAAGACGCGCCTAGAAAGCGTCGGAGTAGTGGATGAACACCTCGCAGACCACCTCATACCATTCATCGCTCTGCACGGAGGAGAACTCATTACCACGCGAATTACCAATCACATCAAAGCAAACATTGCAGTGACAGAAGCATTCACAAAAGCAAAGTTTAGCATTAACGGAAATCACATCACTGTTACGCGCTAATTCATACGCGTAAGTTCAATGTCTGTGTAGAGTTCTCGAATCAAATTATACAATTCGCGACGCTCCTCTTCAGGAAGGTTTGTTGCATAGAATAATTCTCTTGCCTGAGAGTACAACTCTCGAGACTCAGAAACACGTTTCTCAACAAGGCAGCGATGCGCACGCTCAACAAGATCAAGCACTGCATGAATATCTGCGGCTGGCACCTGAGGTGCAGGAGCAGTAGCGACTTGTGCAAACGAGTCTTTGCGAACATCATGTGAAAGAGAAGGTTCTTTGCGCTGAGAAGAAACACGGAGACGGTCTTGCTGGGCATCAAGTGAGAGTGCTAGTTCTGCGAGTTCAACATGGCGCTTACGTAGCTCATCACGCAAACGAGCAGTCTCTTTGAGTCCTTGCTGAGTTTTTTCCCGCTCAGCCTCAAGTGACTTGAGTGTTTCAGAAAACGCGTGTTCACGAGCGATTAAATCATTTTCTCGCTCCTCTAAATTCACTTGTTGTTCTTCAATAGATTTTTTGACATGTGCTGCTCGCTCAAGCTCTTTGGCAATAGCGTCAAAAGATTGCTTAAGAGAAGACACATCAATCTCAGGCTTGTCCAAAGCGGGCTTTTCTATTGTTGGTAGAGGATCAGAAGAAACATTCTTTATGACAGCACCTTGATGTCCACGAAGCACGGCTGAGAGTTCTTTTGGAGAAGTAGCGCCGCGCACTTTTTGTGCGAGCTCACGGTCTTTTAATCCGTTCTCAATCCACGTTGCGAAATCATTACGATCAGCAGTGACGTGATGAGAAAACACTTCATCAGACATGTCATCAGCAATAAACGCAAGACTAGTCGGGCCAGCAGCTACGCGTCCATCAGATAAATGGAAGGTTGGAGGTTTTTCCCAGTGCGTCTCAGAAGACTCTTGTTTAGTGAGTGTTTCTGATTGCGGACTAGGCGATGGCGGCTCTTGCTTAACAATACTTGCAGGAACCGGAGTTTTAGGAGTGGAAGCTGGTTTTGG
>SKIA01000055.1 GCA_007116645.1 Candidatus Woesearchaeota archaeon
ATGTATAACTACTATGTATAACTAATATTTAATTGTGTGTATTATCCTATCCGCAACCCAAACGCCCAAAATACTGCGAGTAAGAATATCAAGATAAGAAACTCCCAGACAAAGACTTGATGGATTTGCATACTACCAAGAGATGTAAAGCAAGATAAAAACCTTACCACAACCTCTAAAAACCCAAGCCAAATCCTCCTTTTAATGAGCGTTCATCAGCGAGTAGAAGACATTCTTCGTAGTGCACAGCATCCTACATACGGAGGAATAACCTACCTAGTAGGAACTGTGCCAAAATTTAGTGAACTGCAGCTAGGAAACCACCTTACTGAATATGCTGATGTTGTAGGGCTTATTTATCAACGCAGAATTGTGCGTGTTACGGGGAAAGACTCCTTTGTGGCACTGATTATGAATCACTACGGGGAACGATTTAAGCATCTTCTCACACTTCCAGATGCTACTCCACATGAGGTATTAGAATCGTTTCGACGCATTCTTCCAGATACTCACATGGCAGCCTTGAGAAAAAGATTTTATGCTCCTCCTCAAGGTATTGATGACTCATGGGTACATTTGTAATATGATTATCCTCATTGGCTGCGGAACACTCGGAGCCCGCACAGCAAGAACCATCAACACACAGCGCAGAGAACTCAGTAAACAGACTTCCGACCACAGCGTGCTGAGTTACGACTACCGTCTCCTGCTCGTCGACCACGACAGAGTCGAGAAACGAAACGTAGGCGTGCAACTCTACACTGAACAAGAAATAGGACTGCTCAAAGCACAAACCCTTGCCAGCAAGCTCACACACACATACGCACAAGCGACGTTTATCGATCACACAAACCTTGAGCTTCTCAAAGAAGCAGCAGTTATCGTAGACTGCACAGATAACCTCGCAACACGACTCCTCCTCAACCAATACTGCGTGGACAACGGCATTCCACTCGTGCACGCAGCAGCCTCTGAAACAAAAGGATTTGTAGGTCTTTTCACCACAAAACCCTGCCTTGCGTGCGTGTACGGAGGAAAAATCAGCTTAGAAGCATGCAGAGGAGCAGACTTAAACCTTGAAGTTGTGGAAAAGCTTGCAGAACACCAAGCACGGCTCACCGTGCAAGCACTCAACACGCCCGAGCACGAGTTTTTCATGATGACACCAACGCAAGAAACTGCTATCACAATAAAACAAGATGGCTGTCCAATTTGCAAGCGAGAAGCACGACAAGTGTCCAAGCCGTACTATATAACCTACTGCACACAAGCAGGATGTATGTCAGCAAAGCCTGTTGGAAGGCAAACGCTCAAACCACAAAAACTAGTTTATGGAGACATCACCGCAGAAGTCTTTGCGAACGGCGAAATCCATTTCTCACAAGGAGAAGTAGACGAACTTGAGCGCGCAGCTGCTAAAATCTATCGTACTTAAATCTATCAGTTTCAAGTAAGCAAGCCGCGCCCTCAACAGCGAATTGACTTTCATAGCCAGAAGGACATCCTGGTTGTAAACAGTCCAGTCCTTCAGTGTGGCGGTTACGATAGATTAATGTGTTGCCGCGCTCATCTACACCGACATCGTCTGAACCAAGCAGTACAAAGTTCATTGGTAGTTCATCTTCTTCTGTAAACAAGTTTTTGTACGCATCAATTGCAAGTACTTCAATTGCTGTGGCAGGGTTCGCAGCACTGTTTACTGCTTCTAACACTGTACTAACAGCTTTACCCTTGTAAAATTCACGAATAAGGTTTCTTGAAAACTCATTAGGAATCACTTCGTCGAGCAAATCGTATTGAATTGACGCAGCAGTTTCAGGACCTAGAAATGGTTTTGCTTCAGTTGATACTTCGTCATGCGCGATGCGCTCAAGAAGTCGTTGTCGGGTGCCGTTATGTGGTGAAAGTCTTCGTGCCATACTTATTTGTGAAACATACCACATATAAAAATGTTGACCCTACTCATCAGTGGTTTCAATAGTGATGTTCGTGTCCCCGGAACTGACCTTGACGTCATGAATGCGAGCAGTCGATTTGAAGTCCACAAGTCCCTCATCAATTGACACAGGAGCGTTGATTGAGGCTGACGGAAACTCAATTTTCAAAGACAGCTCACGCTCGGACTTAAACTTGCGAACCATCCCAAGAAGCTCAGAAAGCACATCGCCGGCAACAGCTGCATCAGCATCAACGCTCTCAATCGGTTTAGGCCAAGTGCTCACATGAATAGATACGCAATCTTCTTTCTCAGCAAAGCCTGCTTGGTAGAGCTTCTCAGTAATGTGCGGCATGATAGGCGCAAATACTTTGAGGGTTCCAAGCAAAACAGTATGCAAGGTATACAAAGCAGATGCGTCATCGCGCTCATCATTGTACAAACGATCTTTTACAAATTCCAAGTAATAATCACAAAATGTGCCCCAAAAGAACTGATCAACAGCTGCCTTTGCGCGAGAATACTCATACTGCTCAAAAGCCTCGGTGGCAACAAGCACCATTTCTGAATACTTTGCAAGAACCCACCGGTCCATTAATTCAAGCGATTTCGGCTCAGAACCATCGTAGCGGTCAAGATGCATGAAACAAAATTTTGATGCATTCCACAACTTGTTCAACGTCTTTTGACCAGTAACCACATCCTTTTCTTGATACGGCAAGTCCTCGCCAAGTTTGGTGGAAGCAGCCCAGTACCTGATGCTGTCAGCAGAGTACTTTGAGATAACCTCGTTTGGATCAACAACGTTTCCTTTACTCTTAGACATCTTCTTGCCCTTCGGGTCAAGAGCATGTCCAGAAATAACGATGTCGCGCCAAGGAACAGTATCGTGATGAAACACGCTTTTTACAATCGTGTAAAACGCCCATGTACGAATGATGTCGTGTGCTTGCAATCGAAGCGTCATTTGCGTAAAGGGTTTGCCAGAAGCCCAGTCAAGAGCTATCTGCGGAGTAACAGAAGAGGTCGCCCACGTGTCCATAACATCCGTTTCAGCAGTCAGTTCATCTTCGCGTCCTTTCCACGCAGCAGGAACTTGTGTGAGAGGATCGATGGGCAGCTCATCTTTTGACGCAACAACTACTGCGCCGTCCTTAGTATACCATACAGGAAACGGAACTCCATAAGGTCTTTGACGAGAAACACACCAGTCCCAACCAAGGTTTTCAACCCAGTGCTGATAACGCTTATGCATAAACTGCGGATACCAATTGATCTCTTCGCCAGCTTGCAAAAGACGCTCTTTGTGCTCAAGCACCTTGACGTACCACTGAGGAGTTTTGAGATATTCAATCTCCGTACTGCACCGTTCATGAACATTGACTGGATGAGTGATTTGTTCTTGTTTAACAAGCAAGTCTTGTTCTGTAAGATCAGCAATGATTTGTTTACGAGCTTCTTTAATCTTAAGACCTGCATACTGAGCAACGTCATCAGAGACGCGACCATCGCGAGTAAAAATAACTCGCAAGTCAAGGTTGTGGCGATGCCATTTTTCAACGTCTTCTTTATCACCAAACGTACAGACCATCATGAGCCCAGTACCTTTGTCTTGAGCAACTGAAGAATCAGCAAACACAGGAACCTTGTGACCAGTTATGGGAACAATTGCAAACTGACCAAGGAGGTGTTGATAGCGTTTATCATCAGGATGAAACGCCATGCCCACACACGCAGGAATGAGTTCAGGGCGCGTAGTCATAATTAGTAGTTCTTTACCATCTTCGTCACTAAATCGAACCGTGTTCATATGGCTTGAAAGCTCGACATTTTCAAATTCAGCTTGCGCAATTGCGGTCTGGCACCGAGGACACCAACTCACAGGAGTCTCTTTGCGCTCAACCAAGTTTTTCTCAAATAAGTCAAGAAACGATAATTGCGACGTTTTTTGGCAATGCTCATCAATTGTAGAGTACGCACCACCCAAATCAGCACTAATGCCTAATCGCTCCCAATCACCCATAAACTCTGGCTGTTGTTGTTTAACTGCTTTCAACACTAACGCTCTAAAGTCAGCAGGAGAAAAGTCTTTAACACGAATATTTTGTTGCTTTTCGATCATACGCTCGGTAGGCAAACCATTGTCATCAGTACCAAACGGATACAAAACACGCTTTTGGTTCATACGCCAAAAACGAGCAATAAAATCGCCCTGCGCATACGAAAACGCGTGGCCCAAATGCATGCGCCCAGAAAGCGTAGGCGGAGGAGTATCAATTGAGAAAACGTCCCCATCGCCCTCAGGAAAAGCGGATACTTGTTTTTCTTTCCAAAACTCTTGCAAGGCGGGCTCTTCGGTTTGTGCGTCATAGCGCTTAGGAAGCTCAGTCATACTCTAAGCAAGAGACTGGTCATATTTAAAGACTGTCAGAGAAAGACATATTAAGATTACGACACAGGAAATAATCATTGAGACTCATAATCCTTTTACTCGTCGCAGCACTTTTGCTCCCACTCGCCGCCGCAAGAGACATCTATGTAGATAATAGTTGTCAAACAAACGGCAATGGGCAAACAACAACTTGCGGCGCAAACGGCCCGTACAACAATCTGCAATCAGCATTTAATGTGCTTGAAGCAGGAGACACAGTATACATTAGGCAAGGAACAGGAAACTATATTACTTCAGGACAAGCATTTACTATACAAAGCAGGAGTGGCACAGCGCAAAACCCTATTCGCATCACTAATTATCCAGGACACAACCCCCTGCTCGTCAACTGCGCACCAAATAGCGACACCGCCTCTCACTGTCCGCACCCCACCATCTTTGTTGGCAGCTCAAGCCACCTCATTTTTGACGGATTGCAAATACAAGGTTCTCTGAGAATGAGAAACGGACTGGTTAATCCTACGTACGGACACCTGACCGTAATCAACTCAGACTTGCGAACAGGATGGGAAGGAGTAAGCGAAGGAAACTGGGCGCCACTCAGACTTGAAGGAATACACACAGTTTACGTAGCAAACAACACCTTCAGAGACCTTAACATCCCAGCTGCCGGAGGAACGCATACGTCAGCAACCTACATCATGATGTTTGCAGTAAGAAACGTGCTCATTGAATACAATGATTTCCAAAACAAAATCACGCAACACGGGCCCGGAGGAATTTTTGACAAAGGATCAGCAGACGGTCTCACAATAAGAAGAAACCGTTTCCACCACGCAGGAATGGGATACCACATGGGAGGACAATTACACGGTGGTGTCGAGATGCAAGACACGCTCTTTACTGAAAACATTATCATCTGCCCGCAAGGACAACAATCAATCGCTCGCTTTGGAAACAACGGAATAAATAGAGGCTTTACACATAATACAGGAGTAAATTGTAGAGATGGCTTTGGTGGAATAAATCACGGACTCACAGAGCTGAACCGATACTTCTACAATAACCTTGCAGCCGGAATCACTGGCAACAGCTGGGAATGGTATAACGACGAAATATTCGGGCCGCAGCCAGGAAGAGACGTCTGGGACTTTAACATCTACACACCAGGAAGACCATTTCACATCTACCCTACACCAGGATTTAACGCCAACTTTGCACAGTACCAAGCGCACGGATATGAACCAAACAGTCAGGCGATTGATTGCGGTGTTGATAGTCAAGGGCGGTTTTCAACAAGCAGTCCGTGTCAGACTGCGGGGCGCGCAGGAGGAATATCATCGGGTGCAACAGTACCAGTAGGGGCCTATGCATTCACTGACTGTCTTGGCCGAGGATGTCCCAACGCAGACTGGACCCACCCCGAATTCTTTGGCCTAACAAATCTACCGCCCAGCACGCCTTTACCAGTAAACGGAGCGTGCGGAGCGCGAGCAACAACGTACGCTCATGACGTTACTACTTGGCCTTCTGGTTCAACATATTGCCAATCAGGAACTACGAGTAGTACTCCAAGCTTTCCATCACAAGGAAACAGCGTATCGTGGAACTGTCAAGGAAGTAACGGAGGAACAACTGCTTTGTGCACTGCCACCCGGGAATCAGCGCCAGCAGAGCCTGAACCACCAAGCATTCCAGAAGGAACAATACTGGTTAACGAACCATTCGAAGACACAAACTTTGCGAGCAGAGGATGGTATGACAACGTAAATATTCAACTAGACACAAGTCAAGCAGCACCAGGAAGCACTCGCTCAGCAAGATATCATTTTGCACAAGGAGCAACTACTGCTGGCGGAACGCAACGCATCCGCTTTGACGAAACAGAAACACTCTATTTTAGCTACTGGGTAAAGTACAGCGATAATTGGGTGGGATCACAAAGAAGCTATCACCCGCACGAATTTCATTTTGTTACAAACTACGATACGCAATGGGTCGGGCCTGCTAATTCACACCTCACCTTTTACGTAGAACAAGTAGGCGGAACTCCGATGCTCTTTATTCAAGACAACCAAAACACAGACAACAACTGTGTACGAGTAAACAGCGGACAAGAATTTGGAGGATGCAACGGAGGATCGTTTGAAAACTATCCCTTCACAGAAGCTAGGTCAGCAGCGTCATGCAACGGAGTACTAGGCAGCTTTGACGGAACTGACTGTTACTCGCGAGGAGGAGGACTATTTTACAGTTCCAAAAGTTGGTCGGCAGCAATACAAGCATTCTCAAACAACCAAGGACCATATTACAAAGGGGACTGGCACCACATAGAAGTGTACGCCGAAATGAACAGCATCCAAAATGGTGTTGGTGTAGCAGACGGAAAGTTACGCTACTGGTTTGACGGAGAACTCCTCATTAGCACTGACCAAGCATTCTTGAGAACAGGAGCGCGAGCAGACCAAGCATTCAATCAATTAATCATAGCGCCCTATATCGGTGATGGAAGCCCAGTAGCACAAACATTATGGATAGACAACCTCATCGTCGCAACAGCCCCTTCAAGCCCCGTAGAAGAGCAACCCCCGCAACGGCCCGGAGACTTAACAGGTGATGGAACTGTGAGAATGAACGACATACTGATTGTCGTAGAAAATCTTGGCCGTACATCTCAAGAAGAAGGATTTAATCCAGTTGCAGACGTGAATGGTGACGGAATCGTCAATATTTTCGACCTCGTACTTGTTGCACGACACTTCGGAACAGTCTATGAGTAGGACATATAAACTCTGACGCCCTCACCAACATATGAGCAAGCCGTTCACAGAAAAATACCGTCCAAAAACACTTTCTGACATACAAGGACACGACACCGCAATCGCTCAAGTACGGCGCTTTGTAGAAACTTATAGTTCACAGAAAAAAAGAGGTCTACTCTTACATGGAGCTCCCGGAAGCGGAAAAACCTCATTAGCACATGCGATTGCAACAGAACTGGGATTAGAGCTTGTAGAAGTAAACGCATCAGACGTGCGAAACAAAGAAGGAATCATCACTCGAGTAGGTGCGGCAATGAAACAACAAAGCCTGTTTGGTGGAGGAAAAATCATCCTGTTTGACGAAATGGACGGCCTGTCAGGAACCAAAGACCGCGGAGGGATAGCGGCACTGACTGACCTACTCAAAGAATCAAAATATCCTGTACTGCTCACAGCAAACGATCCGTGGGACTCAAAGTTTTCAACCCTTCGAAAATACGTAGAAATCGTAGAGCTCAAAACACTGGCGTACACGAGCGTGCTCGCAGTCCTAAAAGACGTGTGCGAAAAAGAAGGTATCATGTACAGCGAAGTAGCACTCAAACAACTCGCACGAAGAGCAGGCGGAGACCTCAGAGGAGCACTCACCGATCTTCAAACGATCGGCGCAGACAAACTCATAGAAGAAGACGACTTGCAATCCCTTGGTGAGCGCCACCAAACAGAAAGCACATTCAACGCACTCAACAGAGTATTCAAAGGAAAAGACCCACTGCTTGCAAAACAAGCAGTAGATGCCGTAGATGAAAACATCGATGAACTCTTGATGTGGATAGACGAGAACACGCCGCGAGAATATACTAAACCAGAAGACTTAGTAAGAGCGTTTGATCACCTCTCACAAGCAGACGTGTATCGCGGAAGGATTCGTAGATGGCAACACTGGAGATTCTTAGTGTACGTTATCGATCACATGACAGCAGGCGTTGCACTCGCAAAAGAAGACAAGTACTCAGGGTTTACCAAATACCAACGCACAACACGACTACTCTCATACTGGCGCGCATCATCTACAAAGAAAAAAAAAGACGCAATCGCACAGCGCGTAGGAGAAGAAACGCACACGTCAATTAACGATGCGCGAAACAATACCTTACCATTCTTGGCGCGGATGATAAAAAAAGATAAGAAGTACGCAGAAGTCTTTGAGCTCTCAAGTGATGAAGCCGAATGGCTTGTAAAAAAAATATAAAAAAAATATTTATGCTCAGATGCCAAGGCCCCAAGGACTTACACCCATCACAGCAATGAACGCCATGATGATAAAGTACAAGAACGCTTCTTCCCATCCTTTTTTGAACGAATCTTTATTTTTCAAGTGAAAAAAGATTGCGCCAAGCATAGTCACTGCGATAAGCCCTGCCATTATGCGCGGAAAGATTCCGAGCATGAGCAAGACAGCAGCAACGCCCTCTGTGAGGACGGCCCAGGCAGCGCCCGCTTTTCCAAAGCCAATGCTTTGAAACCACTGAACGGTGCCTGAAAAATTCTTTATTTTTCCAAGGCCATTACCAAAAAACATCGCTGCGCCGGCAAGGACTTGCAAAACAATAATTGCGTATTCCATTAAATGAGCTATTGAAGCAGAGTTTAAAGGTATTACGCTCAAGCAAGCAAATAATAACTAGTGATGTGAAAATAACGCATGCTTATACACCTTGCAATCATTTTTGCATCGTCAATAGCGATATATTATTTAGGAAACGCCTTTGCAGAAGCATCCAGTCGCATCGGAGACCACTACCGGCTTCCCAAAGGAGTCAAAGGAGCCACGCTTGACGCAATATCAAGTTCTTTGCCAGAGCTCTTAATCGCGTTGTTTGCAGTCCTCTTTTTTGGACGATTCGACATCGGCGTCGCAACAATTGCAGGATCAGCAGCATTCAACCTTCTTATCATCCCTGCTTTGAGCGTTCTTGTTGCGCCAGGAATACTCAAAGTCGCAAAAAGAGTCATTGCGCGAGACGGACTGTTTTACATCATCAGTTTAATACTGCTTCTAGCAGCAGTATGGTACGCTCCCACCTGGGGCATTTTGCTATCAGTAATCTTTCTTGGTCTGTACGCAGTGTACATTGGAGTATTCGTCAATGACGCAAAGAAACATCGAGAGACAGTAAAGAGCATTCCCACACATATCCCTCGCGACATAGGGATTGCGGGAATTACAGCGCTTCTTATCGCAGGAGCATCATATCTATTAGTTGAGCACGCAATAGACTTTGCAAACGCCATCGGCGTACACCCAGTGCTCATCGCATTCACCATCATCGCAGCAGCCACAAGTGTGCCAGATACTGTGGTGAGCATGGCAAATGCGCGCAAGGGCTCAGGCGATGATGCAATCTCAAACGCGCTGGGATCAAACACCTTTGACATATTAATAGGATTAGGAATTCCTGTGCTGGCATATGTATTGCTTATTGGCGAACCAGTGGTGCACGGATTTATGAACATGGAAATATTATTTGGGTTGTTAGCAGCAACAATGATTGTCTTGTACTTGTTTGCAAGAAACAACTCATTAAGTAAACAAGAAGGAGTTATTTTGTTAGTCGCGTACGCCGGGTTCCTTGTGTACGTGTTTTTCTTCTCGCTCTAATTCGTGAAACGAGTCACTACCCACATATTGAAAATTAGTTACAGCAGGTCTTACGGAGAGCGAATCATCCACGCTTTGAGGTTGATTACCTGCGTACACTGCGCCAGTTGCAATAATTGAAGCGGTAGCAACTCCTGCGGCCCATCTTCGCGCAAAACTTCTTTGCGGACTGTTTTTAGGTTCAAGGGCTTTCTTAAACTGCTTTCCTGAAGCAAGAAGACCAAGGCCTGCTGCAGCGCCCACTATCGCTGTTGCTGCACCATATGCTAAAGCCTCTCCTCCAGAAAGGGTTGGTAGTCCTTGGTACACTGCTGCCGTGAAAGCAGCACTGACAGGGAGGTAGAGTAATAGGTCGTGAGCTTTTTGTTTTTTGTTGTCTTCTGTACAATTAAATTGCCGTCTAGAAATGTCGCGAATATCTTCAATCGCAGGCAGTACGAGCGCTGTATAAGCAGCAACGGTACATCGTGCTTGCACACTTTCTATATTATCCATGCCATACGCCATGGTTTCTAAGAATGCTCCAACAGGCAGAAAGGTTGCACTGGCTCCCATCGCTACCGGAAGTCGTTCTTTTATCTTTCTGGGGTATGAGCGCACAGTTTCTGACAAGTCCATTATTTTTGAGTGCATTATGATTCTTTATATGTGCTCTGCTTATGTATCAAGATTCTTGTTTTAAACAAGCCGTTCATACAAAGACCGCTTCAACAACACAATAACTTGTTTGCCTTCGCGCTCAGTCTTTACCACGCCGCGCTCTTCCAAAGACTTAACGGTGCGATGTGCTTTTACGCGCGTCATGGATTCTTTGCGAGCAATAACACTCTGAAATACTTTTCCTTCATGCTCGACTAAAACAGCAAGCACTAAACGCTCATCAGGATTGAGTAACTCGTTAATGATTGTTAATAACTTATCAGATTCTTGTTGTTCTTTACGCAGAGCTCCTTGAAGACTGTGCGCCCAAGCATATCCGAAACCAATACTAACAAACACTAAGAACAACATGATTGCGACGTGTTGTGATGACAAAAACTGCATCGCAGAATTAGTGTGATTGTGAGAGACGTAGGTAAGAATTGCGAGCGTTGTTGCAATTACTAACAATACTACGCAAGCTGCCATGTAGAGTTGTTGTTTCAACATAAGAAACAGTGTTACACGACGATTTATATATTGTTTCACCTATTGTAACAATATGAAATACACACTGATCGTACTACTCTTCGCACTCGTCATCGTTGCTTGCGCCCCCCAAGAACCACGCGTGATGTCACACGATGAGCACAACATGCACATGGGAGACCACGCAATGGCACCAGTCACTTCAGAAGAACAATTTATTGTGGAAATGATACCACACCACCAAGAAGCAGTTGATACCTCGCGAGTTATTGTTGAGAATACCGACAATGAAGAACTACGAGACCTTGCACAAAGAATCATTGTTGCACAAGAACAAGAAATCGCAATGATGCAAGCATGGCTTGACCAAGACTTTGACGGTGGATACGATGCCTCATATCAGGACATGATGCCAGACCTTGAAAGATACCAAGGAGTCGACCAAGATAACGCATACCTGCACGGAATGATTATGCACCACATAATGGCTGTTGAGATGGCAGAGCAAGTACTTGAGCTAAATCCCTCAGAGCGCGTAAGAACCTTTGCAGAAGCAGTAATTGCAGTGCAAACAGCAGAGATAGACGAAATGTACGGATTGATGCGGCATTAGATGCCCACATCCTTTATAAAAGTCAAGACTTCTCTGTACTCATATGGCAGATGATAAGCGACTCAAAACGCTCGCACCCTTCTTGCAAGTGCAAGGATTCGTGTGGGGGCCAGAGCCAGAAATATACGGCGGACTTGCAGGATTTTACACCTACGGACCAAACGGAGCACTCCTGAAAAGAAGAATTGAAAACCGCATCAGAGAAGTCTTTGCTAAACACGAGTTTTTCGAAGTAGAAACACCAACGGTCTTGCCAAAAGCAGTCTGGGAAGCATCAGGACACCTCGGAGGATTTACTGACCCACTTATCAAAGACGCGAAAGGAAACGTTTTTCGCGCAGATCACCTTCTTGAAGAACACTTTGAGAAAAACAACATTACAGAACCTGTTCCAGTAAAACCTGAGGAGCTCTCAAAAGCACTCAAAAAATACGATATAAAAAGTCCATCAGGAGAAGTGCTTGTTGGAGGCGTTATTGAGCACAACCTCATGATGCGAACGACTATCGGAACAGACCACGAAGCCTATAACCGGCCAGAAACCGCTACGGCAACATACCTTCCATTCTTGCGATACGCAGAACACTTTCGAAAAAGACTGCCATTTGGTGTATACCAAATAGGAAAAGCATATCGCAACGAGATCAGTCCTCGTCAGCACCTTGTGCGCATGAGAGAGTTTACGCAAGCAGAAGCCCAACTCTTTATGGACCCAGCAAAAAAAGATGGGCATCAAGGATACGACGCAAAAAAAGATTTAACCCTCCCTGTGCTTTCATGGGAAGACCAAGAAGCAGGAAAACCATTCTCATTTGCAAAACTATCAGAACTACGAGAAGAACACCTCGGATCAGACGTATACGCATATGGACTTGCACTAGCATACGAACTATTCGTCAGCTTTGGCATTCCATCAAGCACCATGCGTCTTCGCCAGCACGGCCCAGACGAAAAAGCATTCTATGCTCAAGACGCATGGGATATCGAAGTAAACTTACCAACATTTGGCTGGACAGAGATGTGCGGAGTCCACGACAGAACAGATTATGATTTGACGCAGCACGCAAAACACTCAGGAAAAGACCAAACAGTGTTTGTTGAAGAACACGGAGCACACGTCACACCGCACGTTCTTGAAATCGCGTTTGGTGTAGATAGGCCAGTGTACGCCCTCTTAGACTTGTTTTATGATGAAAAAGACGAGTCTGAAGGAAAGACTACGCTCAAGCTTCCATACAATCTGGCACCAGTTCAAGTAGCAGTACTTCCTTTGGTAAAAAAACTATCAGAAAACGCGCAAGAAGTGCACAGTCACTTGCTTGACAGCGGCCTTGTAGCAGTTTACGATGAGAGCGGAGCGATTGGTAAACGATACTTGCGCGCATCAACACAAGGAACGCCCTACTGCGTCACAATAGACTTTGACACGCTCGAAGACAGTGCAGTAACTGTTCGCGACAGAGACACAGAAGCACAAGAGCGAATCGCGATTAGCGAACTTTCTGAGTATCTGCGTAAGAAACTGCGATAATGCGCAAAGGCATATAAAGAAAGCCATCTCTATTCAGTTTGGTGTTTATATTTGACAAAAATCAGTGAATTAAAAGCAAAACAAGGAAGCGTAGAAGTAGAAGGGAAGATCTTGGAAGTTAGTCCCGCAAGAGAATTTCAGAAATTCGGACGACCAGGAAAGGTCGCAAACGCAATCCTTGAAGATGATTCTGGAAAGATAACTCTTTCTTTATGGAATGAAGACGTTGACAAAGTAAAAGAAGGAGACGTCATCCGTATCAAAAACGGTTATGTAAACGAGTGGCAAGGAGACTTGCAACTCACGGCAGGCCGCTATGGTAGCATTGAGAAACCTGGCGATGAAGAAGCAACAGAAGAAGAACCAAAAGAAGAATAGCTTCTGGCTGTACTTTATAGCATCGCCACTTATTGGTATTGTATTGCTCTTTGCATGGAGTGTGCGCCTTGGCGTTTTAGCAACAGGACAAGACGCCTTCTGGTTTACGGTGTTATTACTACCAACCACAGTGCTTGTACTGTTTGCCTTAGGGACGCTGCTGAGCAGACAAGCAGTAGCGGTGTTTAGGACAAAACGGGTGGCTGTAGGACTTGTGATGCTATCAGGAATTCTCACAGTAGCGTTAAGTGTGCTTGCATCCCAACCGCTTGCACAACGCGCGTGTGAGACCTGTACAGGAGCAAGCTTTGCTGACGCGCCACTTATTTTTCTTCTGTTCTTTTTGCCGATTATGGCGGGATCGCTCGTTATACCCTTACTTCACCCGAAAAAGAACACCTTATAAATGAGGCTCAGTTTTCTCTTCCAACAAGGGCTTGTAGCTCAGCGGGAGAGCACACGACTGAAGATCGTGGGGTCCCCGGTTCGATCCCGGGCAAGCCCAGACCCTTCTGGGGTTGCTGGCACCAACAACACGTTGTTGAGAGCTGGGTAAAGCTCATTGGATTAATTGAAGTATATACTTTTGATTTTGAGGGTATGCATCGTGCGGTTTTTAGGGTGCTAAAACGTCGGTTTTTAGAGGTGGGCTGAACATTAATTTTTTTGCAATTGGGTATATATTTTTTGAGTGGAATTTTTCTGTTGCTGTCCAGGAGCAACACTTCCCTTGGAACTATGGAAACTTATTCTTTTCTAAAGCACCAAAATGAGATTGAATAGGCCCTAAAAAACATATTTCGTTTGTCACATTAAAGGAGTAAAAACACCAATTATATGGCGAGGATTTATATAGAAGTTTTACATATCTACCTTCATACTCGTTTTGGACGCGTCATTTGCGCAGCCAAAACACTGGGGGGTATATAATGGGAAATACATCGTTAAGAACACACAAATCTAGCATCGCGTCACAGTTATTCGTACTATTCATGGTTTTTGCCATGATACTCATGCCGGTACCATATGCAGCGGCAGCTCCGGGCAATGGTAACGGAATCGGAAGTCCTGACGTGCAATGTCAAGCGGAAGGTTTTGATTTTGGCATCGCTAAATGGGAATGGAATAAAGATGCAGATGAATTTGAGTTAAGTAGCGAAGGCGAAAAAGCTGGCTACGAAACAAGTGTTACTGGCGACGATGAAGAAGCCGAATGGAGCTCAACCCCCGGAGCTGCAGGTATTATCGTTAAAGCTGGAAATAACCAAGAAGTTCGTGACGGTGGAACTTCAGGCACAGAAGAAGGCGTTGAAGGACGGGCCGGAAACTCCAATAACATCAAAATCTTTGGCATCAGTCACATCACACTTTGTGGAAATGATGGCGACTTAGAAATTTCAGAAGAACCTAAAGAAAAGATTAACGCGATCCTTGAATGTGTTGTTGACAACGGAGACGACTCCTACACAGCACACTTCAGCTACGAAACTGACAATGAAATGGACGTAACAATTGCTGTTGGTCCAAACAACAAGTTCACGGGCGGAGGAAGCTCAGATGAAGACCGCGGACAAACCACGCTCTTTGAGTACCCTGCACCAAACCATCCTGAAGACCGCGAAGGAAGAACAGGCTTTTACCCTGACAACGCTTTCAGCGTAGATTTTGATGGATCAGAACTAGTATGGACACTTAAAGGACCAGACGGAGCAACTCGAACTGCAACTGCAAGCTCAACAAGCAAAGCATGCCCAGTTGACGTTACTCCAGTAGAACCACTCGTTCTTACCTCAATGTGTACATACGCTGATGGTGGAGCGCAATGGAGAGTTCGAAACAGTCAAAACGACTTTGACGTGGACTTTACATGGGAAATTTACAATAATCAAGAAACAGGCGGACCAATCACCGCAACCAACGGACCTGCATTTGAAGCTGGAGATACATTCTTTGACAGCACCATGACAGGAACCATGAAAATTTACTGGGAAGATGAGAACGGAGCTCAGCAAGAAACAACTAAAGCAACGAACTCAAACCTCTGCCCAGAACCAGAACCAAGCGTTCTTATCAACAAATATGTTTGTGAAGAAGGAACATCAATCTCAAATGTTCACAAACTACAATCTGATGGTAGCTATGAAGTTCCACCAACATGCCAACCACAACAAGGAGCAATCTTTGGATATGTTGAAGAAACAACAAAGTCAACAGGACAAACAACAGGTCCTTGGCTGCGCGAACCAATCGCATTCCAAGACACAACCGATGAAGACGGCGTCCTAGGATTCTTTGGGTTAGACACCACGCACAGATACGGAATTGTAGAACTTGACGAATTCGGAAACGAAATGGATCAAGCAAACATCCTCTACTTTGAGTGTGAAGACGACGGTGGCAAAACAACCGACGCATATGAATTCGCATTCCCAGAAGAAGATGCTACCAAGAACTGCCTTGCGTACAACCTGCAACCACCTATTACTCAGCAAACCAATTTGCTTACAGTCTGTAAAGAAGATGAGCAAGAAGCTCGTCTTGATGGCTGGACAGTATTCGTGGCTGAACAAGCATGTATTGCAGACGAACGCTCAGACAGCTTTGTAAATACAGAAATTACTGATTCACAAGGAACGTACGATACTGATGTACAAGCAGGCTTTGATGCACTCGAAGTGAGCTACACTTCAGACAGTACCGGAGTCACAGTAACTGCAACAGTACCAGCAGACTTTGACGATGGCTCAGACGACAACGTAGCATTCACATTTGATGCAAACGGCGACGGCGAAGCAAACTTCCAAGTAAGTTACCACGCAGATGAGGATAATCACTTTGCTGGAAACTACTGGGGGTATCAAACGGTAACTAGTGGTTCATGGTCAGGATGGCTAGACATGCCATCAGATATCACAGCAACGCAAGTAGAAGCAAATGAGTACCAAGTACACATCCCTGCACACTACTTCGCATGTGGCGACTTTAGATTCGGAGTAGCAGGATCACTGACAAGCACTCAAATTAACTCAGGCCAAAATGTGTACTTCACATTCCCAGCAGACTTTAGCTGGGGAGAAAACTGGGTGTCAAGTGAAGACTACTACCACACAGGCTTTGATAGCTCAATCGCACTCAGCCAAGAAGCATTCAACACTCTGAACCCAGAGTCTGGAATGACTGAAGGACAAGAATGTGAAGTGTTTGAAGTTGATGAAGGAGAAACAGTCTTTGTTGGAGAAGTTATGCAACTTGGATGGGAACACGTTAGCGGAGGAGGACAAGTCACAGTTGATCAAGACATGACAGTCACTCTTGTTAACAAACAACTTCCACCACTAACTTGTACACAAGCAAAGAACACTGGCTACATCGACTGGACATTCGATGACGAGGGAACGGCAACTGTAACCAACAATGGATACGAAACATACATGTTCTCACTAGCGTCATACGAAAAACTTGACTTGACCGTGCAAATCCCACTGCAACAAGTGCTATTTGATAGCGAAACAGTGGAAATCGCACCAGGCGAATCATACACATTCGAAATCAGTGTACCTGCATGCGCATACCAAATCGACTTAGTATGTGATGACGTTATTGTAAGCTTTGAAGAAGAAGGACTCTACGGAGACAAAAAACTTTCATGGGCTCACCCTAACGACTCAGCAGGAGCATGTGAAGCAGACGCACAAGAAGAAGGCGCATTACAAATCACGAAGTTTACCTGCCCTGTAGGTGTTGAATCAATCTCAAGCGAGTATCACATCGACACTGAAGGAAACTTCCTACCACACCCTGGATGTACTCTAACAGAAGACGTACAGTTCGGACTCGTGGCAGAAACTGACAAACCAGTTGGCGACACCTCAAGCCCATGGGCAAGAGGACCAATCGCTGTCTCAGGAATGACAGATGAAAACGGAGAGTTGCTTTTCTCAGGCCTGAGCACTACACACCGATACGGAGTTGTAGAACTTGACGGCGAAGGAGAGCCAGTAAATCCAGAAAACATCTTGTACTTCCAATGTCAAGACGATCCATCAAACAATGTTGATGAATACGAATTCGCATTCGCAGAAAACGATGTTACCAAGCAATGTGTTACATATAACGCAGCACCTGCTGATGGACAGGAAACTGATGTGTGTGAACTCGGAGTATTCCACCTTGACGTGGAAAGCAGCGGAGTATCATTCCTCTCAACAGTGGACCTCACTGATGGAGCGACTAGCGGAATCGCAACATACCAAGAACAATTTAGATCAGCAGTAGCAATATCTGCGGACGGAACCATTTATAGTATGACGCGAAGCGGTAGCAATACAGGAGACCTTGTTACGCTAAACGATGACGGAACCTTTGGCCCAGTTGGAGCAACAGGACTATCAGGAAACACAGTGGCAATGTCTTTTGCACCAGACGGAACACTCTACGCAATGAACGCAAACACTAATGGATTGTTTAGTGTAGATACTGTGTCAGGGGCAGCAACGCTCGTGCACACTTTTGCACCGGGAGTTGACGGAGGAGACTTTGTAGTAAACGAGTACAACTACCTCATCTACGTCAAAGCAAACGGAAATGTTTACCAGGTAGACCTTGAAGATGGATACGCAACAGTTCAAATCGGAAACCTACCAGCAGGTTCATACACGAGTGCAGCGCTCTATGAAGGAACCTACTATGCAATGGACCGAAACCAAGACAGGCTCTACAGCTTTGAACTCTCACCGTTCAGCTCAGATTTGATTGGAAGTGAAGGAATCTTCAGTTTCGGAGATGCAACAGCATGTCCACCAGAAGCAAGAGACCGCCCTGAACTTGAAACTTCAAGCACCGTCTTGATGTGTAAAGCAGACCAATTCGGAAACGATCTTGAAGGCTGGCAACTTCTCCTTATTGGAGACGCACCAGTAGCAACTCTTGACGTAACGCCTTTCGGAGACACATTCAGTGTTGACCTTCCTGAAGGAGACTACGTTGTAGTAGCAGAAGGAAAGTACACTTACAGACCAACTGCAGGAGCACGCTACTCTGACGCAGCCTTTAGCCAACGACTCACAACAGATTCGATGTATATCGAAGTAGGTCCAAC
>SKIA01000047.1 GCA_007116645.1 Candidatus Woesearchaeota archaeon
AACGCTTAATCTGCAAGAGCTGATCCTCAGTAATATCCTCTAACACGGCTTCAAGACTTTGCGTGACATCAATTCCGAGTCTCAAGGCATTGTGAATTTGGAACAATATCTTCCTAAACGCCATGGAAGGACTATTATTCATTGCTCGTTCGATAGCATCCTCAAGAGACGTCCCAATCTCAATATCTTTGATAATCTCAGCAAAATATTTATTGGCAACACCATAAGACTGCGCAGCTTCGGTGAGAGCGTTCACCAAAGGCTTTCCTGAGTGAAGCTTGATCAGAATAAACCGTCCGGCAAACAACACCTCGCGGTCAATATCTATGGCTCGACGGTGAGCAACAATGACGGGTTGCTTTGTTCCAAACCAAAAACCGAACACAAACACGACAACAACACCCACAAACCACACAAGCCACGACCAATTCATACGATCAACAAGCATCGCAAACAACATACTCAACAAGAACGTTCCGAGCAAAGCCTTCACAAATATTTTCTTGAGAAAAATATCAGGAGGCATGAGCATGTGCGCGAGCTTAAGCTGATTAGGAAGAGCAGGAAAAAAACGCAAAAGATAACGAAAAATCATTGACCCCCCTCTTCAAGATTCAGCGTTCCACGATAAAACTTACTCATCACCACACCAATTTCATGCACATCCTCTTTCCCATTTGCGACAAGCCATTTGAGTACCCGAATACGATATTCTAAATCCTCAGCGAGCTGCTGAGCATTCATTCCGGTGTACAAGCGTAACTTTTCCATGACACTCTCAGATTCTCTAACCTTAAACAACATATCGTTGTACATATCTAATTGAAGCAGCACGTTCGGGTCTCCCGTACCAAGCACCTCAGCAATCTGGAGGGTTCGACGCTTACCCGTGCGACGATTACGGTTCTGAACGATCACCATCCCAAGACTTGAAATCATAGGTTTAGGAATATCAATCGGAGGATTTGTTAAACGCATAATAACCTCTTCTGCATCGTTTGCGTGGATAGTACCGTAGACAGAGTGACCAGTGTGAATAGCCTCAAGCAATACTTCCGCCTCTCGTTTTCTCCGAATCTCACCCACCAAGATTCTGTCAGGACGCATACGCAAACTGTTGACAAGCAAGTCAAGCATAGTAATCTCACCCTTACCCTCAGGGTTAGGAAGGCGCGTTTCCATGGGAACCCAGTGCAGGGTTTTAGGAAGAACCAGCTCTCGCGTATCTTCAATTGACACAATACGTTGATTTGGAGGAAAAAAGTTTGCTAAAACGTTAAGCATACTCGTCTTACCACTTCCTGTACCTCCTGCAATAAGCATAGAGAGCTCGTTTTGAATTCCAAGCCAGATGAGCGCTGCAGCAGAAAACGAGATGGTTCCCTCTTTGAGGAACTTGGTAATCGTCCACGGATCATCTGCGAATTTACGAATCGTGATCGTATTCCCTTTCGAAGATATTGGGGCGAGCGTTGCATTGACACGATCACCCGTATTTAAGTGTGCATCCATAAGAGGAGACAATGAAGTGATTTCCTTGCCCACC
Source organism: Candidatus Woesearchaeota archaeon (assembly GCA_007116645.1). Classification (GTDB taxonomy): domain Archaea; phylum Nanobdellota; class Nanobdellia; order Woesearchaeales; family SKIA01; genus SKIA01. The sequence continues at coordinate 1,547 of SKIA01000047.1, forward strand.
TCACGACCAATCTGCATGGAATAGTGGCGGATACGAGCCTCATTGACGAGCTTAATATTGGTTTTCAGCCATGCGTGCTTTCGGTGATAGACCCACACCGGCTCGCTTGCGTTGTTAATAACAATTTCTTCCAAGTTAGGGTCTTTGAGCAGTATCTCAATTTTTCCTAAGCCAAGGTTTTCTTCAACGAGATAATTCACAAGCATACTTTGCTTGTGCTCATCCGCCTCAGGAAAGTACTGCTTTATCAGTTTACGAATCTCTTCCTCAAAATGCCTTCTGATGGCAGTGGTTCCCTGGGTCTCCTCAGCTTTTTCTAAGGACTGATTATCCAGTCTGCTAATAAACTCTTGACGAATCTTCTCAAGAATCACTTTTGTGGTATCCGTCACACTCGTGATGTTAATCAAGTATGATGGAACCGGGTCCTCTATGTCTTGGGTGATGTTAATATCCACCACAATATCGTTGACTGAAACAGTATAGCTATCAAGTAGTTGAGCCATGTAATACCTCCAAACATTCATTTAATCGAATACGAGCAGCCCGATCATTCGGGTTTTGCTGTACTCTGCGCATAAACAGTTGCGCTGCCTGCTCATAATCACCTGCACTCAGCGCCTGAACCCCGCGCACATACAAAGATGAGAACGCCTCGGCGTCTTGCGTATCAGCAACAGCTTGAGGAGGAGCAGGCTCTTCTTCTGGCTGAGGATTCTTGCGAATAATATGCACTTCATTTGCAAAGTACGCGTTCTTCCACCGATCAAGCTCTTCTTGAGCTGCTCGCAACTCATCATCATCCGCCACGGCAGGCATCTGCGGAGCATCAGTTTCTTCTGGGAGAGCAGGCTCAGCAACAGCTCGCTCTTCGGGCTCAGCAACAACTTCTTCTTCAACCACAGGCGTGTCGATTTGGGCTTTAGGCTCAACAACAGCATCTTCAGGCATAGCAGGTTCTTGCACCTCCGAAGCGACCTGGGAAGCAGACGCTTGAGCGAGAGCAGGTTGTGGCGGTGCAGCCTCCTGTTTATGCATGGACTCCTCTATAGATGCGCGCGGAGCTGCTGAGCGCACACCAGACTTCGTAGTACCAAACACATTATCACTTCCTTGCATCTCCTCAAGGATGCGAGAGGTTTTATGCTTATCGGCCACATACTCATAAATTTCTTTATACGCCATTTGTAGGAGGCGATAGTACTGCCGTCGCTCCTCTTGATGGTTAATGGGCAGGCTCAGAAACGCTTTTTTTAGTTCATTAAACAGCTGGCACGCATGATTGAAACGGTCGTGTTTCAGAGCGAGGCGGATTTGGGTTTCGTAATCACGCGTACTTACGAGTGTTGCTTGCTCGTGCCTAATAGGAACGCTCACACGAGTTTTTGGTTCGTGGCGGCGAACGAATCGACTCATGTCTTTGCGAATCCAATCTTTAAGTTCCACGCATTAGCTCCTGCACATAATCGGCAAATAATGTTTCAACGTCACTTATACCTCTTCGATTGCATTCTTCGGCAAAAAATGTTTTTTGGGACTGCACCACAGAATCTAAGTGCTCACGCCACATCTGCTGGTGTTGCTCCTCAGGAATCTGCTTTTGTTGACAGTACGTTATAAACACATCTTTGAAATCAGACAGCACGTATGCTTCCTCGTCAACAGCACGTCTGGGACGTTGCTTTTGCAACGAGAACACGTACGGAGTGGTGAATTTATATTCGATACCAAGGAGGTGTTCTTCAACGAGAAAGTCAACCCATGACTGTACTACTTTCTCTGAGAGGTTGAGTCTTTTTGCGATGTTGGGGACAGAAATCTTTTTTTCTGCCTGCACAACACGCATTAAATCGTCAACACCAGTCTTTACCTCACTCATATCGTACTCACACTCATACCATTGTTTAAAAATACGCTATTTAAACATTGTTATCTATCCTCCAGTAGTCAACAACTATCAGAAACAGTTGTTTGCAGGTCGCTAAAACCGCCTATACCATAAAATGGTAGTATAAGAGCATCAAGATATATCCACGCTCCATCGTCAGGGTCTTGCAATCCGATAACGCACGGGTCTTGCAAGGCAGGATAGTAGTCGACATAGCTACGAGTTTCGCTGAAGTGTCCTGGAGGAAATAGGAAATGGATGGAATCAGTGCGACTCACCTGAGGATTGGCTTTGAATCGCTCAAAATACGGTATTCCTGGAAAAGAAGAGTTTGTCGCAACATACGTTCCCGTGCGTGCATGCTCAAAAAAATCGTCACTTGTGCGAATGGTGCGTTGAGCAAAACGTATTCTGTCATGCGGAGCGTTTAGTCGGAGAGCCAGAGGATCCACTAACCCCTCGAGAGGAACGAGTTGCTGCACCTGGAGCGTGCGCTCAATGCGAAGACTATTGGATTCGTCAACCAAAAACACATCAAAATCAGCAGTGACGAGCACTGAACGAAACCCTCCTGAGCGTAAAGAAATATCAGTCAGTGAAAGAGAAAAACCCTCGTAATTAAACTGTTCACGATAAAACTGCTCTATCTCGCCAAGTGTATCAAGGTGTGTTCCGGGTTGATCAGGAGACATCTCACGGAATTGAAGCACTCGACTCCTAAACAGGTCAGGAACGCTTTGTTGGTCAGATAGAGGAGGTTCTCTTGCGAGCTCATTGAGTGTCTGTCGCGTAATATACGTAACCCACGCCCCGAGCTCTTGCGTTTCGAGTGCTGTTACTCGTGCAACCGTGTCTTGTACTTGCACACGAGACTCCTGCACCAATTCACGCTGCGTCGTGGGTGCAAAAACGACAAAAAGCACTCCGATGGCCAATACCGCTGATAACGACAAAAAGATTCCTCTGCGATTTAAACCCATACTCGCACCTCCACTAAGTCAGGACCGAGCAAGACGTCGTCTCCGCTCACATCAGGAAACACAGTAAAGAGCATTCGCCGAGAATTGATAAGCAGCACACGATCCGTTGCTTGCGGGTCGATACGCTCATAATAGAAGGTTTGTCCGCCAGACGCAAGCGTAATATTCATAGAATGTTGCACGGGAAGAAGGTCTCCTACAATAAGCCCTACAAGTTGCTCGGAGAGCTCCTGGCAATTAGGTAAGCAACGATCAGGAAATTGCAGCCACACCTGAATCTGCGCCATGGGACTGAGCTGAACGTCATAACGATCGTATTGGTTTCGTATGTCAGGGATAAGAATATCATTTATTGGAGTGTCAAAGAGCAAATCAGTCATATCAAGCGATGCTAGACGTGCTTGCTCTCCCCGAGGAGCAGAGACGAAGTCAGTCACAAGAAAGCCAACACCGATAAACACTATGGCGGCTGCAAAGAACGCATCAATCAAGTAAAACTGGCCATCCCGCCTCATAACACCATACTAGAAGAATCTTCTTTTAAAGGTTTGGAAAGTGAACCGCCAAAACAGAAACTATATAAACACTAGTTCACTTAGAAGGAGTAGCATTCTTACATAGCAACACAAACAAAGAAGGTGGTAGTATGCCAGAACACTATGATGAAGAGTACGAAGGAGAATTTGATCTCGAAGAAGCAGGCTATCTTGATGATGCTGATGACGAAGATGCGTTTGATAAAGAGTATGAACGCATTTTCTCAGACGACGCAGAGCTTGATGAAGACGTAAAGGCATATGAACGCGACGCAGTCACCGGACGGCGCGCGAAGCGGTCACGAATGTCAGTACTCAACAAATCCAAACTATCAAAGCACGAGATGGACGAGCTGTTTTTAGACTAAACCTTTTTGAAAGAAGAGAGTCTCCTTACGATATGCAAGAAGATATTTGGGATTTTGACGAGCAATCAGTGTATGATTCCGTAGCAAAACATGACGCCAAGAAAGTGCTTTTGCACCTTCCCGATGGACTAAAAATGCA
>SKIA01000026.1 GCA_007116645.1 Candidatus Woesearchaeota archaeon
GATAACTTCTCGCAGGGGCCACACGCTCTTGCTCAGAGTTATCATGTCTCGCTTGAGGTGTTGAATTTGTTGCATGTGTTTTGTGGTTGACGAAATCAGTATTTCTGCTTCGAGCTCTTCGATGTGGTTTGCTACTTGTTCTAGCACCGCAAAATAATGATCTACGATACTGTCAATAAGAGCGTAGGCAAGGTAGTCAACGCCGTTTTTTACGATGCGACCTTTCTTTGCGATGAGGCGTTCACGTACGGGCGTGAAGACGTCAAGTGTTCGTTCTTGGAACGTGAGCACGACGTCTTGTTTGAGAATCATTGAGATGTGTTCTGTGTATACGTGTCCGCTCTCAAAGTGAAGTGCCTTTGTTGCCATGAACAAATAGTCGTCGTACTCCTCGAATTTTGGTCGTTGCTGCGTATTTACGAGGTCTTCTTTAGTGAGTGGGTGTATGCCAAGCAGCTCAGTAATTTGCGTGATTGTTTCTGTATCTGAAAGCCCGTCAACATTAATCCATGTTTTCGTTCCTTTTTTTATCTTGATGTCTTGTACTGAAACAATTTTTTCTTCTACTGTTTCCTCAGAAAAATGCAGTTGCGTGATGACGCTTGGCGCTTCTGGTTTATCTCCTGTATAGATAATGGTTCCTGGCGCAAGACCGGGTTTTTTCTTTGTCTGAAAAACGCGCGGCAGTTTTCGTAGTTCTTTTAAGACGTCTTCTGGTCGGAGCTTTTTTTTACCCATGGATTTCTAGTGTGTCACGATCAATTGCTCGCCGCACTTGTTTTCCAATAGGACTTGACAAGCTGACTTTTACTTGAGCGTTTTTTGATGTTGTCACTGTAGTGATTGCGTGTTTACCATCATATAAATCCACTTCATGGTTTGAGAGTTCTGGTGGCAGGTCTATTGAAATGTTTTTTTTACCAACAAGCGCTTCCCAGCGGATGTTTCCGCCTTTTCCTGAACTGCCTTGTCCTTGAAGTGGCAGGATGTCTAAAGAGAGTCCGAGCTCTTTTTCTGTTTCTTGAATGTTACTCCCTCCTTTTCCGATGACTTGTGAAATAACGTTTTCTGGAAGGTACACTTTTGCTTTTCGCTCAGACACCATCTCTACTTGTGCTCGTGCTGAGTATTGCATGAAGTAGTCTTCAATTCCTTTTGCTGCTAAGGCAAGCATGGGATTGAGTTTTTTTTCTCCATCATCTGTTATTGGAATGACGCTTGTTTGGTCTGAGTAGCGATAGATTTCGTATTCTGCTTTGTCAGTGTAGAAGTCTTTGATAGTGACTACTGGCCTTGCAAGGTCTTCTTCGGTCATTCCGTGAGGAACTTTTACCGTGATTGACAAACTATAGACCTTGTTGATTTGTCCTGCTTTGATAAACACGACGGTGTCGATGATGTGTGGCACCATGCCTAATTCTATGCGGCCAATGAATCGTTGAATGCTATCCACTGGGCTTGTTGCGTGCACAACCCCGATCATTCCTACTCCCGCAAGACGCATGTCTGCAAAGAGGTGAAAGTCTTGGTTGTTTCGAATCTCGTCATAAATCGTGTAGTCAGGTCTGTTTAAGAGCAAGACGTCGCGGATTTCTTCTGGTGTTCCGTGCGTTGCCGAGTATTGCGTAATCGTATCAGGCAAGACTAAGTCTCGCGGCGACTCTACTGTCTTCACGATTTTTTGTTGGTTTGCATAAAACTCTCCCAGTGCTTGTGTGAAGGTACTTTTTCCTTCTCCAGGCGCTCCTGAGACGAGTATTCCTTCTGCTTTGTTTTGAAGGCGCGTGCGGAATTTTTCTGGGAACTCGTAGTCATCAAGGGTTAGTCGAGCAACTGGCCGTACTGCAGTGATTTCCCAGCAGCTGCCAAATGGTGGTTTTACGATAACGATACGGTATTTTCCAAGCTGCACAATAGTGCTTCCTGGCCGTTCGATCTCCAAAAAGCTGTCTTGGCGTAATTGTGCTGCTTGCACAATACTTTTTGCCAGGCGCTGCATTTCTTTGTTGTCAGGTTTGTGCTTTGTTGTTTCAAACACCCAGCCACCAGGCTTTCCTCGTTTTGCAATAGTAAATGAGTTTTCTTTGAAGTGAACGCTCATGGTGTTGTCTTCAAAAAATGATTGGAGTGGGTCGTTAAAGTCTTTTTTGTCGAGTTGAAATTCTACTAGCACGACTGGCACGCCCATTGCTTCTGCAACGATTGCTTGCACGCGGTCTGCTGTCATGAGGGTTGCTCCGTATTCGCGAGCGGTTTCTCGTATGATGTTGTCTATTGCTCCTTGTCCTGCAAGTTTAATGTCTTGTGGGCCTACGCGAGAGCCGCTAAACTCTACGTCGTATTGTTCTCGCAATTGTTTTACTTGTTCAAGACCGATGTAGCCTGTTTCTTTGTTTTGATTTGCTTGGTGTTCAAGCTCATTTAATACTGCTCGTGGAATGATGATTTTGTCTGCTAAGACTTTTTTTTCTTTAAGGTATGTCGTCACGACTCCTTCAGCAAGAACTGAGGTGTCTGGGACGAGGAGGTGTTCTGTCATACCTATCAGTAATTGCTGGCTGTTTATAAAAAAGTGGTTTTATCAGAATATGCGCGCAAGCCAACCAAAAAACCTGTTGGTCGCAAGGGACATGCGCTGGCCGATTCCTTGCGTGAGCACTTCTATGTCCGCTGTGGTGGTTTGGTTTACTGTTGTTTCGTATGCTTCATAGCTTGCGGTGAGGGTGAAGGTGTTTTGTTTGGTGAGTTGATTTGCTGGCAGGCGCACTTCGAGTGTGTGTCGTGATTGCAGGCGTTCAAGAGAAAATTCTTCGTAAAACAGCGGGTGCTCAAGCGTTATGGTGACGTCTTGTGGGTCTGTCACAGAAGTTTTTTCCAGCGTGATAGTAAGGAGAGCTTCGTCAAGGTATGAGACAGGGTTTGTTGCGTTAGCAGTGATGGTAAGTGCTGGTTCATCAACTACAATAAATGTCAGTACTTTTTGCGTGCTCGCAAGCCCTCGTGTGGCGCTTACTGTGGTAGTGTGTGCTCCAAGCCGCTCAAAACTAAATGTTTGTGTGATGCTGGTTCCCTCAACGCATTCTTTTAGGCAGAGCTGCACTGTTTCTGGGTATGTGCAGGTCACTCTGAAGGGTTCTGATTGGGATACTGTTTCTGGGTATTCGCAACGAATGTCTGGCGAGAGTCCTCGTGGACTTTGTGTTATCTCAATAGCCACGTCTTCTCTTTGCGCAACGATTCCTTGTTGTGTGGTCCGAAATTCTGTGTCTGCGCGCTCACCTAAATTACTGGTTACGATGGCTGGGAAGGTGTATTGGAATCCTTGTTCGAGGTCTTCGTCTACTTTAACGTACCAATGTAGTGTTTTTCGTTCGTTTGGTCCAAGCAGGATGCTTGTGGTGTCTCGTTCTGAGGTCATGCGGTTTGTTTGTCCAAAGTGAAGATCTGCTGAGACGTAGTAGTTACGCAGGTTTCGCACGTCAACATCGATGCGGTTATAGCTGCCAAATCCGGTGTGCTCGATTGCTGGTCGCAGGGTGATATCAATGTCTGCTGGTCTTTCAGCTCCTCTGTTTGTTAGCACGAAATCTCGTACGAGCGGTTGTGGGTCAAAGTCTCCTCCTCGACTTCTCATGCTGTATTCTGCAGCGTTTGCGGCCGCGTCAGGAGTTTTTTGTATTGCGATGTGTGTTGCGTCAACAAAACCGTATTGTCCGTAGGTTACGTCATACGGCACCCATCCGACTTCTGGGAACCATACTTCTGCCCATCCGTGAGGACCCCAGTTTGTATCAAGGATTTCTAGGTTGGTGTACGCCACTCCTGAGACAAAGCGCGCAGGGATTCCTTGGCTTCGGAGCATTGCGATAAATAGGCTTGTGAGCTCGTCGCAGACTCCTTCTCTGTTTTCAAGCACCCAGTCTGACGGATAGCTTGCTTGCACGGCAACGCTTGACAGGTCGTACTCGATGTTTTCTTTCACCCAGCTTCCCAAAAGGAATGCTACACGCACTGCGTCTTGTTCATCCCCGATGATTTCTTCTGCTTGTCTGCGGATTGCGGGTGTGATACGAATAATTTCTTCTGATCGCAAATATCTGCTCATCTCTGCGGGGACAAACTCGTAGGGAAACGCGATCTCTTGTGTGATGCGTGGTTGGTGATAATCGCTGGTTACGGTGCTTTGGTGGGAGAATGAGAGTGCTCCTTGTGGGTTTCTCCATGAGAATAACAAGTGGTCAATTTCTTGTGTTGGTTGTGGGTTGTTTCGAACGTTTCTGACTGTTTGTGTTGCGTAGTCTTTTGGATGATAATACAGCCGGGCATGTACTTCTTGCACGTTTCCTGATACGCTTATGGTGTTTTCTACAGTTACGTCAAGCGTGACGCTCTGAGCAGAGTATAGGCTGTGGTCAAACACGAATTCTGCTGCCACGAACGGCACTAAAAGAATGAGGAGGAGTGCAAAAAGTTGTTTCATTACCTGATTCAAGAGCTTATTGTTTATATGTGTTTCAGGCTGTACGATACAATTTTCTGTGTCTTGTCTTTATTTGCGTACAACGTAAGTGTTCAAAAGAAGATCGTGTAACCCTTGTTTTTTTGCTGTGAATGCCACCACGATCCAAAGCACAGGAAAGACGTATTTAGCAAAGTAACGAATAGTGCTTTTCCCTATGCTTAACGGTTGTCCGTTTTCGTCTTCTACTTTGAGCCCTAACACGTGTTTTCCAATAGTTCCTTGCCATGCGCCTGCCGTGAGGACGACTTCGTACACGATAAATACGAGTGCGAGCACAAAGTATGCGATGATGGCTCCTATGGGGAGTGTAGGGTCCAGCGCGGTAGGTGTTGAGAGTGCTATGGCGATAAACATGATGGTCATAAAGAGCGTTCCAAAAATGATGCTATCTATGACTTCTGCTCCTGCTCGCATCCAAAATCCTGCGTATCGCTTTTCTTTTGGCGGGGTAGGCTCTGGTATTCTCCTCTCAACCGGTGTTTGAGTCACTTCAGGTTGTGCTGGAGGGGTTTGTCCTGGTGCTACTGGTTGAGCTTCATGCGGTTGAGGTGTGGTTGGAGGGGTTTGTTCCGGCGTGATTGGTTGAGGCTCTGGCGTTGTAGATTCTGTTGTGTCAACGCTTGCGAACGCTTCTTGTATTGCTTGCTCACTAAATCCGCTTTCTTTAAGACGCGTAATTATGGCTGCGTCTTGGTACCCATTTTTGCGTGTTGTTGCGATATACTGCGTTATACGCTCATCTACCATGGTGTTATTTTCTTGAGCGCAGTATAAAAAAGCTCTTTATCACTCGC
>SKIA01000058.1 GCA_007116645.1 Candidatus Woesearchaeota archaeon
GAAAGTGTGAAGACCGCAGTCATCATTAACGAATACGCTGCCGCAGGAATTGACGGCAAAATCATTGACAACAAAAAATATACTGTTCGAGAACTAGAAAACGGATGCATTTGCTGTACGCGCGGACGAGACCTCAAACAACAAATACAACACTTAAAACAACTCCACGCGCCAGACGTTATTCTTATCGAGACAACAGGCGTTGCAGAACCAGAGCCGTTGCTAGACATTATCGAAGAAACCAACACACCAGTAAAAAGCGTAGTTACAGTAGTAGATGCATACCAATACGAAAAAACGCGCAAGCTTGGCGACGTGAGTCAGAGACAAATTAAACTCTCAAGTCTTGTGATTATCAATAAACAAGACCTCGTAAGTGAGAAAGTTCTCAAAGAGCTCAAAGACCTTGTTCATTCGTTAAACGACCACACGCATGTCTGCAGCACAGAACACGGACAACTCTCAACGGCTACGCTGCTTAACGCACCCACACCGCAACTTGTCAAACGAAAAAAAGCACGACGCGTACACCGACACGAAACAAGCTCAGTTACTCTGCACACAAAAAAGATCGTTCGCTTGCAAGACCTAGAAGAATTACTATCTTCGCTTCCGCATGACGTTGCTCGCGCAAAAGGAATCGTACGCACATCACACGGATACCGCCTCTTTCAATACGCAGCAGGCCTGTACACGATTGAACCAGCACAAAAACCCGCTGACAGCATCGGAGTGCTCGTTTTTATCGGGCCACTGCGCATGAGCACGCGACTATCACTTCTGAAAAAAGTACATTCAGCAACGCAAGGTAGCGGAAAAGAATTGTTTGCAAATACCAAGCAAATATTCAAGAGCTTGGATTGATAGTATCTATGCTAAACAGCTAAATAGCCCGAGGATGTTATTACGCTTGTGCGAGAGGATATCGAGACAGTTATTAGCAAGATAAACACTTTGAGTATCGTATCACAAACCGCAAGCACTCAGCGAGACAGGTTTTTAAGACGATTTGATGTTGTGCACGATAAGGGGGTTGGAGTATTTGACGCTGAAGACGACCTCAGACTCATTGCAGAACTCTACGAAGTAGACCCTGTACCGTTGGTCGGAGTAGGAAATAGAATATTTATCGGCCCAGACGAAAACCCAGTTGAGATGCGCGAGTACAAAACGTCTCCCGGAATGAGATGGATAGAAGAAATAGGGGTTTACGTGTCCATACCAAAAGTACAACTCCACAAAGACGTTCCCAAAAACACGCAACTGCAATACCTGCAAGCAGTACAAAACCAAACAAGTCCGCCAATTCGTCAAGTAGAATACTTCATGGAAACCATCGTTATCATGCATCCCAGTCAACAGATTTTTGACAGTTGGAAAAACAAAGAACGACACACAGACCCAGTAATCGCACACTTAGAGAACACCTACGACAGACCATTCTGGCATGCTAAGAGCAGAGCTACTGCTTCTGCTGAAAGTTAGTTACAATGCATTTGTTGAGGGTCGCTCAGTTGTCCACAACCGCAAGGATGAATCACCACTCCACGATAGAAATAAATAGTTGTTGTGCGTCAAGCAGTAGACATGACACAAGATATTGAAGAAGTCATTAACCAAATCGAAAACATTAGCATTGCTTTCTCGCTTGAGGAAGTACAAGCAGAAAGGTTTGTGCGACGAATCGATGTTGTTCATGACACAGGCATCCCAGTATTCTGGGCAGACGACGTTCTCAAGCAAATAGCCCACTTGTACGGACAAGAACCATTCCCACTACTTGGCAGCGAAACATATGATTTTCTTGGTCCAGATGGAAAATCAATAAACAAACACCATTTCAGAACCTCTCCGAGTCGAAGATGGGTGGAACCAATAGGAAGAAGTACCGCGATGCCAGTATTTCAACTCAGCTCTAATGTTCCAGAAATCACCAAGCACAGATTTTACGAAGCTTTGAACAGGCAAAAAACCCCGACCCTCGAATCAGAGCTCCCAATGCACACATACGTATTCTTGCATCCCAGTCAACAAACTTTGGACAGTTGGAAAAACAAAGAACGACACACAGACCCAGTGATTGCACACTTAGAGAACACCTACGACAGACCATTCTGGCGCACTGAAAAAAACAATTATTTGACAGGATGAGTCAGAATGCATTTGTTGAGGGTTTTTTCATCAACTTCTTGAACTCGTTTCTGAAAAGATAACACTTCTGCAACGACGTAGTCAGCAAGGAGTTTTTTGATTTCTCCCGAGAGAAGTTCTCCTTTTCTATATTGAGCGAATAATACTTTTGCATCATCTTCTGAGAGATAAAACGCTTTCAAATACTGGCACGCAACATCAACGTCCGGATTACCACCAAGCTTTCTGTGCTCTTCAAGCGTTTGCTGACCTCCAGAAAAAGAAGACATGATTTTTTTGCGAATCGCTTTTTCAGAGTCAGAAAAAAAGATTGCGTTGTTTTTTGATTTAGACATCTTCTGACCGTCAGTACCAGGTAAGAAGGACGCGTGCAAAACAGCCGGCTTAGGAAGTGATACGCGGTGTGCTGCGTCGCGAGCAACACGCAAGTGAGCGTCCTCATCAGGACCGATAGGAACAAGCACATGTTTTATGCCGTGGGCGTGTTGTGGGAAGAGTACGTGCGCTGATTGTACTGCGGGGTAGAAATGAAGGCCAATGTTTTCTTCGTTTTTGTAGCCGTACGCGGCCTTGATTTCTGAGAGCGTAATCTTTTTTGAAACAAGAAAGGCAAGGTTGTAAATGTCAGTGTATATTTGGTCAATGACAAAACGCGTTTTTTTCGGGTCAAATCCAAACGCTAAGAGTTCTTTTGCAAGTTTTAAACTGTTGTCAAGAGCTTCTTTTTGTGAATCAACCTTGCCAGAAACATAGCTTTCGTCATCGCTGATCGGAATGAAGAGTTCAGCGCCAAACGTTTTTTGAAAGAACAACACAGTATCAAACACTGTTTTGTGCCCGAGGTGAAGCGTTCCTGAAGCATTCACGCCAGTAACGATTGCGACGCGCTCGCCTTTTTGTGCTGCCTTGTAAAACGAGTCAAAATCGCGGTGCGAGAAAAGCAAGCCGTTGTGAAATGCGTAATGATCAGGAAAGTCTTTTAGAGAAGCAATAGGTTTTGCGCCAAACTTCTCAACCAGCTTTTTGTTATCCGCTTTAAGAGCCATTAGTACGCCAAGAAGCGTTCTCTCTTAAAAGGTTTGCGCGCCCATACAGTTCCGCGATAAGAAGTCCCATATAATCTTTCCAAACAACCCCTGTTGGTGGTTGTTGACAAGTCGTCCGCGAGCAACTCCTAGGACCAATAATAAACTCATATTAATTAGGCGAGACAAGTCTTAATAAATTTAATCGATACGAGTTATTGAGGTCGGAAGCACCAAATCCGTATACTCGTTGCTTGGCGGAGGAAAATATCTTCCTTGCACACGCACCTTGTGAGAATACAGAGCGCGACCGTGTTCAAAAAGCTCGTGTTGACGAATAAGCACAGAAACGCTCGCAGAAGAGTTTTCTGGGTGAGAGAGCATAAAACGCGCTCATTTCTCTTCTTCAGTAGGATAAGAAGCATCTAAAACCAATCCTTGCAACGTTACATCTGAACCAGACCGTAGCTGCCGTACACCAAATCGCTCTCTGTCCATACTCATAAGTAGATACGCAGAAAATATAAAACCTTGGTTCAACAAAAGTGTATGCGTTTTGAAACAGATATCGGAAGGGTGCGAGAAGCACCATTGCACCTCAAAAAACTCGAGGAATCACTTACTGAAATTAAAAAACAATTCAAGCAGTTAGAAGATGCTCGAAAAGAACTAGAAGCTGCCGAGCCCATACCGTTTGATGAATACATCCGTATGGAACAACACGTGCACGTGGTTACCCAAGAGAATAAAGACAAATATCAGAAACAATACGAAGGATACCTGTCTATGATGCAGCGCAGAGAAGAAACAGCGATGACGCGCATGACGCAAATTCGTGAACGTCTCAGAGAGACCATAAAGAATGCAAGCCAACTCGCATCAGATCAAGAGATGCACATGCAATCAGTTTCAAGAAGCCTCTCATCACTTGTTGAAGTAATGCGCCGCGCGCAATCAGGACTTGACTTTCCTGCCCGACAACTCACGCTTGAGCACCTGGGAAATATCGATCACGAAATGGACCGCCACGACTGGCTCAAAGAATAATCACTATTTTCACGTAGTAATTTTATAAACTCATATTGATTTCTCAAGGTATGCTCACAACACATACTGCACAAAGCCCTGACCAAGCACGCCAAGCAATTGAGAAAATCAAGCGAAAAGGACGCTGGGCGCGCACGCAAGCACTTGATGCGCAAACAGACAATCCTACTGCAGAGCAAGCATTCAACACTGCACACCACGCAATTCTTGATTATAACGGACACAGCATTCACGTAAAAGTTCCGCGCCTTGTTGGACACGTGACAATGAATGTAGTTCGGCCAGTTGTTGAACGCATGGGCACAGGAGCTACCACGCGAATTCTTGGCGCACGAAAATCACTGGAACACGAAGAAGCAACCTACGAACTTCTCAGAGAACATGGCGTTCCCAGCATACATGCACGACGAGACGTGCGAGAAGAACTTGGTATCACAGGAGCACTCCTCACAGACCACGTGTACTTGCAAGATGCTCGCCCAAAGTTAAAAGCCAACCCACTCGTTCGCATAGAACTTGGAATACGGCTGAGACAACTACACGACGCAGGAGCGTACTGGGCAGATGCCAACCTCAAAAATGTCAAGCAAGACAGCGCAGGTCTTGTCATCATCGACTTTCAGCACCAATACCGAGAAGACGTTAAACCCGATCGTCGACACGCACACGACCTTGTAGAAGCAGCAGTGCACACCGCAGTGCTTACCGGCACACTAGACGGAGCAATCGATGTTCTCACAGGATATCATGGCCAGAAAGGAGGCCTGCCTGAAAGCGTTGGATCACTCGTTTCAGAGGAGCGACGCGTAAACAGATTTTATCGTAGACTCAGAAATAAGGCAATCTTTGGAGAAGACACAGGCATCATTGATGAAAGTCTTCGACGCATAGGCCTTTACGCTAAAGAAAAAGAAAAAAATAGTCCCCCCACCCGGATTTGAACCGGGGACCTGTCCGTATCTTCGCTGATCGCAATTCATTCACAGCCGGAATTATGGGCCGGCTTTTGTCAATGCGACGCCCTACAGCGGACCGCTCTAGCCAGTCTGAGCTA
>SKIA01000046.1 GCA_007116645.1 Candidatus Woesearchaeota archaeon
ACGGCGTGAACTACTACGGAAAATCAGTCCCTAAAGAAGTGACCAAGCAAGCGCTACAAGATATTGAACTCCTCTGCAATAAACTCCAAAAGAAATACCTTTAATGCCCCGTCCGGGCTGGGTGCAAAGCCACAACAAATAGTTATGATATGCTCAAGACCTTCTCACAGTGTTTACAAACGTTAACAAGCAAACGCTTCGTATGATTCAGCCCACTCTGAGCATCGGTTGTCTGGATTGGTGCTATGACAGCAATTGAATTTCCTTTCGATTGCTCGTTCGCTAACCGCATCAAATTGCCATGGATCAGAGCGACTACCACCCATAATACCTGGTTCATGTACTGTTTCAGGCAAGGAGTTTGTTTGATGAGATCGATAAAAATTATGGACGTGACCAGTACCGAGGTAGCATCCTGCACCTTCAATACAACCAACTCCAGTATCTACTTCACCTCTTGCAGGCAAGCAAGCAGATCCTCCCTGTCCAGTAAACGCCCATACACAACAATCAGTGGAGTCAGTACACCTATAGCCCCATTGATTAGGTTCTCGCGCATGTGTTCTACATGTTTGCTCATCAGTTATCTCAAAGCACTGGTGTTCAAAAGATACAACTTCGCCAGAGCACCACTTTGGACACCCTGCAACATCTGTGTTCGCAAAAGTATATGCCCCTGCAGCTCCAGACCCATCATGCCTAATTTGAGGAGAGTAGGTATCATCTAAAGATGCGAACGAGTGAGAGAATTCGTGCAAGGTAATCCAAGGGTCATTGATATTAGTACTCGAGTACCGTGAAGTTGAACCTCTAGAATGTCCTGTACTTGAAGTAACAAGAATAATATCTGTGATGGTCTGAGGACATGATTCTACTACTGCATCCATATAATCCCGCACTTCAGAACCTAACGTGCTAGAGGATAAAGCAAGTGCATCTTCTTGTACATTCACAAAGTAGAAGTTTGTTCTTGCAGAAAATGTGCTGTACGGCTCCACGGTATCAAATTGTGCTATGTGCTCTTCAATGAGAGTTTGCCTGATTTCATCCCACTCTGAAGGGCTAAAGTCATTCGGAACAAATGCGATATTAAGCGCGCGTGGATGATTGCTAGAATCTCTTAGCAGGTAACATTCTCCTATTTCGTTGCTGAATGAAGATGATGTTGTTGGATCAACACATGTAGTGGTTTCTGAGTCGCAACTTGCGCCATCCGTACAGGATTCTACAACTATATACGCATTACATTCTTCTCCTGACTCAATGCATTCCCACACGTGACCTTGATCGCATTTTTTCGCACCTAAAACACATTGATCCGTACAATCCACTGGTGACTGTGGTTTACATATACCTTCCGAGCACAACTGATCGTCAGGGCAGTATTCACTAAACCATAAATTGCATTCAGAGGTGGCTTGACACCGGCTTAATGTATCTTCAGAAGCACATTTTACATCTCCAAGAACGCATTCATCAGCACAAGGGTCAATGCAAAGCCCATCCTCGCATATTTCAGTGAATGTACAAGTTTCGCGTTCCACCATTTTGTTACATCCATTCACATCAACACAATGATAAGCGCTATTGGCGATACAGCTACGAGTGCCGATAATACACTCATCACACTGAGTTCCCAGATTAGTATTGTTCGACTCTCCTACTTCTGGAATGCTTGTATTATCATTATCTCTTATTTCATCTATTTCGTGCTGGTCTGGTAGCGTATGTAACGTATTTTGTCCAGGTGCTGTACATGAAACTAGTAGCGAAAACATAATGAATGTCCCTAAAAAAACTAATCGCACAGTTCATCAACCTCATTTTCGCTTAGAAGCATGAACAAAAAACACGTTTAATCTTATTTAAATTTAATCAGCGTGTTATATCCTTAACTTGATGTTTAACTCAATTACTTTTTATGCCCCAAAACTATAAAAAAATCGTATGCCCCGTCCGGGATTTGAACCCGGGTCACCGCCTTGAGAGGGCGGTATGATTTGCCTGAATCCGATACGGTTTCTGATTTGTGAAAACCGCCGGTTTTCACTTGGCCGGACTACACCAACGGGGCGGAGTAAGGAGAAATCAGCTTACTGAACTCTGCCGTCAGCAGTGCTCTGTTCGCTGTCTTCTGTTGACGCAACTCGGTCGCGGCTTATAAATTTGTCCAAAACGATTATAAGAGGTGTTGCTGTCATTATAGGTATGTCTACGCTTTCCGATATCGTCATTTTCGCAAATCAAGTTACTGAGTCTATCACGAGTGCCGTTGTGATTCCTTTGCTCATCTTTTTTGCCGCAATTATCATCGGCAAAGTAATCCATGTCCTCCTAAAAGCGTTTTTGCGTTCTGTAGAGTTTAATACCCATGCAAAGAAAGTATTCACGCATCGCGCTGATTACGCTGAGCTCGCATCTGGCGGCGTTGCTGCAATCATCTACACTGTCGGTACTGTCTGGGCACTTGTTGAAGCAGGCATCATCATCTTAGCTCTCCAGATAGTTGGCATCTTTCTTGGCGTTCTTGCAATCATTGCGCTTATGGTGTGGTTGTTTGATCTCCTCCCAAATTTGTTTGCATATCGCAAGGTCGTAAAAAAGTTCTCTGTTGGCGATGAGCTTTCTGTCTCTGGCGTTTCAGGTAAAATATTGCATGTGGGCTGGCTTGCAGTAACTATCTCAACTGATAACAAGCTTATCGTGGTTATCCCTCATCGCACGATTAAAGCACGAGTTTAATAAACGACACTTCAGTCTGCAACGAGATGAATAAAGACTTGTTTCCTGCGCTCTTGCTCGCATTCGTAAACGTTCTTGGGTTCTCGCTGCTCATCCCTGTTCTTCCGTTTATTGTTGAGCAGTACGGTCTGTCTCAGATCTGGTATGGTATCTTGCTTTCGTCCTACGCAGGAGCGTTGTTTTTTGGCGCTCCCATTCTTGGAGCACTCTCCGACGTGTTCGGGCGAAAACCTTTGCTTATCATCAGTCAGGTTGGAACACTGTTCTCTTGGGTTTTATTCGCAATAGCATACTTCTTGCCTGCTGACATCATCCTTTTCGCACTCCCCCTTCCTGTTATCGTCATCCTGCTCTCAAGGCTTCTTGACGGAGTTACTGGCGGTAACAACAGTGTCGTGCAAGCGTTCGTTTCTGACGTTACTAAACCCAAAGATCGCGCCCGAGCGTTTGGTCTTATTGGCGCAACGTTTGGTGTAGGCTTTATGATTGGTCCTGTGCTTGGCGGCCTTACTTCGCAAACAAGTATTGGTTATTTGGGAACGGTTCTTTTCGCGGCAATTTTGTCTTTGATAACTCTTGTTTGTTTGTTTTATTTTCTTCCTGAAAGAAACGTTCACCGACGTGGTGGCGATTGGAAAGTGTACGTCTTAAAGCGCCTGAACGTGTTCCAAACGATATGGGCGTATCGCACGCGACCCATCATTGGCTCGGCTTTAGCCGTCAAGTTCCTTGTCATTCTCGCTTTCGCCTCGTTCACGAGTATCTTATCCCTATATTTGATTGATCGGTTCGGTCTTAGCTCACTGGGTATAGGATTGTTCTTATTTGTAATTGGACTCTACGCTGTGTTTAATCAAACAGTACTCGTCGGATGGATTGTTGATCGCTTAGGATCTGGGAAAACTATTGTTCTTGGCAGCATCCTCGTAGCAGTAGGACTTATCATTTACATGTTCATTCCTGCACTCGCGCTGCTCATCTTATTGTCATACATATTTTCGCTCGGAACAAACATCATCATGCCGACTGTCAAGTCAGTCTTGGCAAATGCGTCAAAAGATACAGAACAAGGAGAAGTGTTGGGTGCTGACGAAGCACTCCAATCGCTCGCGCAAGCGACCATGCCTGTCTTATCAGCCTCCCTATACGTTCTATTTGGACCAGTAGTTTTTGTCGGTTACGGAATTTTCATCTTACTGACCGCAACGCCGCTAGCAATTCGTGTTGCAAGAAAGAGTTAGAGCATCTCAAGGGATGCGGTGATGTGCCAGAGTTGTGTGCGTACGTAGTTTGGCAGGTTTGGTTGTTCTTCAAGGTCGTCAAGAATACTTCTGACTCGGTCTACGCGTAGTTCTAAATCAATGTTTTCTCCGAGAACAAATATCATCTCATCAACTTTTAATTGCACTTGGCGTGGAAGGTCCTCTTCTTCTTTGAGGCTTTCAAGGAGTTCGATGAGTTCAGTTGCTTGCATTTTGTAGTCTCTCAAGCCGGTTTGTGACCGTTGCTAGTTTTTCTTGTAGTTCTTTTTTGAGTACTTGCGGATCCTTTTTGACCATGATGTTTCCGATCACTTTCCACGCTTCGTTCGTGTCGAGTTCTTCGATTGCGCTCTCAAGTTCTATTTGTTGTCTTTGAAGTGCTTGTTGTTGGATTGCTAGGTGTGTGTTCATAGGTGTTGTGTTTTCTCCCATATTGTTAAGAGTTTTGTGATGGCGTTTAGCGACGCTCGCATTGCGACTGCGTCTTCTGCCACGATGGTAAACGATAATGTTTTTCCGTCATCGCTCATCGTATACTGTGCTCGTCCGATGTCTTTATCTTCTGCTGCGAACAGTTCGTATAAGCGTTTGTCGTATGGTACTGTGATAGTAGCATTCATCGAGCAAGAATTTTTGTTGGTTGTGTTCGAGGTTTGAAAATCATTTTTGAGCCGCAGTATGGGCATCGGATTTTCTTTTTCAGATAGCTTTCATCTACGTCTTTATTACATTCAAAACATCGGTAGTCTGCCATTAGATATCCTCTGATTGTCTTTTGAGCACAATTGGTTTTGCAACGGTGTATGCTTTGCTTGCGAATTTGAGGCCGCATTTTTGGCATTCCCAGATTCCAGCTGCTAGGCGCTTAGCTTGAGGATATGCACAGGTTGGGCAAGGGTATTTTTTTCTTGCTTGTCCTTCTAGAAGTGCAAACTTATCTCTGTTTCGACGTCCGTATCGGCTGCCGAAGCGTTTTCCAGAAGCTACGTTTTTGTTTCGCGCCATGTATCACGGAAACACTGAGGCGTTTATAAACATTTGGGAACTAAGATTATTAACAAAAAAGATATAAATTAATAATTTTCTCTGTGTGTATGAAAGAACGCAATTCAAGAAGGTCCCTTTGGGCTGCTGCGGGCGGTC
>SKIA01000025.1 GCA_007116645.1 Candidatus Woesearchaeota archaeon
TCGCAGTACATTCCTGTTAGGAGCGCCTGTGGATATAAGGAGTATTGCTCTAGTGGAGTACCATCCGCGTAGACCATTCTAAATTCGTAATTTCCTTCAGCACCGTTTCGTTCGATTGCCCAGTCCCACTCAGCTTGTGTATTAACGCTTGATGTCCATACATCATTACAATAACTACTTCCTGATCCTAAGCAATCCCCTCCAGTCGTAAACCCTCCCATGACCACGAGTTCGTCTTGGTATACCACTGCAGTATGTTTGTGTCTTGGCGGCCAGGCGGCGATATCGATTGCCTGAGTCCACGCATCCCCGTCTGAAGAATACCAGACATCCGAGCAGTATCTACTTCCAGAACCAGTACAGTCCCCAAGTCCTGAGTCTACTGCTCCCCCTATAACCCACATCTCCCCACCATATGTGATTGTTTGGTGATGTATACGAGCAGTCCAAGGTAGTGAATCTGTTGCTTGAAACCATTGTTCGCCGTCATACGAATACCATACATCAGTAAGGTACGTTCCATCAAACCCAGAAATAACCCACATTCGGTTATCATATACTACTGATGCGTGCCGTGAGCGTGCGTCCCATGGAGCGTTTAATGTAGCGTTATTCCAAGTAATTCCATCTTCACTATACCAGACATCTGCACAGTATGAAGATCCGCTTCCACTACAATCCCCTGAATTATCGAATCCTCCAATAACCCACATTTTATTGTCAAAAGCTACTGAGGTATGATGTTCTCGAGCGCTCCACGGCGCGTTAAGTGTGGTGTTCTGCCAAGAACTTCCATTAGTACTAAACCACACATCGTTTCTTCGTGTGCCATCAGACCCTCGACCCCCTATAACCCACATTGCGTCATCAAAAACTATTGCTGTGTGTCTTTCTCGGCCCCCAAATGCAGCAGAGCCAGTCACCAAAGTCCAGTTTTCAAGGTCGTCAGTAACCCATACGTCAGCACACCGTGATGTTCCTGAGCCACTACAGTCTCCTGAGTTATCAAACCCCCCTAAAAGCCATACACTACTGTTGTACACAAGCGAGCGGTGATCGTCTCTGGGGGACCAGTTAGAGTTGTTTGTTACTTCTTGCCACACTGTGGCAAGAATGGTGCCTGTCGCAACCAATCCCATGCTTGTAGGAGTGCTGTTGTTTTGCTCTTCATAAGTAAACACTGTGGAACTTCCCGAAAGCAACGGATAGGGCAATGTTGTTCCTGCAGCCACTGAAGGGTTGTCGTATCCTCGCCATTCAGACCCGCTTGCTGGCACTCCTAGTGCAGTCCATGTTGTTTCGTTGGTTTTTCTGTATTGGAGCGCAAATGTTTCTCCTGCCGAAACGTTGTCTGTTGCTTGTAAATTTATTCGTAGTCGCAGTTGGTCTTGAGAGAGGGCGAGTAGTGGCTTGTTTTCGTCTGCTAAAGCAAATGTGGGCGTGATTGCGTCTTCGTTTGCGTACCACCGATATTGGGTTTGTTGCAGCTCTGCATGGGCAAGTCCCGTAAGTAAGAAAATTACAAGAAGTGTAAGTGGGTATGCTCGCCTCCAACCATGCATATGCGTAGTTGAGAGTAAGAGTATAAAAACGTGTCTGAACCGTGTTTACTGGAATTTCTTTGCATTAAGCGACAGCTGACCTACGCGTTTTTTTGGTGATAACTCGACATCGTCGATGTCTATTCCTACTTGTTTTTTTAAGTCGCGAGCAATATTTGGTCCGAGCAGTTGCGAGAGGGTGCCTGCATCGATCGTTTTGAGGTCTTGTAATGTTCGCACACCGTTTCTGTGCAAGACTCGTGCGCGCACCCGCCCAACGTTTTTGAGGCGCAGTAGTGGGAGCAGTTCTTCTCGTGCTCCGTATTTGAGTCTCGTGCGTGCTTTTTGTAGTTGTGCGACGTGTCGGTGTTGTTTGGTGATGCGTGAGAGTTCTGCTGCTCCGTAGAGTAGCCAGTCGGCGATGTTTATTCTTGCGCGTACTTCTCCTGGCCGCGCGTTGTATGTTTCCAGCAGGTGTTCTTCTGATTTCTCGTCTGCCCAGTCGTCAAGTAGCTTTGCTGTTTTTGCTGCTTCAAGGTACATTTCGTAGTCAGGGTCGTACAGGCTTGGTTCTTCGAGGAGTCCTTTGTGTTCTTTGAGATATTCTTCAAAGAATTCGTAGTCGTCAGGTTTTATTCTAAGCAGCGGCCTCATTTCTTGTGTTGAGCACACGAGGTGTAGGTATGCGAACAGCTCGTTTTTTTCTTTTCGTAAACCAGATAATAGTTTGTGTGCTGAGAGTGGGTCAAGGTAGAGTTCTGAAACTCTTTTCCCTAAGGGTGTTGCGACGAGCATGTCGATTAAGAGTTCGTCTGCTGCTGCAAAGTCGTCTACGCCTTTTTTTTCTAGAAAACCCCATTCTCGTAGTTGCTCGATTGTTTGTGCGAGCTTGAGGGTGATTGCTTTGATGTCTTGGTATTGGTGAGCAAAGAATGTTTCTGAGAAAAAGCTGACCAGCTCTGCGTAGGTCTTGACGTATTCTGATGCGATAAGTGATAACGTATACGTTCTGAGCACTGGTTGTGAGGATACTTTGCTGTAAATGGCTTCTGGTTCTCCGTACAAGTATTTTTCTGTGAGGTGTTGTGCTTCTGCTTCGTGCTTTGAGACAAGGATTGCTTCTCCATAGTCATCGCCGTAGTCTGGCCGGCCTGCTCTTCCTGCCATTTGGTGGTACTCTAGAACGGGAATGTCTTGCATGCCTGCTCCTGCGAATCGTTTGTAGTCACGAATAATACTTCTGAAAGCCGGCGTGTCCACGCCCGCTGAATTATGCGTAAAAAATCCTTCGGCGACAAATAAATGGTCATTAACAGGAGTGTTTGGCAGCACAACATCATAGACAACAGCTTCTATAGGTGCTTGCTCAACATCTCGCACGATATCCCAGTAGATATCTCCTTCAAAATCATTAGTCCTCCAATTTCCTCTGTCAGTCACATCAAGGTTCGATCCACACAGTTGGCAGGTCTGATGAAAAAGAAGGTGTTGTACGGGTTGATGGTTTCTATGACGATATACCCACTCTCCCAACGCATTTAAACTCCAGTACCATTCGGTGTTGCTTTTTGATCCTTGTTTTCTTTTCTGAATTAGGCGATAGTGAGCATTTACTCTGGCCTCTTTTTTTCTAGGTGAAAACCCTAATTGCTGAGAAAGCTCTCTTGACCCCATTTCGCCTTGTTCACCAAGGATCTGAACTATCTGCTGTTTTTGTTGACCCCATATTTGTTGTTGCTTTGTTCTTCCTGAAAAAATGCTTGTCGAGAGAATGTAATCGCATTGATTGCACGAAATAGAAAGAGGCTGTTGCTGCTGTGATGCGAGGAGCTCAAGATTACGTTGCTTTCGATTAATGCCAAAACCTATATGACTGAGAAATCTACTTATACCTTCTCTTGTCGCAATGATGAGTTCGTAATACGGTTTAGTATTTCGCACCACCCCAGAAATATTTAGCTCACTTGCCTTTCTTCGCCTCATGCGAGAAGGAATACCGAATCGCAAAAGTAACTTCTGTACATCAGTTATCAGTTGCAAAGAAATGCTGGAAACACCAACATTTCCCCTTTTTTGAACATAGCCATCAGCGTCAAAATAGCCTCTGAGAAGAGCCGCTGCTTGGGTCTTAGGAAGATATAGTAAATCAGCGTTAATGCATTTTCTAGTTGATTGTAACACTCCGCATCGCGCCATGAACTCGACAAACCAACGCTTTTTCGATAAGAAGAGTTGTGGTACTCCTTGAGTGCTTGTTTGCTCACGGAAAGAAAGACCTAACTTTGTAAGAAGCGTTCTAGCGTGGGCGCGAACTTCCTCGTCTTTTCCAGCAAGGCAAGGAGTTGTTAGTGGCACAAAAACATCTTTGTTTAGTGTTCCTCCGGAGTACCCATCTCCAAGCATCGCTCCAATAAAGTACGCTATGGACTCGTCTATAAAGATATCTGGGGCCGAGTATGTTTTCACAATATCTGAAATCTGCATAGATTTCTCCTCTACGTGAAGGCGTCCCAAAGTAGCAATTCGGTCACCTGACCGGATATTTTGCGCTTCTATCAACTTTTTCTTGCCTTGCCGTTTAATCAAAAACCGATGTCCGGGAGTGGTGGTTATGGTTCGGCCATTAACAGAATGAACAGATATCATGCTCGCATCATGCACCTGGGATACCACGTCTTGATTCACAATCTTAACCGTTGAGTTGTCCTTAAGTACTGTGAGCTCCTTAGCTCCAAGTTGAGTCACAGGTACTTCTTCCATGCCCGTCCACACTTTCGTTTTTCCAGACAAGCAAAGCGTTGGTGTTGCACATATGACTTGTATTGTTCCTTCGCGAAAGGCGTCTTCAATGAGTGCTCGTTGTTTTGAGGTAAGTCCTGAGTGGTGAAACGCTATTTCTCTTTCTGTGCAGTACGCTAGTCGCTTGCATTGTTTTGTGGGTGCTGATACTGCTGCCAAGATGCCTTCTGCGAGCTTTTTTCCTCGCTCACTCACCGCTCTTTTCTTAGCTATTTTTTCTGCTCCTGCTTCTGCGGATCTTTTCGTGTTCACAAACACGAGTGCTTGTTTTCCTATCGCTATCGTGTCTATTGCTAAGTCCAGAGCAGGGTCTTTGAGTACTGAAGCAATGGTGTGCGTTTTTTCCACAGAGAAAAGAATGTGTTTTGTGTTTAAGTGTGTTGCGCGCTCAATCCCATCCAGGGTCTTGGTCGTACACGGTGACGTAGTCCCAGTGTGTTTTCGCATCTGTTAGCATCATGTTGTTAAGGTTTGCTCCCAATCGTATCTGATAATAGCTCTCAAGCGTACCTCCTAACCCTGTAAGGTCTGATACGAGTTCTCCGTCAATCCACAGCCTGAATATTCCGTCTTCCGCTCCTGAGCTTGAGGGAAGTCGTGTGTGCCAACGAACCGTGGTCCATGTGTCGGCAAAGTCTGCAAACGAAGTTTTTTCTGAGTTTCCTCCGGTAAACACGTTGCTCGCTCCTGGTCCGAGGCTTCCTTGCATTCCTTCTGACA
>SKIA01000069.1 GCA_007116645.1 Candidatus Woesearchaeota archaeon
GACTCTGGACAAGCCAATTGGTACTCAGCAGATTTCTTTGAAGATTACTTGATGTGGAATATTTTTATCTACGCTACCTCTGAGGTTCCAAAATTATTTGTTGCTGGCACTCGGGACGCATTTAACACTCCTACCAAAATCAAAGAGTTGTATCAAGAGGCAGCAGAGCCTAAACACTACGTTGAGATCGATAGCGAGCACTCGTTTGAAGAAGAGCACGTAGAAAAAATAAGTAAAGAAATAAAAAAAATGATAGAGGACTAGTCCTCTGTAAAGTCGTCTGGCGTTTCCGTGATGGTTTCGCCTTCTTTGAGTTGTCCACGTGCGCGAAGGTACTCGTTAGCAAGCACCCAGAAGAGTAAGCCAAGGCTTTTCTTTCCTTTGTTGTTACATGGAACGACAAAGTCAATGTTGTTTGCTGTGTTGTTTGAGTCGCACAGACCAACAACAGGAATTCCTACTCTGATTGCGTCTCGAACTGCGTTTCGGTCAGGCCATGCGTCTGTTACGAGCATGATTTTTGCTTCTTCGTAGTTGTCAAGCGTTGGGTTTGTAAGCATGCCAGGAGGGTATCTTCCTGCGTGCACTCTGATACCAGTGACTTTTTCGAGCATTCGGATAGGTCTCCATCCGTTTTCACGTCGACATACAACGAGGATGTCTTCTGGTTCGTATTGTGCGAGGAATTGTCCAAGCATTCTGAGTCGTTGATCGATGGTTTCGATGTCTAGAACCGAGAGTCCGTCTGGTCGCGTTTTGTAAATAAAGCGCTCCATGTATGCTGTCTTAAATTTCGTCCCGATGTGAATACCTGATTTCAGGTATGTTTCTGTGGGAACGAGCAAATTTTGTGCTGTTTGTTCTTCCATATTATATATTCCTTAGTAGAAGAAGTCGTGCTTCTCCCACGGTTTTTATTGCCTCACGTGGATTGACTACGGCACACCGTAGCGTTGGCTATAAGAAGAAGAAGCGAGCAGGTGTTTATAAGCCTTTCAGAAGTCTTCTGACCCTTCTCCGAGGTTTTCAAGGTCTATGTCTGCAAAGGCGTCTGGTTTTTGCATTTGTGGGCGTTCAGAGCGTTCTTGCGGTTCTATCGTTTTGATTTTTTCCGCAAAAGCTACGCTTGCCAAGACTTTTTTTATCTTGATACGTACCCATTCGCCTTTAGTGACTCCGCTCACGAAAATTACGAACCCTTTGACTTTGGCGACGCCGTCGCCTTTATCTCCAATGCTCTCAATTTGAACGTCGACTTCATCTCCGTCAGAAACTGGTGGTGTTTGGCGCGAATTATTCACAATAAATCAGTGGCGGGGCGCTTGGTATTTAAAATTAGTGCTTTGGATACCGAAAACTAGTGCTTAGCAAAGGATTTTTTGTGCTCCTTGCTTTGTTGTATGAATCGTTTTCGGTCATGTGAGAGCGTATTAAGCAAGGTTCTGATGTGTATTCCTCCAAGCCGCTCTGGAACTAGCACGTAGTCAGCCCCTTGCTCGTACAGCTTCGGTACTGATTCAGGGTCATCAGTACACACGATCGCGACGCATTTTTTGTTTTGCCCTCGCAACTCTTGCAAGAGGAGGTTGTTTACTGTGCCGTGCGTTACCGTGCTAATAACAATGCTTGGTGTTTCAAGCCCGAGCGTTTCGTACATTCCTGCATCATTTGCGTCTCCAAGTACTGCGTGCATCCCTTTTTCCTGTAGCAACAACACTTTTCCGGGGTCAAAATCTACTACGAGAAAGTGTTTCTTTTTTTCTTCCAAGTAATCAACAATGCTTGCTCCAAGATAGTCATAGCCGAATAAGATAACGTCAAAGTCGCCTATTGCGTGGCGCGCATTATCTTCTGTGGGATGTATTCCTCGTTGATAATACGGCAAAAACTTGTGTATTCGATTGTAAATCTTATCTGCATGTATAATGCAGTAACTGCTGATAAGAATTGTTGTGAGCGCAACAACCGTGACTAAATTCAGGATGTCTGATGTCACGTGACCGACTGCGAATCCAAGTGCGACAATTATGAGTCCAAACTCGCTCATCTGACTGAGCGTTAGTCCTGCCATAAAGCTTGTTCGTTTGGCAAACCCTTGAAAGCCCATGATGGCCATCACAATGATGGGGTGTCCTATGAGAACAAGTGCGCTAAAAACTATTGCAGGTATCAAATAGTCTCCAAGCAGAGTTATTTCTAGTTGCGAACCAAGGATGATGAAAAATATGATGATGAAAAAATCTCTGAGTGGCTTTATCTTACTTGCAATCTCGTATCTGTATTGCGTTCCTGCCAGCGTCAGTCCTGCAAGCAGCGCTCCGATTTCTAGGCTGAAGTTGATGTAGTTAAAAAATCCTGCGAGCATAAAACACCACGCAATACTAAACACAAAGAGCACTTCCTGGCTTTTTCCGGCATAACTGAGGACATATGGGAGCAAGTATTTAGTGATAAGAACTACTACTGCAAAAATAATGATTGCTTGAACAGCAGTGATTCCTATAGTAAATGCGAGCGCATGACCACTTCCTGCAAATGCACTGATAAATAACAGTGCAAGTACCGCAACAATGTCTTGTACTATGAGAAGACCTATTGCGATGCGACCGTGCAAACTGTTAACTTCTTTGCGATCTCCAAGCAGTTTCACAACGATTATCGTGCTGCTAAATGTGAGTGCGACAGCAATGTAAATGGCTGCAGCGCCTTTAAACCCCAGCGCGATGGCGATCAAATATCCAAGTGCGCTCGTAAAGATGATTTGACCAAGCGCGGTTGCTACGCTTGTCGCCCCTACTTGTTTGAGACTCTTAAAATCTATGTTTATTCCGAGTATGAAAAGTAAAAGAGCTATTCCTATATGCCCGAAAACATCTAGTCCAGGTATCATATTTGTTATTCCTAAAACTGATGGCCCAAGGAGTATTCCTGCAAAGATGTACCCCACGATGGGAGGTTGGCGGAGTGCTTGAAGTACCAGAATTACTCCTGTGGCTACTGCTAAAAGCACAGCAAATCCAATGATTGCTTCTGCTATTGCTCCTCACCTCCTCTCATATAGATTATATTCGCGTGCGAGGTTTATGTATGTTGCGAAAGGAAGGAAAAAAAAGAAAAAAAATAGTTATCAGAGGTCGATATCTTCAAGTCCTTCTGTGCGGACGAAAAAGCCGCATTCACCGTCTGGAAGGTTTGGTGCGTCAATGAGTTTTGCAACCCGACTCGACTTTCTTCCTTTACGCAGATAAATCCTGAACGCTGATGCGTGTGCTACGATGTGTCCACCAATCGCTTGAGTTGGGTCTCCAAAGAACGCGTCTGGTTTTGCCATGACTTGGTTTGTGACAAACACGCACATATTGTACATGTCCGCAAGCTTTCCGAGCACGTGCATGTGCTTATTGAGCTTTTGTTGTCTTACAGCAAGCGTTCCTCGTCCAACGTATTCTGCTCTAAAGTGACTTGTTAAGCTGTCAACCACAACGAGCTTGACGTCAAGACCGTCATTTTTGATGAGTCCTTCCACTTTTTCTGCTAAAAGCATTTGGTGGTCTGAGTTATATGCTTTTGCGACTTTGATGTGTCTTAGTGCTTCGTGCGGATCGATTCCGAATCCTTCTGCGAGTTGCATAATACGTTCTGGTCTGAACGTGTTTTCTGTATCGATATAGACTGCAAAGCTTCCTGGGAATTCTTTTTGTATGCTTACAGCAAGGATGTGTCCTATCTGTGTTTTTCCTGAGCCGAATTCACCAAAGCATTCTGTGATGCTTCCTGTTTCAAATCCGCCTCCCATGAGTTTGTCAAAACTGGGGCTGCCTACACTAATTTTGTTAACGCTCTTTCGTTTCTCAAGGACATCTTCTCCTGAGACAAAGCCCATATCAAGCATTTGCCGCGCTGCTTGAATCATCTTTCTTGCTGCTGATTCTGAGACTCCTGATGCGTCAGTGAGTTCTCCAGGCGTTGCTACTGCAATGCCCATGACATTGTCGAATCCTCCTGCAGCAAGTTTTTCTGCGGTTGCAGGTCCTACTCCTGGAAGTTCGTTGATGCTTGGTTCTTGAATTGTCATTGCTTCTTGTGTCATAGTAATTAGTCCTCGTTTATTTATGCTTGCTCTGCAAGCGCTAGGTGCTCGTATGCTTTTTGCAATACAAGTGATGCCTTGGGTAGATCGTTGATGCGTAGCGAGTTCGTGGTTTTCCAATCGCCAGAATCGTCTTTGTAACTTCTCTCAAACGTGACGGTAGAATACTCAACAGTTTCTCCATTCTTGTCTGCGGTGTTATTCCAAATGGTGGCGCTGATCGCGCCTGCTCTAAATGTTTTTTTTGGTGTGTTCATAGTGTGGCCTCCTTGCTGTCAGACAGGGGGAGTGTCTGACCCAATGTGGTTCGCATCTTATTTCAGATGGAAGCTAATCACTATGTGTTGTGGATTGTTTATAAGCGACAGGGCCGTGCATGTCCAGTGGGTCCAGTGAGAAAAAAGAGGGGGTTACGCCTCCAGATAACCCCGAATAAAACCTTCTTCAAAATCCGCTATTTCTTCGTCATCAAGGGCTTCTTCGTATCCCCTCATCACGTCAAGATCGTCAGTAAACTCGTCTTCTTCATACCATTCCATCTCTAGCTCATCAAGGTGCATTGTAGAACACCTCCAGACAAAATCTTGATTTCTGAGATTAAGAACTCCGTGGAAAAACAGTCCATAAGGAATATGAAGAGGTGCCAGCAAAAGTTACTGCGGGGGGTGTTTCTGTTCTGACACCTAGTATTCGACTATTGCGAATACAGTATAGGTTGCAAGGCTGTATAAAAAGCGTTGTTGTCCTACAACCCGTACGAGCAAACCTATTGTTTCTAACCTACAGAAACAAGCATCCATACTACCACTCCAACTAAGAGAATAAACAATATTCCTTCAAGCACCCCACCTGTTTTGATAAAGCCGCGAAGACGCACTTGTGATGGCCAAAACGGCTTTACTCCTGCCGGCGTCATGGCGTCAAGAAGTAAGTGAGTAACAAATCCTGCAGCGAACGCAAGAGCGTATGAAGGCGCAAATAACGAGAGCAGAATAGTAAAGGCAGTTGCTAAAAAGACGCTGTGAAAAAATCCTCTATGCGTAAACAATTTGGGGATGAGTGGAAAGAGTTTTCCAAGGCGTGAGTGTTGCTCGTCAATGTCTGGCAGGATGCTTCCAAGTAACACTAACAGTACTGCTACAAGAGTATTTGGAAATGAGAATAGTTCAGTAAGTACAATGGCAACGAGTAGTCCTGCTACGAGATGTGTGTAAAATCGCATTATCTAGTTGCACACGAGTGCTTGCGTATTGCATCCGCGTTGGCAAAAGCTTTCTGCAATTGAGCAGTCTGAGCGTACGATTACGAGTTTTGATCCGTCACAAAAGCGTCCTGGATCGCATGCTGCATCTGCGCTTTGTGCTCCAACTTCAGATGTTGCAGCTCCAGTAATGCTTGCTCCTGTGGTTCCCTGCTGTGCTCCAAAAAAGAGTGCTGTTACAACAACGATTGCCACAATGCCTGCAACGCCAATCCACGTACTGTCTGTCATGGAATCATTACAGAAAAACTGGTATATAAAGGTGCGTTCTTAGATTTCGTCCAAATCAAGGTCGTCTAGCTCATCAAGTGAGATAGCGTCGTCAGCAGCAGGTTTTGGTGCTTCCTTTTTCTCAGCAGGTTCTTCCGTCTTAGGGGTTTCTTTAGCAGCAGGTTCTTTTACTGGTTCTTCTTGTTTAGCAGGAGCAGCTTCAGTCTTAGCTTCTGCTTGCATCCCTTTTGGTTTGGCATCGATTTCTAGGCTGTCAACGCTCATTTCCATGTTGTTATATGTGGTGTTGAGTTTGACGCGTCCTTGCACGCGCACGATTCTTCCAAGCAGGTTGTCTCGTTCTTCTTGAAACGAACCGTCTTTATTTGCAATGATTTGGTCAACTGGCATGTTGAATGCTTTTGACGCGTTATCATCCCATAGTGCGCAGCGAATGTTTCCTGAGCCGTCGTCCATTAAGACGTTTGCAACGATTCCTTGTCCACCGTCTTTTCTGTCAAAGACCCGTGGTTCGTATGCTTGCATGACTGTTCCGGTAAGTTCTACGCGGTAGTCTCCTTGTGCGAGTTCTGAAATCTTTTTCTCAGCGTACTCAGCATTGCCGCCTTCTTGTCGCGCAGCGCTTTTGACTTCTACGCCTTCAGGGTTTACTGCGATTTCTGATTTATCGTTTAGGTGTACTTCTGCTCGTCCATTATTTTCTTTGACGTAACCGTTTTTTATTGATACAACGTCTTGTGGTTTAAGGCCTGAAACAGTGTCTGCAAGTGGCCCCCATGCGGTTAGGCGGATGACTCCTGATTCGTCTCCTCCAAGAAAGCTGCATACTTTTCCCTCTCCTTCAGAGTACTTGCTCTGAAAGGTGCGCAGTTCATAGACTTGAATGACTTTCAGGTCTTGGTTTACGTCTCTCATGCCTGGTAAGAGGTCTTTTACTGTTCGTTCTGAGGCTTCAGGCACGAGTTGTACGGATAATTCGTTAGCGATAATATGGCATGCTCCTTCTTCGCTGATAAGTCCTGCGAGTTGTTTCATCTTGTCAGCGACTTTACCGTTTACTTCTTCAAGCGACATTCCTGTCTGTGCGTGAATCTTCTTTTTTATCTCTTCAGGAGGCATGTTAAGCATAGTATTAGGATACGGCTCTTGTCTTATATGTGTTTTGTAAAGAGTTTACGGAAAAAGATTGGGAAAACTTATTCCTCCACCTGGTCCAGCAACAGGAGGAGAGGGAGGAGCTGTCGGACGTGTTTGCACAAGAACCTCAAATGATTGCTCTGCTCCATCAGGTTTTTGTCGGCAGTATGTTCTTTCAACAGTTGTGTGACAGGCAGGAAGCGTACTATGAGGAGAGATAACAAGTGTGTTGGTTGAGGATATTGCCACGATGCTTGCAGGGTTACTGGTAATCCACATTACACGTTCAAATTGAGGTGTTTGCGGAACCGAAGTTAGTGGATTAAGCGGATTTAGAGGGTCGAATTGGGGTAAAGAAGCGGATAGTTCGGGCGCGAGTGTGCGCGGGCTTGATGCGGACCAAGTAATATACGATGAAGCCTGCGTCGCGTGAGCTGTTTCTGCTGTGTCCATTGCGATAATAAATTCAATATCCTGCCCTCCTTCGTCGCCCGCGCTTAGCCAATACGCGGAAGTTGTTGCATCACCCGCGTTTGATGTCAGTACAAGTTCAGAAGCATCCCAGCGAACGCTTTGGAGTTCTGAAGAAGAAGGCATAGGAACAGGACAGGCACAACGCGCTCCTTGTACGAAGTGCTCTCGACAGTTGGCTATTGCATGTGCGAACTCAGACGCATACTCAGGGCAGTAGTTGAATCCTTGAATTTGTGAAGGGACATTTTGAGTTGATTGGCGCAGGCAATTTTCATCGTTTGCAGGACATCTTCGAAGGGCGTCATGTAAACTGTTTATTCCATCCAACTCGATTCGCTGACCTTGCGTTAATTCAACTGAGACACGAAGCGGAAAGCTATACACTATTTCTGAGCGCGCATGAGCCATTGAAGAAGCGATACCGCTCCATGCGTTCCCTGCTACCTGTGATCCTCCTATGACGGCGTAGTATCGCTCATCTCGACATCCGGGTGCACGAAAAACGTCATCAGCACTGTTCTCAGGGCGGAACGATTCTGCTCTTCTTAGCCATCCACAACGGAAAACATCTTGTGATGGATCATTTGCGATTATCTGCAGATAGCCTTGTATCCGTCTATCCACGTACGCGTTTTGAACTGTTTCCGAGCCAAGGTCTACAATCGCAGTTTGCGTTGCATCGGCAAGTTCTTGCGTTATCCGTGTTTGTGAAGGTACTGAGTATCCCAAACTGGAAAGTACTTCTGAGAGATATTGCGCTGCTGTTCCTTGTCCTTGGTTTACCCCTGCATCAAAAACTATGGGAATAATGTCTATAGGCAAGAGGTTTATTCGTGGGTCGAAATAGTATCTTTGAGCATAAATGTCTCTTGCTTCTCGCTCAGTAAGATCTTCTACTTCCTGAGCACTCACTGCTCTTCCTCGAAAGTTCGAGAGTGTTGCTTGAGTAATCCCGTATTTGGTAGGACCTCCTCGGTCGCGAGGATTGTTAGTAAACTCATCAGTTTCTAAGTCAGTAATTGTGTGGTCTATGAGAGCGTCAATAAAACTTTGTGAGAGCGCGTCACCAGAGAAAGATGTTTGCGAACCAAGAATGCCTTCATTTGCATACGCGTCACAGGTAGTGTACATTATCTCTGATATTTCTTCTTCGGGGACACTTCGCGCATCAGTATATGCTGTCTTCCATTTTAATCCGCTACTTCTTCGCTCTTCTTGGCTGCGCACCATTTCTTCTTGAAAATTGGCAGTAAATAAACAAAATGGATCAATCCATACTCCCATTGAATTGTAGATTGCATATAGGTGAGTGTTTTCTCTTTGATTCTCGGTTGTAGACACAACTCCTCCAGGAAATAGTTGTCTTGCGTCTTCTTCAGATAGTGGATATTCATGCGAGTAGCACCGCAGGTCAAGGTGTGGTGCGTTAGGAAAATTTATGGTCCCAATTTGTTGTTGTTTAGTTACCGTGTCAGCGGGTCTTACTTGTGGATTTATGTGAAAGTAAGCACATGTCCATCCATTGGCGTGTTGGATGAGCGCATAATCTCCTACGACTTGAAGAACTTCTCCTGCTTCAAGAGAAAATACTGCGGCTCCTTGGGGTGCACGAATATCTATTGCGGGGTGGGCTTTGGACATACGGGAACTAGTGGTGTCTCGAAAACCGAAAAGTGATGTCATGTATGCGGGATTGTTTTCATCGTGCTGTACAGGCCAGGTATCAAAAATTCCTGCGCCCCTTCCCACAGTTGTTGGTCTTGGGGACATCCGACTGGTTGAAGCCGACGCTATTGTAATATCCCGCTGCGAATTAATCTGTATTGTGTTTTGTGAGCGAGAGATGTCATAGGCAGAAACAATTGCTTGATCAGGGTGTCGAGTCATTACGCGCATAAACTCTTGTTCTACTCCCTCAAGAAACTGTATGGGCTGGGTATTAATTGCGTGTTGAATAGCAATTCTTCCTGATTGATATGCGTATAGATGTATTGCGTGAGACTGATGATACAGTGAAATTGCTGATTCTTGTCGGTCTCCAATAGGAACTTGAAATGCTTCGTCTCGTTGAAGGTCGTTAATCTTGAGTATGGTAAACGCAAGAAGAATGATGATCGTAATAGTAAATAATGGGATGAGAACACTCACTGCTTTTCTGTTCATGATATCGCAACCCCTATGTATGTTTGTTCTGGTAGCGCAACCCAGCTCATCCACTGTCCTTCTGAGCGATCCTTTCTTGAGTGTAACGCCAACGCCAAACCATCTCTATCGATATCTTGTTGCAATACAGACGCTGGCCTTCCGGGTATAGAAACAATCGCAGTCCTCTCACAAGGCTGAGAAACAACCAACCCGGATCTTCCCGCCTCTCTTCCTCTTCTGAACGCGCATGCTTTCACTTCACCTTCATGGATGATAAATACATTATATGAAGGTCTGACTATTACTCGTCTTAGTATATTTCGTTGAGTTATTTCTGGAATGGTTATATAGTCAAGTGCCTTCTCGGCAAATAGTTCTAAAACATCCTCATCGACATCGTCTGCATGTATCAAATAGTCATGTATTGTCATCTCTTGTTGAACGCTTGAGAGTTCAGTTATGGATAAAGGTAGTTGAGATACCGCAAGAGATGCGTATCCAGCTTCCCACTGAATTTTTTCAGATACTTCTTTTGAAACAATGTTGTTTGCTTGAATAAGAATAAGTATTCCTCCCAAGAAAAGGAAAATAAACAGTATTCCTAACCACTTGATGTCTGTAATCCCAGAAAATAACCCTCTCTTATCGCGCAGCATATAGCACCTCAATTTCTAAAATCCCTACTTCTATATTTCCCGACTGTCGCTCTACTTGGACTGGAAACGTCCATAATAGTGGCTCTGCTGACAGCAGTGTTCGTTGACCTGAGAGTATATCGTAAGCTGCACGGTTATATAGTATTTCTCTGTCTATGAGTGCGTCGCCCGTTTCTGTATTTAGCACGCGCGCACGCCCAGCAATCCAATAAGCGGTGGAGCTTGGAAAGGGATTTTGTGCTTCTTGGTCGACTGATAAAAACATTTCTTCGTTTATAACCCCTGGTGAGCTGCTAAATCCTCCGTCATATGCAATTCTTGCTCCTAATAGATCAGCTTGTAAGTGCACGTAGTCCACTGAAGGTGATGCAAAAAATACGAGCACGGCAAACATTCCACAGATGAATGCTATGGCGAACATTCTGATGATATAGATTAATTGCTCATATGAGTCTGCCATTAACGAATCACACTCCTGAATGCTTGGGAGAGGGCAGTGTCTAATATCTGTCTTTCTTGTGCAATATCAACATCTTCAGGAATATTTATTCTGACCGCGTTTTCATACAAGCTAACGTCCAGTTCTAAAGATACTGCATAGTTTGCAAGAGAAAGTTCTTGCTGGATAAGACAGCCTGTTCGTTCTGCTATTTCTCCTCGTCCGTGTTGTAGAACAAAGTTATCTTGAGGGTGAATTCTAGTAAAAATTGCAATATCTCCAGTGCTTACACTCTCTGTTGTCACGGAGCGAAGGTTTGCTCCTTGTAATCCATTGCTCAAAAATCCTCTGAGCAAGGCATCATAAATGATTGTCGACATCCCTGCTGTGTCCATGTACACTGCAGAGCTTACTTGCGTTATTGTATCTGAATGTGGACAGGTTTCGGCTATTGATAGTGTTCGGGCAGAGAGCGTTCCGGGACCTCTTACCCAACTGATAAGTCGCGTTTCATACTCGCCATCTGTTACGGTTATGTCTTCTCGTGACGCAAATCTTCGTGATATTGGGCTATTAGTAGGCACAGAAAGCCTCACGAAAGGATCTTCGAGATGTATCTTGTATGCTTGGTTAAAAAAGTACGCGACCCGCATGGTTCCCGTGTTTTGAACCTGCAGAGCGTCTGCTAATAGAGCATTGTCTACTGCGTACACCGTTTCTTGAAATCGTTCGTCGCTAAAGATGCTTGAAACAAAAGAAAAGAGTCCCATTATGAGCAGTCCAGCGAATACGAGTTGTATGAGTACGATGAGGCCAATGGATGTTGAGTCGCTGTCATCCATGTCTAGTTTTCCCTCAGAGAGTATTTAAGTGCTTTGTGAGGACTCGTCAAGTTCTACGTACACTGTTTGTTCGTGTAGCGAACGAAGATACGCTCTTCCCTCTGCTTCTCCCATCCGGGATAGTTGGCCATCTATTTCTCTAAATGCGCCAGAACCAGAAGTAGCGCTCACTGTGGAAAACCCTGCCGTTCTACCGTATTCCCATCGCGCTAATTCGTGCACTGTTAGCTCCCCGCGCGGATTGACACTTGTCCGTGCAGGAGAGTATCTATATGTGCGTTGCTCTCCTGTTGTTGAAACAACGATTTCCCCTCCTGGTCTCTCGGTGACTTGCAAGTCATATCTATTCTGTAAGCGAACAGGAGTTATTTGTCTGTATGAATCAGGATCAAACGTTGATCTGCGCTCCATGTATCTTTCGTAGCTTCGTCCCTGAACATCCTGAACACTCATTGGTGCTATCAGTATTCTTGGAAGAGGGATCTGGTCAGTAGGTGGTAAATACTCAATGAAGAAATGCACTTGTTCCGTATCTATAAATCGAAAAATGGCGGGGTACACATCTCTTCTTTCATCACCAAAAACAAATTCAGGATAAAGTATCCGGTAGTCCATTTCTGGTATGCTTTCCCGTAAGCGAGCAGCATATATCCAGCGACCTTGAACGAGTTGGAATTGATGCTGCCCGGGCGTTACAAATATTGCGTCTTGTTTAAACGGAAAGCATGTTCTTGGTGAAGTAGTAAATCCATCTAAGTTAATCTCGCACACGCACGCTGTCCCTTGCGGACATGGGTTAGGTATAACACGAGGGTTACCAACAGCACCAAAGTCCCATGGTGGTCGTCCAGGAGCGCTGCTTGCGCCCAGACTTGCCATACTATACACTCCTTCAAAGTCTCTGTCCGCTCGGAAGAAAATTATCGCCCTGCCCGGTTCTACTCCGAGTAAAAAGCTGTTTGTTTTGTATTGCTGACTATAGGCCCCACCAGCACAATATTGATCTAATGGAGATCCGTCTGAGCACATCATAAAATCAATGCGTTGTCTGAACTGGTCCAGGTCGTATGCGTCTGTTCCAAAGGTCGCATTCCACAGCGTAATCGCCACGTATATCGCAAGTAGGATTGATAGTGCAGCAAAAATAAGTCGAGCAACTGTTGACTCTGTCATTGCGGGTCTCTCTCGCAACACACAATAGACACTGTTTGACCCTCAACTTCTTGGTCTTCACAGAGCGTTGCGCTTATGACAGCTTCAGTTTCGCATGCGTCTGCACGCACGCAAAGCCCTTCTCGCACCTCACAAGGAAAACTAGTAGGGATATCTAATGTATCTTTCGCACCTGAAAAAACATCTGTAAGAAGGAATATGGCCATCACTACAATAAACAAGATAATAACGATTGTCGCAGGACCTGCAAAGCCTCCTTTCTTATTCATATCAGCATATCAGAGGTTTCCCTTTTTAGAAGTTTTGCTCTTATCGTAAGTCGCAGCACACATTTCCTTCTTGCGCGTCATAACATCTTCCAAAATGCATTACCTTTCCTTCTGCCTGACTACACGCAGCGGCATCTGGATACTGGCATGATCCGCCCATATTCTCACAGCTTCTCCATGTTTTTTCTCCATCACTCACAACGCCAAAATAGACAATAAGAGATATTGCTAGAATTGCAATTCCGATTGCTACGTATATGAGTGTTTGCACACCCATTTCCATTCCTTTTTTATTGTCCATATCTAAACCGGTAACAGTCACAGTTAGAACTGTGATCATCGCGAGGGATAAGAACGTACTGTGCAGTGGTGCCCCCTTGAGGCATTCCGCACGTTCCGCCTTGTGCTTCACAAGAAGTTGCTCCTTGTCCGAGTCGCTGGAAAGCGCCTGAAACAAGCAGTGCAATAATAACAAGAATGATGAGTGCTATTGCCGCGATAATGACGACATTTATTCCCATGCTTTGTGCTTTACGAGAAATCATGGCATACAACAAATTTGAGCGTCATTAAAACTATCGGTTGGGCAAGAACGAAGAGAGTTCGGAGAAGAACCCGAGGGACATCCTTCCCATGAAGGGTAACATTGACCGCCACCCACGGTGCAATCAGTAGCGCCTGTCCGCAGATCTCCGCCTGACTGTATGACCAGCACGACGAGAATAACAAGAATGATGAGCGCAATTGCTGCGATAATAATGATGTTTACCGACATTCCTTGCGCTCGAGTGTTGTTCATAGTCAAAAAAGAGCAAAAACCCTATTTAAATCCTTCGCTTACTCTCAGCGAGTAAGACCTCTGAGGTTTCAGAAATTTGAGAAAACTACTCGGCGGGAGGAGAATTCCATTCTCCAAAAAGCGTGTCTGCAAATTTTCTAAATATGCCATCTTCGCTTCCTGTTGAGAACTGCGCATTCAAGAAAACAAATACTAAGAGAACGAATACGATCAGAATAACCCAAACGGCCAGTTTCTCCCAAGAAAGGTCAGCCTTTCTATTCATCGACACCCTCGTATAAGTCCAAATGTTCTGTCACACAAATTATTTTCTCCTGAAAAAAAGCTTCCTGTAGTAATCAAGTAGATAAATATAGCGAGGACGAGAAAAAGAAATAACGAGATAATAATGATTTGAACCACTGTCTTTTCCTCTTGTCCTTTTCTTCCTTTAATCAAGGCGTGTACACCCCATATTGGTTATAGTTTGTTCGTCATATTGCGTTATAAGTATTCCGCTAAATCCGTCGACGTCAGGACCCCATAGCTTGCCCACACTAAACCCAAGCACTCCACCTGCAACTGTACTTGTACCTACTACTGCAGCACCTACCATCCCCACACCAGCCGTGGCTATGGCACCTGCGGGCGGGAACAGCCAGACAGCAACAGCAGTAGCTCCTGCACTACCTAGTCCTCCGGCAACTGCTCCGCGCATCCCGGACCGTCCACCTGTAATGAGTTGGTGAAACAGCCCGTTAAATGTCTCAACACGATCTTGAACATACAAGATTACTACTGGTTCTGCTAAACCAATCACTAATGAATCTGGCACTTGCAATGAGGGGTCTACGTTAAATGCCTGTTCTAACTCAGAGTCGATACTCACTTGTCTTGATCCGCCAATTTGTTGTGCTCTCTCCCATACACCCTCAACTGCTCTTCCCTGTTCATCATAATAGATTGCGCAGACGTGACAAAACCTGTTTGTGCCGCCAACTATGCGCGTATCTCCTGCAGGATCAAAACTAGCTCTACACCAGAGCAAGTCCGCCGCAATTGTATTTCTCATTTCTCGCTCTGATTCTGTCGAGAACTGGTACACTCGAGTTCTGCAAGCAGTCAAGGGAGTGTTTAGCGCAGGAGAGACTTGCGTTCCTAGAGCCCTGGTTACAACCGCGGAAAAACAAGACTGGTCCGCTGCTGACTCTGACGAAGAGTTCACAACCAATCCAAGTACTACTGCAAATACTGCCATCGCAGCAGCTAAGATGATAAATACTAAGACTTCAAATGATACTGCTTGTCGTTTCATTAGTTCACCAGCGCGTCACATTGTTGATAGAGATATTCTGTGGGTATGATTCCTACTGCTTGACAGCCAAGCGCGTTCGAATCAGTAAGTGTTCTAAATAGTCGTCCAGTTCGGAAAAACACTACTGAGTACGAGCTATACTGTTGAATAGTAAGTTCATCAAAAGAAGGAAAGCTTGCAAGACAAGTTCTGGGAGTGGAAGGCATATCGTCGTGAAATAGGTAGTCTTGAAAGGTTATTGGGCGTGTTCTTTCATGAGGCGTATATTGAGTTTGAAAGTGCTCTTCTAGGTCAAGCGTAAAAGAATCAAAACTTCTGTTAACAAATATTTCTGCACAGAGAACGCAGACGTTTGACTGTCTAAAAGAAGAATCTGTTCTTAGCACATCTATTTCTCCTTCGCGAAATAAGTTCCAACAACTTGAAAGTTCATACGCAAACATATCAGCAAGAGCTGGTTCTAATGAGTCCGCGTCAGAAGAAACGGTTGCTCCTTGGCGTATACGAAGCGTGTTTTCGGTGGCGTTGTATTCTACCCGTTCATAAAAATATCCTCTGGGGCGCTGCAGAGTTTCAAAAAAAGTGTAATCAAGATGTACAACTCTATTTTCTTGCACCTCAAGAACTTTTCTTGGACAGTACAAGTCGAAAGGAGAATACACGCCTGCAATAGTTGTTCCCAGCGTTGCTGCTAACGATACATGACAACTTGCCCTGTTTGCTGCATCTGCTGAGCTCAAGTAAAAGTGCAGGTATGCGTAGCCCACAAAAGTTATTATCAACAGTAGTATTATGATGCTTACTGCTCGTTCGAAGGTTATTTGCGACATTGTTTATGGACGAATTATCGGGAGTATTTTTGTGGCGAAAACGGTGATTACTATGAAGATAAGTATAAATGCAAAAATGACTACTATGAGTACATTAAGAGGTAAGCGCATAATTAATTTTGTGTGTTCAAAGTTATTTAAGTCTTGTGCGGTTAGCACACCCACAAAATAATTTCCATCGTTCCTGATTGCGGGTAGAGTGATAATGGTTGTCTTCCTGGTCTTCCTACGTGTTCTGTGATGTCGCAGGTTCCTTGTTCAATAAGCGTGTCACAGTCCTGAGCGAACAACTCGCACGTGCGAGGTCGTATTTCTAGGTAGTAGGGTCTTCCATAGTAGTCTACTACGACTGATTCAAGTGCGTCAGCGATTTCTTGCAGCCCTTCATCAGTTGCGCAAGAAACATCTGCTGGTAGTCCTCCCATTGGTCTGAGCGGGTTTTCTGTTCCTTGGCTGATGAGGTAGTCGGCTACTGTTCCTCGGCATTCTTCCAGGCTTGTTTTGAGTGTTGCGTCAATGAGGTTTTGTGCGAATTGTTCTTCCAGAAATTGTCCTGTGACGTCGTCTCGTTCTTGCATTCCCCACAGTACTGCGAAAAATATCATAAGACTCACAAGTATAACGATGATTGCCAGCCCCATTATTTCGAATTGTGCTTTTTTCATGGTAATACTGTAAGGTCGTGATTTTCTAGTATGAGAACCCCTAGGTATGAGAGTTCAGTGAGTGGGTCGTATATGGTTATTGGGATGACTGCTGTTTGATAGTTGTCGCTGCCTGCTGGTGCGAAGTCAAATACGTCTATTCTTGGTGGAAAGCGGTCTTGTTCTGGATACACGAGTTCAATTCTGAGTGTTTGTCCAAAGAATCGCTCAAGGTATTCTCTCTCAAAGTCCTCGTCAGTGTCTACTTTTGTCGCAAACGCTTGTACTCTGTATGCGTCAACGCAGCTCGTGTCGGGTACTGCTGCAAAGCTGCATTGTATTTCTGGCAGACTCATGATTTCTTTTGTTTTCTCAAGTAGTTGTAGGCGAAAGTTTTCTTCTTGTAAGTCTCCTGCTTGCGCTACTCCTTGTTGAAAAAACCAGAATATTCCAAAGATGAGTAAGATGAGAAATACGAAGATGACTGCCATCATCTCGCCTATTTGTATTTGCGCTCTAGTAGATTGTCGCACAGCGATTCCCCCTGAGTAATTGTTCATTTTGTAGGCGTACAAGGTTTGCGGCATTTGGCAAACCGTCAAATACTGCTCCTGGTGAAGTCATAGTAGCAGCGTCGCGTAAGTTTTCTATTTGAACGGGCGAGTAGCGGTCAACGCACGCGTCGTGCGCTCCTCCTTCTGCTCGTTGTTGTGCTTCAAAGCGTATTGTTGAGATGCGTTGTGCTTGAAGTTCTGCTGCGTTGTGTAGTTTTCGTGAGAACTTGTAACTAAAGCAACTTGCTCTGTTGTCGTCTCCCATCCAGATGTATGCCATGAGCATTGGCATACCTGAGTAGGTATATCCTCGCGACCAGTCGTTTTGAACTGGCCGCCAAAAACGGACTGTTCCTTGATCGAGAATGCGTGATGATTGTACGTGTATAAA
>SKIA01000056.1 GCA_007116645.1 Candidatus Woesearchaeota archaeon
ATATAGCAGTGTAGTATTTAGCTAGAATCGCTCTCTTTGGATTGGGCTACGCCGCCATGAAAGTGGCTGTGATAAGATAAGGGCGTTTTCTCAAGATACTCGGAAACAAGCGAAAATGCTTTTCTGCGTGCCTGGCGTAGCGTGTCTCCAGACGCTCGCATCAGGTGTTCGTTTTCTCCATCGTACAATCCTACGCAGCTCACACATGTCTCGTGTTCTGTATTGCATTCAACAATGACTCGTTCGTATCCTTTTGTTTGGGCTTGTTCGAGTTTTCCCTTGGTCTTATCTTCCAACGTCAGGCCTCGAGTTTTGAAGTCCTCTTCTTCTCGTGTGAGGCCTTCAATGTGCTCTTGTGCTATTGCGTAGGCATCATCGTCTTTTGTAAAAAATACTATTTTTTGTGCCATTTATCATCATCTCCTTTTTCGTATTTTTGTTTTACAGCACTCCATGCGACTTTGTGCGCGACTTCTTCTCGAGAATCGTCTCCCTCACGATCTTCGGGGTTTTTGTACTGGTCAAACGCGCTGTTATATGCTTTCATATAGATTTCTTGTGCGTGCTTTGGCAAATTATCTGTCACGCCGTCTGGTAATTCATCTCTTGAATTATATGGCATATTGTCCCAACTCCCAATATCTACTATGTTTTCTTCACTTTTATAGTTTCTGCCTGCTTTAACCAAACGCATTAAATGATCTGGACTAGTGTCCGGTGTTCATTCAGAGCTCGTCTTGATGATTGAGTTGAATGCTGCGTGGACGTGTGCCTCAGGAAACTTTATAAACTTAAATCAGTGAAAGGGGATATGTTTGGTCGTGGCGATGGATACAGTTTAGTTCTTTCACTTCCGCGGGCAGCAGCAGACTACTGTCAACAAGCGACTGTGGAACTTCTTGATAATTCCGTCATTGGTCTTAACTCTTTTACTAAACGTGTTACCGTAAGAAACAAGTATCATGTGACTGTTGGCGTGTTTACTGATGGCGATGTCTGTAAACGATTTGTGAAGGGAATTTTAAAACAAAAAGATGAGATTCGAGCACTGATTTCTACACTTCAAGGTAATTTTGAAGTACGTGGCATCGGGTGTCTCGCCTCTACTGGAACTGTTCACGACCCTTCAGAAGCTCAAGTGGTATATCTCTCGGTTCGTTCTTCTGTGACGCAAATGCTTCGTGAAAAGGTTCAGGCAATTCTTAAAAGTGAAGGCCTCTCTGAGGGATTTCATTTTACTGATCCTCATATAACTTTGTTTACTAAGCACGGTAAAGGAGATATTCACAGTGTGGCTAAGCCCCTCACGCATGAACTTGGAGAATATGGTATCC
Organism: Candidatus Woesearchaeota archaeon; assembly: GCA_007116645.1. GTDB lineage: Archaea > Nanobdellota > Nanobdellia > Woesearchaeales > SKIA01 > SKIA01. Next base: position 1,335 of record SKIA01000056.1, read on the forward strand.
AAGGTTTCGTATTTGGATTAAGTAGTCTTTCGCTTGAACGTGTGGGAAAGAGGTCCACAACTATTTGGCGAGTTGGTGGTGATGAAGGGGTACCATCAAGCACAATTAAAGAGCGTGTAGATGAAGTACTGAATCATCGCCGTGAACCAAAGATTAATTTTGGTTTGTTGTTTAAGCATTTTGGAAAAGAGTCTGCTCTTGTGATAAAAAATGCTGTTGAAAAAAACATACCACTTAAATCCCTTGGATATAACTCTACTCAAGAAGAAGAAATTCGAGCTATGATTGGCTTGAGTGGCCCCGCAAAACTTCCTCTTGTATCTTATTATGAGCAGATTGACATGGCTGTTTTGAAGGTCGACAATGAGCATCTTGTCCTGTGCAGTCCGCAATATCTTATGTCTAAACATGGAGAACAAGCTGCGAACTCTGGTTTTGTTGGTTCTTACTTTCATTTTTTTCATAAGCCAAAAAATGTTTACGCCTTGCTGTTCTCATCTATCTCGCCGAAGGATTTACGTGGAGGTAAGGTGGAAATATCTCGCGAAATGGATACATATATTGGATTTGATGCCCTTTGCACAATTACTGAGACTGATTTAGAGCGTGTTCAAATTCAAGAGCTTAATGGTGCGAAACGGCAGATCATAGATACTACTGAGGCCATTCCTCCAACCCGGCGAGTTAATGTTATACTTGTTCCATTTAACCCTCAGTACGGACGAGGCGTTGAGAAGCTTTTTTTTGCGCAGTACGGGATTTCATTTGAGAGCTTTTCTGTGTACGCAGTGTTAACAATATATCCTGGCATGTTTGCTCCTCCTATGGATGATGTGGGTTTTTGGAACAGTCACGCCTTATTAAGAAGAGTGAGATAATATGACAAGACTTACAAAGTTAATCTCAAAGGATGTAAAGCATATAATATCTGATGATATTTCTCTTCGCGAACTATTGACCGAGCTTAACCGAATTCTGGTAGTTGAAATTGAAGAACTGGAGAATACAATCGAGTACCTAATACAGCATCATGGGTCGGTTCAAAAAGCAGTCTCTGGATTCGGAAAAGAACTCTCTAAGAAACTTTATGGGTTTCGCTACCGCCACGTAATGAGTTGCTATGAGAAGCTTATGCTTGGATTGACGGACAACAGAGATGTCGAAATGCGTCTGCGAGGGTTGTTGACTGCAGTAATTGAACATGAAGCTCATTTTGACGTGGTAAAAGGCAGCACGAATCTTGTGGATTTGACGCCGAGAATTTGTCAAGTATTTGATATATGGTTTCAAGACCTGATTCATGGAAAGTCTTCCGATGATTTTCGCTTGTATGTTGACCAGACTTTTGACGGGTCTTGGGAATCATTTTTTGATGGAATTTCGTTTTATATGATGGTAATGCTGACTTCAGGATTATTTCTTCGTAAGTTAAGAGAAGGGATGACTCTTACTGATCGCACCCATTCAGTTCTCGCTTTAGCAAGTAAAATATATTATGGAGAATCTTTATCTGGTAAACAATATCAGGCATTGATGGCTGCAGGGATTGGTGGTTCTATTGTGTTTAGAGGTATGGCAATGACGCCCGAGCAAGCAAAGAGATTCTTGTCGTCTGAAGTGGTCAGTAGAGGTAGTTCGTGGACGGCTCATCTTGATGTGGCGGTTCAATATGGTGCTCAAGTCATTCCGCATGATGTTGTGCACAGTTTGTTGGTTCATGATGGGAATTTCTGTATACAAAATGTTCGACAGTTATATCGCTTACTAGAACAGAAATATGAAAAACAAGATACGGCTCCTTTTTTTGTGATTATGGACACTCCCCGTACAGCAAAACAATGTATTTCTTGGATTCTTCAAGGAGATTCTGGTTCTGCAAAGTTTTTACGTGAATTCACCCCTGAAATTTCTGTGGTTGATAGTCTTGATAATGCTTTAACAGTGCGAAATACTGCTGCGACGGTGTGTGTTATTATGAGTTATTTGGTGGCTTATGAAAAAACTTTTTTGAATCTTGGTTCGGAGGCCGTAGATAATTTTTTGAAAGAGTCGTTATTGAAGAACGAGGAGATTGTCGTTTCTATTCCTGAAGGGATAAAGCTTAGTTCTCACGATACGGATGTTATTTTTCCTGTTACGTGGAAGGATAGCTCGTTTCATTTGTTGCCTGTGGATACAGTTGAAGCACTTGTTAATTTTATGAAGCAAGAGGTGCCTGAGAATGGTGTCTCTGAGTTGCTTTGGAATGAGAGGCAAAAGCTTACTCCTCAGCGTCTACGGTTGCTGATGAACAAGTTTGAGGTACCGAAACGGTTGTATGGGGCGATTTTTGGTCTCGTAAAGAAATAACATACTTGTTGCTTTGATAGAAATCTTCAATCGAGTCAGGACCCCACCATCCACTCAGTGCGGGACGCTCGATCATTTCAGGTAGGTGAAACTGCACAACACCAGGGTTTAAATGATATAAGGGTGATTCTACACCGCGAATCTGAAGAAGTTCGTTACCGTGAAACTTTCGTCCAAGACGAAGGACTGATCTTCTCACAGCTATGTCTTGGTAATGTGCTGCTTTGTGTTGCTGGATACTGTAATCAAGTCCTGACTCTCTGTCTCGTGGAGAGATATCGTATACGTCTACTGCAGATGCCAGAAGGTTTTCCAAAACCTCCTTGTTTTTTGTAAAGTGAGAGACATAGGCGTCCTCATATAATTGGATTGCCATTGCAAATGGAATGAATTCATCACCCCACTTCCATCTAAGCTCCCAACCATGTTCTCCATGCTCTTCATTTAGCCTGCGAACTATTTTTTTAGCCCTCCAACCAAACTGTCCTATACGTTCCATGTAAATAGTAACTACTATTTAGTTATAAATCTACCTTTTTCCCTAAATTGTTGGGTGGTGCTTATTTTGGTGTGTGCTCGTATCAATGATGTTTTCTACGTCCAGCCTGCTTTAACCAAATGCATTAAAAGACTTCAATCCTTTCTTATTGTATGCGATCAGCGTTTATTTTCAGAAGAGACTTGCGTCTTGTTGATAACCTTGGCCTCATAAAAGCATGCGAGGAGTCAGAAGTCGTGTGTTGTTTTGTTCTTGACCCCAGACAAGCACAAGACCACGCGTACCGCTCGCTTAATGCGCTGGAATTCATGTTTCGCTCACTTATCGAGCTCGATCTTGCGTTGCAAGAAAAAGGTGGAAGGCTCGTTGTGTTTGAAGGAAAGCCCGAAGACGCGGTGCGGACGCTCGCAAACGGTCATGACGTCAAGGCAGTGCATGTCAACGAAGACTACACGCCTTTTTCAAAAGAGCGCGACAAAGCGCTCAAGGCGGTGTGCGAATCACTCAGCGTCAGTTTTCATCAGCACTTTGATTTGCTCCTTGCAAAACCTGGTGAAGTATTAACGCAGCAAGGAACGCCGTACACGGTGTTCACGCCGTTTTTCAAATCAGCAATTAACTATTCTGTTCCCACGCCCCAACCCGCGCCGAATGGCTCGTTTGTCTCACTTGATATCGGCATTGACTTGCAAGAAGCGTTTGGTCGTTACGTGCCAAACCCGAACGAGCAGTTAGCAGTGAATGGCGGACGATCAGAAGGTCTTGAATTAATTGAGCGGGCGACCACGTTGTCTGAGTACGGAAAAAAGCGTGACATTCCCTCGCTTG
>SKIA01000027.1 GCA_007116645.1 Candidatus Woesearchaeota archaeon
CTTCACTTCATATTTTTCTTTAGGAAATTTTAAAGCTCTAGCTAAAGCCATTAAATTTTTAGATGTTTTTAATTATATTGGTTTACCTATTATAGTATATGCTATTATTGGTTATACTTTGTTAAATTATACGATAACAAGTGTTTTAAATTTATCTAAATAATTTAGTTTTTTATTATAATTTGTAGTGCAAGTATATTATCTAAAAGATTTAGTTTTTTACTGTATCTTTCAGTTTTTTGTTAGTGACAGAAGTGTTTAAATACTGCTGGTGTGATTTTCAGGATATATGAAGAAAGCACGTCAATGGGCAGCAGTATCGATGATTTTAGCAGGCAACGCGCTTGCGGCATGTAATGTCGCATCTCCTGAATTAGATAACTCTCACAAACAACAATTCGAAACGCACGCAAAGCAAGCTGTGGAACACATCGATAATGGCGAGTTCCTTGCCGGGGGCGAAGATTTCGTGCGCGCAGCACAGGACTGTGGTGGTGCAATTGATCCACGAGAAATTGGGGAAGTGTGTGCAGCACTTGAAGTGATAAAAAAATACTCGGGCGCAATGTTGGCAAATAATGCAAACAATCCGCAAAATTGGCAGGCTTTCATTCCTCGAGACAATACTAACTTTGTGAAACTCATCGAAGCAGTTAAACATTACAATTCATTGTTGCGTGGAGTTGACCATGACATTCGCCATCGACTATATGAACCTGTACGTCCTGATGTTGAGCTTGTTATTCTGGGAGTTGGAAAGATGATTGAGTATCGCAAATCAAGACCTGTTTCTGAACCTCAGGGTCTTGGGCAACGAGCAGCGGCCGCACTTCTTCGAAATCATGACCCAGTAGCTGATTTGGAAGAGCGTCGCGAACAACTTGTACGCGCTCATCAACACGCAACACGCTAAACTTCGCATAATCTACATTATCAGTATTTCTTTTCCATATGATTTGCTGCTATATTGATTGAAACAGGCGTTCTTGTGCCTGAAATCAGTGGTTTTAGGTGTTTTATGCATGAAACAGCATATTTTGTGAAAAAGGCCGGGGTCTGCTGTTGCAAATTCAGTCAATTTTAGTTAACTACAATACTACATAAAGATTTAATGTTTGCTAAAATGTTTTAGACATATTTAAAGCACACTTATTTCCAGAATTTCCATTTTGGTTTTTTATCGATAGCCTTTTGATGTGTCTTCAACCGTTGGTGCATTTCACCGCGAGGACTAATGTATTGTCTCTCTAAAATTTTATACGCATCAGAAAATGCTTGCTGTGCGGATTCCAAAATTTTTCGCTGACTCGGAAGTGCATCATGGATTTTGTGGATGACAGGCGCGAGTTCAGGATGGGGTTTTTGCTCAAAATCTTCTCCAAGCTTTTCAGCGGCTCGAGAAATATTGTCTGTGAATGCTTTAAATGCTTTAATGCGCACAAGCACTCCATCAATTCGAATAAAATGCCTATTAGGATCGATAGTTCTATCGGGGCCAAGGCTATCAAGCATTACAAGAACGTCTTCGATTAGGTGTGGTGCATCGGGTTGATAGAGTTGCTGATATTCTTTAGCGCCGCGATTGATGTATATCTTCTGAATCCAAGCATGTACTTCGGAAATATCCTTTGCTGCTTTTTGCACGCTTTTAATGATGGTATTGCGATCTGCTCTACTCATTAAAGCATTAGTATTGATGGTTGATTCACGCGAAACATCGTCAAATAGTTGGATCAGTCGGTTAAGTTGGAATTGTAATTCTTCAGCGCACGCAAGAGCTTGTCGATGCGCGTCTGGCGATAAGAATACTTGTTTGGGTTTATTTGCATTAAGAATGCTTCTAAGTTCTACTGCGACTGTGTGGGCGCGACTGGGCAGCTGTTTTATTGAGTCAACAGTGTAAAAATGTGTGTTGTTTTCTTGCGGGTTATGTGCTGCAAGAAGTGCTTTGGTAACGGTAAATGTCTCTTTACAGGCACCTTTAGGATCATTAAGGGATGTTAGAAGACTGCTTATTCTCGCAAGTTCCGGATGGAGCTCTCCTTCGTCAGGGATCCTCTTTGTTAATTCAAGAAGTGCGTGAAGATTGATTTCTCCGCGCTGAACCATGTTAGTGATTGCTTGTAGGTCGTATTCAGGCGGTATTACTGCAAGTGTCATAATGCTTTTGGTAGTTTTTGCCTTTTATATCTATCGCTGCGGCCTGATCTTGTGCCGCAACCCAGAAAACAGCTTTGAAAACTCTTTATACAGTTGCTTTAGTTCTGCTTCGCCTTGTTTTGTGAGTGCGTACACCTTTTTACGGCCGTCTTCTTCGTATGCAATAAGTTTTTTTTCATGTAATTCTTTGAGTGCAGGATAAATGGTTCCCGGAGTTAATAATGCGGTTCCTTTTCGTTCTCCAATGCGTGCTGCAAGCTCTGTGCCTGTTGATTTCTTGCGTAACTCGTGTAAAATAAGAAATCCTAATGGTGCTGTGAGTTCGATATTTTTTGTCATTTTTATATATTGGTTATCCAATTATAGGTAATAAGATATTTAAATAAATGTATGATGTAAAATAACTAAATAGTTTAAGCATTGCTTATTTTTATAAAATATGAATGAGCACTATTAAGGTGTTTAACACATATATTCCAAACCACATTTTTGAAAACATTCAATCAATAAGAGATAATTGAAACCCTCTATTGGCCTGCTGCAATAAATTAATATCAATGCCAACAATGTTTCGCTTACTCTGCTCCTCTTTAAACTCTAAATCAAGAGACAAAATGATATGTCCTGCCTCGCTGCGTTGCTTAATAATTGGGATTCCTTTCTGAACTAACTCGTAGGTTGCATCTTGTAAAAACGACACAGGAAAGCATGTACTGCGTGATAAGTCGCTATACGATGCCCCGCTTTCAGCAGTGTACAAAGCCATAAACACTTGTTGTTCGCGAAGAGACAACTCGATACGCGAAGGATACCGTGAAGGGCTTTGTTCAACAAGAAGACGGAGCTCAGAGACTTGGTCAGAGAGCTTGCAAATGCGCTCGTGTAGATCAGAAATCATCTGACGATTCTCATAAATCTCAGCAGTGTTTTCGTTGATAGCGTCCAAATGAATGTCCAGGTCTTGCTGGACTGCTGCAAACGCAGCGCGTAACTTTTTTTCACGTATGAATGCCATATTCCCCATAACACAGAGCATCACTCTCACTTAAAAACTCATCGCCTCGCTACATAAGGAAAATAAATCTATGAGACGAAACATATTAATACTACCCTTACAAAAAATACAGTAATGAACATGTCGTATAACTGGGCAGAACAGCTACGCTTTCTCCTAGCTTGCGTCATGATCACTATTAAGGGTAATACCTACCATTGCTGAAAACCACAACAGGGTTTTTGGGAACGGTAGGCGAACGCACCAATTCTTGAAACCCTAAAACGGTTCTCGGCAGGAGAGAACAAACAATGGAATGTAAGCTCTGTGATGAGCCAATAACAAACCCACTGTGCCAAGACTGCCTTAAAGACGCAGTAGCGCAGTGGTTACAAGAACACGACCCACAACGCATATCGGACCTCGCACACGAAACTAATTGTCTGCGCTCAGACGAAGGAATTATGTGTGTAGTGTGCAAGCATGACTTTAGTATTTGCACCTATTGTTATGCCAAGCACGTGTTTAATTGGCTCAAAGACGGGCGACTCCAGGTAGAGTTTCTCCACACATTCAACTTCTTGACCTTTAGCTAGAAGACCCAAATTTTTGCCACAAAAGCCGTCCGGGGTTCCGGGCGGCACTTTTTATTCTTTCTTGTGATGATTCTATGCACCACAAAGTAAAGTAGTCACTATCCAGTAACTAAAATACACAATATTCATAAATAAAGGTTGCCTATCAATACCCATGGGAGACGTATGGGATGGTGCAAAAGAATCTGGCAGACACGCCGTTGGACTGTTCAGAGCGGTAGCGAACGTCGCTGATGGAGCTAAAAAAAAGCTTGAGCCAGGGCTTGATAACTTGGTTGTATCGCTCGCAGGAGCATCAACAGCGCTGGCCTTGCCATATCAGATGATCGATGACGGCTACACGCTTGCAGGATCAGTTCTCTTGGCAGCAGGCGGAGCAGCAACAGGAATTGCTGCAAACTGGGCAAGAAAAGTCCCTGAATCAGAACGCGTAAAAAAAGAACTTCTTGAAAGAAGAGAAATAACTGATAATTACAAGCCGAAAAGAAATATTTCATTACTCACAGAAAGAATCGCGACAAAGCCAGACGGAACCTGGAATGGCAGACCAAGACGATTTGGTCGAGCTGCAAACTGGGCAGTACTGGGAGTGTCGGCACTTGCGATAAACAATGCAGCATACAACATTGATGCGCCGCACATAGAATGGTTGCCCGACGCTAAAGCTACCACGCTATATGAGGGAGCAAAATCAGCGGCAAGAGCGTTCTCTAAAGGAGACGTCTCTTTGCCGGATCTGCGCTCGGAGGGAGAATCAAGAACGCTTCCCACGCGCGTCACAGGTGACTATAAATTGCCACGGCCAGGCGTTTCTGAACTCACGTACGTGGGTGATGGCGAGCTTCCTTCAGCAAGTTTCCACCCGGATAGATTGGGTTGGATACAGCGTGCAGAGAGAATGCGATCGATTACTGAACGTGTCGCAAAGGCGTATGGGTGCGCTCTGGATGGCGATGACTTGCTTGCTATTCACCTGCATGAAACTCGTGGTGGGCAACAGTTGTATAACGAGGAAAGTTCCGCTTCAGGTCATTTTCACATAATTAATGAAACAGCGGATAGTCTTCGTTTGAATACTGCGAGAGCTCATCCTGAATATGCAAATAAAAGCGCTTCTGAATTGATTGCGTTGCTGCCAGAATCCGAACTCGCAAAAATTGATGAGCGATTTCATCCTGTTAAATCAACAGATGCGGCCGCTCGACTTGCGTGCGACAATGAGTCGCGACTTGGATTGGATCGAGATGGTGCGGTCCTTGCCCACTACCACCCAGACCTTCATAATGGTGATTTTTTACGTCGTGTAAATGAAACAAAGCACTTGATTCAGAATTCACCGCTTCGACAACGTGCAGCTGATGATTTTTTGGAGCGTAACGGTTTTACTCTTGACGAATACGCGCAGAAATGGGAAGAAGTACTGAATAGAGATTTTCAGGGTGACGCATACATTCGCATCATGGGCTCCACAAGATAAAAAAAGGGAAGCGAACTCCAACTCCTATGGGATCACAAAAAAGCCTTGCCGTACGCCTGAGCAAACTCAAAACATTTGCCAACGCAAACACGACTCTTGAGCAATACGCCACCGACTCGGACGTTGCCGCACAAGTCATTCACAACGCAGACATGCTCGGAGACATCGAAAACAAGCACGTCATCGACCTGGGCTGTGGAACAGGAATTTTAGGGCTTGGCGCGGTGTACTATGGCGCGCGAAAAGCAACACTATTGGATATTGACGAGGGCGCAGTGGCTATTGCCAAAGAAAACGCGAGAGCGCTTGAAATCGACAGCGTGGGATACATCCTAGAGCCGGTGCGGCCAGTGCAAGGAGACGTGGTTATCATGAATCCGCCATTCGGTACCAAAATATTGCACGCAGACAAGGCGTTCTTGCTTGCAGCATTCAAAAGCGCACCAATCGTGCACAGTATGCACTTGGCTTCAGCAGAGGACTTTGTCAAGAAACTCGCAAAAGACGAGGGATTTACAGTCACGCACGTGTGGCCAATTGATTTTCCGCTCAAAAACACGATGCGTCAACATAAGAAACGACGCACCTACATTGACGTGATTATTGTTCGGTTTAGTAAAACACAATAAGTAGGTTTTACTAATTAGTAATGCTAATGTGTCTTTAGATGAGTTACTATTGTGGTAATACCAAGAGTCATTCAAGACCGCATATTTAGAGTGTGGTACCTACAAAAGATTCTTTGAGTATTATCATCATGGATTTACATAAGTTCAGGGACGTCAATGATGCCTAAGGCCATAAATTCGAAGACTTGGTGCTTACTCGGGTAGCAGACGAGTTAAGAAATCATGCGCGAAGAACTGATTTTTACGCTCCAATTGGAGGGGGCGAATTCCTGGGACTTCTTCCTGGAACAACATATCAAGAAGCTGAAATGGTGGCTGATATTCTCGCCACAAACATTGCGCAAGTCGTGCGTCCACTTATTGAATCTGCAGTGCCAATACGGGGGCAATCGAATGTACACGAGCTCTTTAGAGCTGATTATGGTGTAGCGACAATAGCTCCTCGACAAGAAGATGAACCGTTGACTGCGCAGTATCAAGCAGCACTAGCGCTTGCAGATGCAAAGATGTATAGTACCAAACAACAACGTTTATAAATACCTCTTGTGCACCATCATACATGGAGATTGCAGTTTTAGAGAAGAGCGACAAACGAATTACGTTTGAGCTAAAAGGAGCAGGACACACATTCTGTAACAATCTAAAAAAAGCACTTCTCAACCAAAAAGATGTGAGTGTAGCAACCTACAGCGTAAGTCACCCGCTTGTTGGCACACCAACATTTATCGTAGAAACAACAGCAAAAGCGGACTTTGCAAAACTCTTCCAAGAAGCAACCAAGAATATTAAGGAAGAAAATAAGGCATTCAAGACTGCTTTTAGCAAATTGAAGTGAGACTCATTGAGTAAAAAACACATTTGCCCATCGTGTGGAAGCGCACTGCAAGAAGCAGCCTATCACGGAGAAGTATTCTATGCATGCACGTGCGGACACGGAAAACCAATTCTAGCGCCAACAGAAACAAAGGGAGTAGTTGCCTACATGCAAGAAATAGGAAACAAGACGCTCACACAAATTCTTCCCGTACCACAAGACGACTAGCGACCAAAGCGACGCTTACGAGCAGCAAATTCTTCTAGACAACCAAAAAACTCTTCTTTAGAAAACTCAGGCCAAAGCGAATCAACAAAAAACCATTCGCTATACCACGTCTGCCACAACAAGAAATTACTCGTGCGCACCTCGCCACCCGTACGAATAACAAGATCGGGCTCAGAAGACGGTGACAATGAATCAGAAACTGTTTGCATAGAAATATCATCCGCAGATAACTGGCCCTTGGCGACGCGGCGAGCAATGTCTTTAATCGAAGAAACAATCTCTTCGCGACCACCGTATGCCATACACAAATTAAGACAACACGCAGAGTTATCCTTGGTGCACTCCATGATCTCATGCATACGAGAAGACAATTCAGGAGGAAAACGGTCAATCTCGCCAATAAAGCGCACACGAACGTCTTTTCCTATGACTTCCTTTTTACGGCTCAAAAGTTCATCACACCCCTCAATAAATAGTTGCATTAATTGATCAAACTCCTCTTTTGGCCGATCAAAATTCTGCAAAGAAAAAGCATATAGTGTCAACTCAGAAATGTTGGCCTCTTGAACCCACTTGAGCACCTCAATAAGTTTTTTCTGCCCCCATTCGTGACCCTTCCACGGCTGCCCCATAAGGCGCTTTGAAAAGCGACGGTTACCATCCATGATAATGGCGACGTGATTTATCATACGCTCTTTGACACGAAAAATCCTTATAAAGATATCTCTCCATATAGGTCATAGAGGAGAGAGAAGAGATGCATTTTTTGTTCAAATTCATTATCGTGCTCTGCACAGTAGCGATAGTTCTCACTCTCTTTACGTATATCGGGTCACAAATACCAACAGACGAGACGCGGCCCCAAGGAATACAAGGATACCACGACGTTATTCCCGCAGGATTTGCAGCACAAGAGATTCAGCGAGTGCTTGACCCAAGAGACGCAGGACGGATTATGAATCCTACGCCGCAAACTGCGCAAGTAGCACAGCGAATCATCACGGTCTGTCAAACGCCAAATACTGAATGCCATCTCAGAGCAATCGTCATGTGGCAACGGACACACATTGAGCATACTGAAGTAATCCAAGTACGAGACCACGTACTCACGCCCGAAGAAACTCTACTCTTCAGAGAAGGAGACGACCTAGCGCTCAGCGTATTGTTGGTAAGCATGCTTCGCTCACAAGACATTGACGCGCGCATAGGAAGAACGCCCTATAGCACGTTTGTTGAAGCAACGCTCAACAAAGAGCCCCTGCGTATTGATCTAGGATGTGCAAACTGTGGTCTTGGAAGCATACGATACAGAGGATCAGAAGAAACTATTCTGTGGATAGCGTAACCACACACAAAGAAGATACGCGCCCGTCACTTTCAAACACCACTCCTTCGCTCTCAAGTAAAGTACGCTTTTTCGTGTTGTCAGATGAGCCCATAAACCCTCCAAGAGAACGATCAGACCTAATTACGCGATGACAGGGGACTTTGGGAGCAAACGGATTCTTAGAAAGCACAACACCAACAGCCTGGTAGGCCTTGCAGTCTAGCGCTTTAGCAACCGCACCATACGTTGATACCTTACCAGGAGGAATAGTAGACGCCACTTCGTACACGCGAGAAGCAAAACTCACAAAGACACCTCAGACAGATGAGGAAACGTTTTTTGAACGCGCTTGAGGTACTCACGAAACTGTGCCTCATTTGCTGGGCGCAAACTTTTCTTAGCGCGCTCCCAATCGATCATGACAACGCGGTCACCAGCTATAATTACGTGCTTGTACGGGTTTGTCATCTCTTGCTTGTTAATTCCTGCCTCATCAAGCACCTCGCACTGCCTGAAAACCTCAGAAAGCGCCCAAGAAGCCTCGCCAAGAGAACAAGACGCCAAAAACCTATCGATACGCACACCATCAATAAACTCTACGCACAAACGATTCTCAGAAGCCTCAATGAGTTTAGGACCAAGACCTAGCTTGTTGACTGAAGACAGCATATGTGCTTCTTGAGAAACTCTGCGAGCGTCAGCAAGCTTAATTGCGACATCACCGTCGCGATACACACGGCTTCGACGCCCACGAGCAACAAATACCGCATCAGGACGATCAGGAAGAGCCCAAGTAGCACGATATACAAATAACTCCTCAAAGGATAATTTCTCAGAAGCAACCACCTCAAACGAAAACGTGTTCTTAACAAGCCACTCCTCAACAACAGAAGGGTTGGTGAACGAAGAAATAAGAAACAATACCTGCCCATCACGAGCAAGGTGCGTCTTACATTCTTCTAAAAAACGCAGCGTCCACTCAAAGCCCTTCTCGCCACCATCCAAAGCCACATCAGGCGCTAAAGGCTCATCAGGAAGGTACGGCGTATTACAAATAATTGTGTCAAACATTCCGGAAACAGCAGAAAACAAATCTGACTCAACTGCTGTAACACCTTGCGAGCGCGCAAAAGAGACTGCATCAGGATTAATATCAACGGCCAACACTTCAGAACCCTTAGCAGCAAGCGCTAAAATTCCCGAACCAGTACCGACATCGATTACGCGGCCAAACGCGCGCTCAGAAACAACGCGCTCAAGCAACCAAGAATCCTCTCGCGCCTCATACACCATACAACACAGAAGTAAGAAAGAGTTTATTTGTGTTTACCAAAGACCTTATCGGCAGCACGCAAATACTCCTTGACGCGATCAGTTATTGAACGCAGATAATATCGCTCAACATGCTCTTCAAAAATCTTAATAAGAGTCGTGTCTTCGCGCACACGATACTCATTCTTGACTTTCTCAACCAAGAAAATATCTCTCAAACGAAGCAATTGGCGACGAATATTACTCGGAGCAACACCAAGCATAGGAACGCCCGCGGCTTCGCGAGCATCAATGACTGCGTGCTCAACCTCTTTTGCCGATAACAAACCATCAGCCTTTAACAACACGTACAACACATCAACAACAACGTCACGGCTGTCACCTGGTTGCAACACACCCATAGACAAACAGAGTTTTCTCACCAGCTCGCGCTCATCATCAAGCCGCGGAGGCTCATATTTTCGTAACGTTAACTCGCCAAGGGGGGTGTCAATTGCTTTTTTAGCCATTCTAATCATTCCTCGTATGCACTACCCGTTGTGGGAACGGAATAGACATACCATTTTGTTCAATAGCCAGCTTTGCACGCTCCATATACTCAAAACGAACTGGCAACTCATCCTCTGCATTATTAATCCATAAACGAAAACGAAGATGCACTCCATTGTCTCCTAACTCCTCAACAATTACATTTGGGCGCAAATACTGTGATAACCGCGGGTCAAGATCAGGGTCAATAATTGATAATAACGCATCACGAGCGCGAGCGATGTCATCTGAATAACTGATACTGAGCGGAATATCAACACGCACCTCGCCATTCTTTGAGTGATTAATCACAAGTTCATTCACAATCGTTTGGTTTGGAACAATAAGGTACTGGTTTTGACGCGTACGAATACGAGTTGAGCGCATAGTAATCTCGGTAACCCGACCATACCTGTTGCCAACCTCAATGTAGTCGCCTACATAAAACGGTTTATCCCAAAAAATAGTGATCCCAGCAATATAGTTTGATAAGGTGTCCTTAGCAGCAAAACCAAGAGCAACACCGGCAACACCAAGCCCCGTAAGTGCTGCAGTAATGTTAACACCCATCTGATACAATGCCAACACAATACCTGTGGAGATAAGAACGAGCTTGTAGGTTTTTACCGTTAAAGAAATAATTGATGCGTGCGCTTTGCGACGCTCCATAGCCGAGCGCAACACCAACACAGTAACGTGATATAATAAGTAAAACGCTGCAAACACTAAGATGCCAGCAAAAAAACGCGGCAAAAAAGCAACAGACGTACTCCAGATCTGCGCAAGGTCAATGTATTGGAAAGGATTAACGCTCATCTCTGCTTAAAACCTATAATCAAAGATATTTAAGGCTAGCGCAAAAACAATCCCACACGCAACTCACGCTCAGAAACCGAGTGAGAAGAATGATGCGGGGCAGAGTCAGGATCTCCAAATCGAACTTCAACACCACCGGTTAAGCGACACAACTCTTCCTCGCGCCCAGAAACAATGTCTTTAACGTCCTCTGAGAGCACAATAATGACGCGGTCTTGCTTGACCATATCAGCCTGTTTGCGCAATTGTTGCACACGACGAACAAGTTCGCGGAAAAAACCATCCAAAAGCAATTCATCAGACTGCGCCGTATCAAGCATGACGAGTAAACTATTATCTTGTGCAAGACTAAACCCATCAGGAGCAGTTGCTGACACTTCTAAAAACTCTTTGCCAAGCTCTTCGCCTTGCACAGTAATCGATCCCTTCTTAGCAAATTCCTCGCCATAGTCGCCCGTTGAAATCGCTTGTGCAAACTCAGGCGTTTGCTGGCCAAACCGCTTTCCAAGAGCACGGAAATTAGGAGCAAGAACATAGGATACCTCGGGCTGAGAAAACTCAAGCGCACGCACGTTCGTGTGCGATTTAACAAGAGCGGCCGCAGCATCAGACAAAGGATTAGCGTTTGTGATTGCGCGCGACAGCGGCCAGCGAACACCAATTTGCGCTTGGTCGCGAGCAGCAAGCAAGGTGCTGATGATGCGAGAAGCAGAAGCCATTTCCTCTTCGACAGCATCATCAACGAACGAGTAATCAGTATCAAGCATTGCAAGATGTACGCTCTCGTGCGATAACTGTAGTGGCTCTTTGAGGTTTTGCCAGATGCCCTCGGAAATGTATGGACACAAAGCAGACAAAGCAACGAGTAAGCGCTGATAACAATGCGCGAGCACTTGCAGCACAGCATACTCATCGCCTTCTTGTACGCGCGGACGTACTAACTGGATATACGTGCGAGAGAGTTCTTGAAGTGCGTTCTCAATGACGTCAGGGATTTTGTCAACAGCGTACGCATCAAGATGTTCTGCGACTAGTTTTAGTGCTCGGTGCGTAATTGAGAGTGCATAACGGTCTTCAAACTGAAGCTCTGCGGGAAGGCCAACAGGGGCTTTACCTGCTTGGACTTGCAAGTCAAGAATGTACTTGTGCATGTTAAAATAGACAAACAAGTTGCGATGTTTTTGCTGACAATCATCATGATTATAATTTAAGTCAAGGCCTGCTTTTGCGCCGCCAATCCAATACAAACGACACGCATCAGCACCAAACTTTGCAACAACTTCTTCAGGAGTAATGTAATTGCCAACACTCTTTGACATCTTACGGCCTTGAGCATCATTAATCATGCCGTGCATATACACGTTCGTAAACGGAGCTTTGTCAAAACCAAGCATACCTGCAATCATGAGGAGGTTAAACCAACCGCGAACTTGATCATTACCTTCAATGATGAAGTCAGCGGGAAAGAACTTGTCAAACAGTTCTTTGTTCTGAGGAAAGCCAAGAGCGGCAAAACTTGCAACACCTGCGTCAACCCAAACATCAATGATATCAGGGATGCGGCGATACACTTTACCATCCTTTTTGATAACAACGTCATCAATCCACGGCTTATGCAAGTCCTTTGGAAGAGAACCAGCAAGCTCTTGCAGCTCAGTGCGAGAACCAACAACAATGATATCATCAGGGTCATCAACGTTCTTCCACACAGGAATAGGAGTGCCCCAATAGCGTTGTTTAGTGATGCTGTTGTCGCGTAAGTTTTCAAGCCAGCTATTAAACGCATTAAAGCCTGCTTGCGGATTCCAAGAAACAGCATTGTTAGCCGCTATGAGCTCGTCTTTTCGATCAGCAACACGAAAAAACCATTGCTTAGTGGCCTTGTAGACAACAGGCGCCTTAGAGCGCTCTGCATGCGGGTAATCGTGCACAAAACGCTGAGCAGCAACAAGGTGTTTGTGCTCATCAATTACTTGCGTGAAGTACTCATCATCAGTTCTCGCAGTTTTTCCAGAAAACACGCCTGAACCTTCAGGGAAACGCCCGCGCTCATCAAGCGTGTTAAACGCAGGAACATTATTTTGAATGCCTACTTCATAATCTTCAGGACCACAACCAGGAGCTGCATGAACTAAACCAGAACCTGCATCATCACCCACGTACTCAGCAGAAAGAACTACAGTGTGCACATTGGGAAACTCTTGTTTGAGTTTGTCAAGACCAAGCTCTTGAGACAAAAAGTGCTCGTACTCAGCACCTGCAAAGGACTTACCAAGAACAGTTTCTACTATTTCTCCTGAAACCTCAGCAGCTTCAAGTACTGCGTCAACACGGCTTTTTGCAATAATCCACACTTCATCACCCACAGCAACGCGAGCATACTCAAGCTGCGGATTCATCATAATCATTAAGTTAAACGGAATAGTCCACGGAGTAGTCGTCCAGACAACAAAAAACTCATTTGAATCAAGACGACGAAACTTCACGTAAATACTTGTGTCCTCAACGGACTTGTAAAATAATTCGTGCTTAGCACACGCACTCTCATGCACAGGATCCCAAGCCATAGGACGAAGACCTTCATAGAGTCGCCCGTCCTCATACGCCTTTTTGACAAGCCACCAAACACTCTCCATCCACTCATCACTCATGGTTTGATACGCATTCTCAAAATCAAGCCACACGCCCAAACGAGAAAAGTCTTTATTCATTTTCGCAAGTTTTGACGCAGCACGCTCTTTGCAAGCAGTAACGAAACGATCAAGACCATACGCTAAGATATCTTCTTTCGTCTCAAGGCCCAAATCCTTCATAGTACCGTGCTCATTAGGAAGTCCGTGCATGTCATAACCGGCGCGATCAAACACGTCACGACCCTGAAGCCGGCGAAGACGCACAACAGTATCTTTCATAGACTTATTCCAAGCAGTGCCTACGTGAACGTTCCCAGAAGTGTAGGGCGGTCCATCAAGGAAATAAAACGGTTTTCCAGAACGATCCTTGGATTTCTTAACGATGCTGTTATCATCCCAAAAACCCTGTATTTCAGGCTCAAGAACTGAAAAATCGTACTCCTCAAACTTCATAAAAGAAAAGACAAGAACAGATATTTAAAAGATTGTCGTGTCTTAAAGCGTATGAAGTGCGCATTATGCAAAAACACTGTCAAAGAACAAGAAGAACAATATGTGTGTGAATATTGCTCGCTCATCTTGCTAGAAGAACTCGTACTGCCAGAAAAAAGACCTATCATCACTCACTTTGAAGACCGACAACAACATAAACCAGCACTACCAAGAGGACAATAATGTTTGTTAACACAATAGACCCCGTACTATTCACACTCGGACCACTAGAAATACGCTGGTATGGCCTTGTGTATGTCCTTGGATTCTTAGCAGCATACTACGTCCTGCAAAAAACAGTTCTCAGCGCAAAAGAAGCAGACAGCGCAATCCTATGGATGCTGCTAGGAATGTTTCTTGGCTCACGAACATTTCACTTCCTCTTCTACCACCAAGGAAGCTGGAACCTACTCGACTTTTTCGCAGTATGGCAAGGAGGAATGAGCTTTCACGGAGGGTTCACAGGAATAGTCCTGGCATTATGGCTGTGGAGTCGCAAGAACAAAAAAAACTTTTACGAACTCGCAGACATCACCGTAATAGTAGCAGCATTCTTTTTAGCACTAGGAAGACTTGCAAACTTTTCAAACAGCGAAATAGTAGGGCACACAACAAACGTTGCGTGGTGCGTAGAATTTCCAAACGCGTATGCACCCTATAACGAAGGATGCAGACACCCAACACAACTCTACGCCTTTGTAAAAAACATCTTTATCGGAACCGTAACGCTCCTACTATGGAGAACAAAAAAGTTTTCTCACGGATTTATCTTCTGGACATTCGCACTCCTCTACGGAATCCTGCGCTTTACAGTAAACAGCTTACGAGCAGACCCTGTCGTGCTCGGGGCGTGGATTAAAACAGGACACATACTCAGCCTAGTGTTAATACTAGTAGCAGGATACTTTCTTATCACAAACCACAAAGACGACCTAGCAAAACTATTTAAGAAATCAAAAGGAAAAAAGAAACGATGAAACCAATAGTGATCGTGAATTTTAAAGCGTACGAACAAGGAACAGGCGAGAAAGCACAACGACTTTCGCAGATATGTAGCGAGTTTGGAGCATGGGTGGCAGTGCAACCAACAGACATCAGACTGTGCGCACCACACGCGACCGTGCTCGGACAACACGTCGACGCTGAGGGTTTTGGCGCACACACAGGAAGCGTGCTGTGTGAGGCGATTAAACAAGCAGGAGCGGTAGGCTCACTCATCAATCACGCAGAAAAGAAAATGACTGACGAAGAAGTCGGTACGCGCGTTTTACGACTCAAAGAACTTGGCATGACAAGCATTGTGTGCGCAGAAAACCTTGACAGGGCGCAAAGACTCAAACAATACAATCCAGACTACCTCGCACTAGAACTTCCTGAGCTTATCGGAGGAGATATCAGCATTATCACAGCGCAGCCAGGAATAGTCAAACAAGCAGTAGAACTGCTCGGAAAAAACGTCTTGCTCGGAGCAGGAGTAAGTAGTGGAGCAGATCTTAAACAAGCACTTGATGAAGGAGCAGCAGGAGTACTTCTTGCATCTGCAATCGTCTCCAAAACAGACGATCCTCAAAGCGCATTAAGAGAACTATACAGTAAGATTTAACGAACGCTCACATACGCCATCTGAGCGCCGTACAATTGCCCGCCTTGAATCACTCGAATGCTGTATTGATATTGTCCTTGTGGTGCATTCAAAGGAAGGTTAACAATTAATGTTCCCATGACTGTTTGACCATTAGGGATATTTAAGTTGCTAATATCAATACTGGTCACGCCGCTTGACGGGTCCTGATCGCCAATACTAATTAAGAGGTGGTTATCGCCAAACAATCCAGCCGTGTCAATTTCGCCCCCTGAGTTGTCTGTTGCCCCTTCAAAATTAACCTGAACATTAAAACCTCCCTGAGTTTGTCCGCGGTTTTGGATACCGATAGCAAAATCAACTGCTTGCGAACGTGACGAACCACAAATAAAACTCCCTTCAACACGTGCCTCGCGATTATTATCAGGAACCACGACACGACCACCGCTAGTCAATAAGCGATTAATTTGGTCGCGGTTTTGAGAAGAGATGTCTCTTGCAGTATCTTCAGCTGCACAAAATACATTATAGGTTAATGTTAACGCAAGCCCTAACACGACGATGGATACGATAAGCATGATAATCGTGCCAGCAGCAATTTCCATACCTCGCTTACCGAGAAACTTCATATTCTCGCACCAAAATAGCCATAAAAATGAGTAATAAAACTACGCCTGCGCCAAGTACCCAAATGCCTACATGGAAGTCCAGGTCGTGAACGATACGCCACATACCATACAGTAAGATGGCAACAGACACCCACAAAAACTTGTCTAAGACGAGTTTTAAAATATCGAATTCTTCTTGTCTAGTGAGTGTTCGTTTCCTTTTAGCCATAATTATCTCCTATCGATTTGGAAACTTGCTTGCCCGCGAGCGCCGTCAATTCGTAAGGCACATAAGTATACATCGCTAGTAAGGCTTCCTGAAAGTCGACTTGCATATGAAAACACTGCAGCTTCTCCAGAAGGAATTTCGCTGCTTAGGAAAATGGTGTCTCCTTCTTGTTCTCTAAATGGGGAGGGAGTAGGGCTACACTCAACATGGACATCATCAACTGTTAGTATTCTGGGATTATCATCAACATTGAGAACTGCGAATTTAAACCCGATGCGGTCTCCTCCGCTCGCACGAATATTTTGTTTGTTAATAGTCACGTGTTGCGTTCCAGAAGGACCAGGAGGATCTTGCTCCTCACTAATCGCTTCAAAGAAGCGGTCTTCAATAAGCCCAAAACCCGTCGTAACTAGAGTCAAGATGAGAGCGAGCATAACGACAGCAATAATCAATACAACAATAGCATTAGTGGAAATAGCAAGTGAACCTTTCTTTAACATACACTAAAACCAACAATGACCATTTATAAAGTTTTCTTGAAGAAAAGAAAAACTGAAACTACTCGTCAGTGCTCTTAGAAGGGGTTTTCGCAGCTTTTTTCGCAGGTGCTTCTTCTTTTGATTCAGCACTTTTTTTCTCTGCTTTAGCTGGCTTTTCTTCGTCAGATTTCTTAGCGGATTCTTTTC
>SKIA01000039.1 GCA_007116645.1 Candidatus Woesearchaeota archaeon
AGTATACTGATTCAACTCTCAAACTTCAACTTATGAATCAGTTGTCAGCAGTAGTTTTCAAAGAACTTTGCGGACAGAAAAGCTCTGGTAAGAAAATTCCTTCTTTCGTTTTTCATCTTCCTCGAAGAGAAAAAGAACTCTTCTTGCAGTACTATGTGATGGGAGATGGTCATAGAGACGGCACTGGAAAATACTCTGAAGAGTATGTCGCAAAGCATTTTCGCGCATCTACAAAATCACTTTTACTCGTGTCAGGTCTTTCCTTACTGGCAAAACAGTTAGGATACGCTGTCAGTATACGTTACAATCAATCTCGAAAAGTGTACACTTTGCAACCTTCTTCAAAGAACAACACTCGTTTACAAACAAAAGTGATTGAGGAGGAGTACTCTGGCTATGTTTATGATTTGTCCGTTCAAGATAGTCATATGTTTGTTGACGCATGCGGTCAGCTCATGCTTCACAATACTGACTCATTATTTGTAAACCTAGCCATTGATTCATTAGAAGAAGCAGAGAAGATTGGCGAACAACTCGCCTCTGAGCTTAACGAGTTTTTCACTGCTTACGCTCAAGACCGGTATGCTCGTGAGTCATTTCTAGAGATGGAGTACGAAAAAACATTCATTCGCTTTCTTATGCCTATGACTCGTTCAGGGGAGGCAGCCAAAAAACGCTACGCCGGGCTTCGCAACAAAAACGGCAAAGAGGATGTTGAGTTTACAGGCCTTGAGTTTGTGCGTCGCGACTGGACTGATCTTTCTAAAGAGTTTCAGCTAGGTATTCTTGACCGCGTCTTTCGCCGAGAAGACCCACAAGAGTTTATTCGTTCGTTTGTTGCCGATCTTCGCTCAGGAAAGCATGATGACTTACTCGTGTACAGAAAGGCTTTGAGAAAGAAGTTGTCTGAATACACGAAAACGACTCCTCCTCACGTGAAGGCTGCTCGCTTGATGGACGAGGTTACGTCTGATATTATTGAGTATGTTTTGACTGTTGATGGTCCAGAGCCTGTTGAAAAACAACAACACAGCATTGATTATGAGCATTATGTTGACAAGCAACTAAAACCAATTGCTGACAGTATTTTGGTGTTTTACAAGACGTCGTTTGGTGATGTGCTCAAAGGTTCTTCTCAGAAAGGGTTGTTTGATTTCTAGTACGATGCAATCCAGCCGACTTTTGGTCGCGTGATAAGTCCGTCTCGTTCTAGCTCGTCTAAGAGCATTGTTGCTTCTCGCTCGGTCATGTTTGCGAGTTGGGCTTCAATAAGCAGTGCTTCTACTTGTACTCGTTTTTTCCCGTTCTCAGAAAGTTCTTGTATGAGGTTTAACAGATCGATTTTATTGTCTGTTTTATGCTCTTGGAGCAATCGCTGGCTCATGAGTTGTTGGACTCTGATGATTTCTTGAAAGTCGTCTTCGTTCATGTTTTTTGCCAGCAAGGTTCCACATGAAATGTCGGAATTACTTGCCAACCCCCAACACTGGTATAGCATAACGTATATTTAATCGCTTCGGAAAGTAAATTCTATATAGAAAATAATTTTGTGAAAAAAATATTATTTATTCAGCAGCTTGAATTGCTTTAATCACTATATCTAGTGTTTGGCCATCGTTACTTCTTCTGTGCACCAAATCTCTTGCTTTTCGAAACTCTGGAAGCAGTGGTGTAAGTCGAGAAAAGTCCCTGTCCACAGGTTCAGATTCGACGTTTTGGTATTTACGCATTCTGTGACCAACAAGTGTTTTGTCAAACACTACATAACGATCAATTTGCCCTGTTTCAACGTCAACAAAACGCCTGGTGCTATCAAGGGTTTCAATTGATACGGTTATAGGGGCTCTTGTTCTGTAATTGTCTGAATCGGTATGGTAGTCTACTGTTGCGAGCTCACTCTGGGTCAGAAAACGTATTTGATTTGTGTGGCTCGGATTTCCAGCAGTCTTTATGTCTAACTCCTGCTGCTCTTGTGGTGCCTGATATTCGCTATTTATTCCGGTAGATTCCATTATGCTATTGATGAGTGATAAGATATAAATGTTTGTGCACTAGACATCTCAGCGTAACGCTTATGAATGCTCGCTCATCCAATCACTCAGAGTGATTCAGCACACCTTCATACATCTTCCAAAAGTTGGTAAAACGCGAGAACTATCTTTCTGGAAACAAGGCATTCGCACCTGGAACGACTTCTTGCAAGCACCAACTGTCAGAGGCGTCTCAGACAGTAATAAACCACTTTTGGACTTGCACTTAAAGCGCTGCCAACAAGCTCTCTTTGACGGAAACAGCACACACTTTTGCTGTCTTCCCAGCGTTGAGCAATGGCGATTATGGAGCGAATTCAAACAAGAAGCATGCTTTGTTGATATCGAAACAAATTATCACAACAACATCACGGTGTTAGGCATCAGTGACGGAACAAACGTCTGGCAGTTTGTTCGAGAGCACAACCTTGATGGGCGAGATGTAAAGCGTGTATTAAGTCAGTTCAAACTCATTGTCACCTTCAACGGCGCGTCGTTCGATCTTCCCATTATTCGCCGATATTTTAGCGACGTAATTCCGGACATTCCTCATATCGACCTACGACATGCAGGTGCAAGAGCAGGACTTACGGGTGGCCTAAAAAGAATTGAAAAAGAATTAGGGATTGCTCGCGGAGAAGACGTTGATGGCGTAACGGGTGCTGATGCGCTCAAGCTTTGGAGTGCGTATCGTCAAACAGGCAACAAACAATATCTTGACTTACTCTTAGAATATAATGCTGAAGATATCATTAATCTCAAACCATTAGCAGAGATTATTTACTCTCGTTTAGAGGCGCAAACGAGCAAAGTATTAAAAGAACAAACTCCTTAAACCTTTCATGGCAAAAAAAGCTGCGAAGAAAACTACTCAAAAGAAGTCAAAGTCCACTCCTATTGTTCGTGCTGAAGAGCAAATTGAAAAAGGCGTTAAGCGCTCTTCTGATTGGGTGAAAAAAAACCCAAAAAAAGCAACAGCGATCGCAGTGGGAGCGGTCGCAGCGCTCGGAGCACTCGCAGCAGCAGTGTTTCGGAGGAAGAAAAAGTGAGCTTTGGAGATACGCTCAAAAATATTGCCTCGTACTTAACAGGTGAAGCATTGATTGGTGCCGTTGAAGGCATTCAAGATCGCATTGATGAAACTACCAAAAAAGTAATTAAGGCTTCAGTGCTCTATGTCATTTTCATGATTGGTGCGCTCTTCTTACTCGTAGGCGCATCCCAGTTCGTTCAAGCACATTGGGGCTGGACGCAAGGACTCGGATTCGTACTTGTAGGTGTTGTGCTAGTCCTCCTTGGACTATTTGCTAAGGCCGTCAGATGAAGCAAGGCAAAAAACTCAAGAGTGTGGTTCGTATGCTCACACTCAACCCGGTATGGCGCGTTCTCAGACACATTGATTACTTAGAAGACCACGTTACTATCAAAGATAAGGTTGACAAGGAAAACTTTAAGCTTCTCTCAACAAACATTGTAAAGACTGCCCGTCGCCTCCGAATTTATCAGTTCTTACGCATAGTACTCTTGGCAATGTTGTACGTTTCTTTCGTGTTAACGATTGGTCAACTGCTGGACGAATTTATTCCTTTAGTAAGCTTTGTACTCACACCATTGGTTGCTTTTGCAAGCTTTCTGGGCTTTGGTGTACTTACCATTCTTGTGCTCTTACTGTCACGGATCATCCATGTAGTAGAATTCGACCTAATGATTGAGCACGCACACATCGTTGCCATCGCTGTCAAACACAATAATAACTATGTGGTCCACCCAACATACAAGTTCGGATTGTTTATGGTGTATGAAGATGAGTGATCGTTTGCAAGCAATCATTGACCGTCAACGAGAATTTGACGCTGCCCATGGATGGGCTCATTATGATCGCGAGTTATCTGATGAGCAGTTAGTTGAAGAACTGTATCGAGGAACAGTCCACTTGCTTGGTGAATTAGGAGAGTTTGCAAACGACGTAAAAAAGAGTCATCGCGAATCAGGATTAAGAAAAGACGAGTTGCGAGAAGAACTCACGGACACCTTCATTTATTTGATAAAACTCTCGCTACTGCTCGATATGGATCTTGAAACTGAGCACAAAAAAAAGATTGAGAAAAATTATGCTCGCTTTGAGCATCACAAAAAATCTTTATAGCACTTCACTCTTCAGACCTTATGGCAGACATTCAACCCTACATGAGAGATGGCTACACAAAAGAATTTCACACCACTGTGAAAAGCATTGCTGACGGCAAATTCGTTACGCTTAACGAAACTTATTTTTATCCAACGTCGGGCGGACAACCACATGACACTGGCGTTCTCAAAACTGCTGATGGAAGAGAGGTAAAAGTAATTTTTGTAGGATTATTTGGTGAACAACCAAGCCACCAAGTCGAGCCGGAAGGAGTGCTCAAGGTCGGAGACGAAGTCACAGGAACAATTGATTGGGACAGGCGCTACACGCACATGCGCATGCATACCGCAGCTCATCTTGTCAGCAAAGTGTTTGAAGACAAAAAAGGTGCAGTCGTCACAGGTAACCAGCTTGGCCTTGACAAAAGTAGAATTGACTATGAGCTTGACGATTACAATCCTGACGAGCTAAGAGCTTTTGAAGACGTGGTAAACGAGTTCATCGAGCAATCACTTGACGTCACATCACACGTCGTCTCAAGAGAAGAAGCAGAAGAATTACTTGATAGGCTTTCAACACTCAAGATGGGATTTCCAGAACACATAACGCAAGTGCGTCTTGTTCAAATCGGCGATATTGACATGCAAGCCTGCGGCGGAACACACCTTGCCAACACCAAAGAAGCCGGAAAAGTCAAGTTTTTGAAGTTTGATAACAAGGGAAAAAACAATCGACGAGTGTATTTTACAGTAGAATAGCTTTCCGCACAACCGAAAGACTCACGCATCTCCACACTCGGATAGGAGTTTCAACAAAACCAAGCACCATGCTTATAAATGGTTATAAACACTACCCTGTTGGGGTAAAGAATGGTATGGTAGGCGACTACGCATCCGCAGAACAAAACACAGTTGACGTTTTTTTACACAAAGGGGCAAGCGTTTTGCACCGACAAGTAGAGATGCGTGAAGGAAAAATCTATATGCGCTTAAAAAAGCGCTCAGTCTCGCGACTATTAGGAATATGAGAATACTATTACTTCTCTTGCTACTCATGATTTCTGGCTGCGCAACATCTGTTTGCGTTGAC
Organism: Candidatus Woesearchaeota archaeon; assembly: GCA_007116645.1. Lineage (GTDB taxonomy): Archaea > Nanobdellota > Nanobdellia > Woesearchaeales > SKIA01 > SKIA01. Next base: position 5,248 of record SKIA01000039.1, read on the forward strand.
AACTTAAACATTACAGAACAAGACTTTATTCAGTTCCCAGATAGGCCTTCTCTTGCGCGATCAAGCATTGTGTTTGACCGCACCATCAGCTACGAAGCAGAGCCGCACGTTCTTAGAGGACACCAACTTAACACAACAACATATTACGTCGCGTTCTACCCTACACGCGCTCAGAGCCGGTTATATGGTCCATATCAAGGGAATTTTTCTGACATTATTCGCTGCGAGTAAGACCATAAGGATTTAAAGCACGAACTCACTTCTTTTTCTTATGCGCTTTTCAGACACAGAAATCAAGGACTTGCTTTTGGCTTGGGTGTTCATTAGCGTTGCTTTTGCAATAGCTCTTGGTCAAACAGAAAGTTTCTTTACAAACTTTTGGGTCGCAGCAATCACTGTGGGAGTAGCGTTTATTGCTCACGAGCTCGCACACAAGTTTACTGCACAGCACTTTGGAAAGTTTGCTGAGTTCCGCGCTAATCTGTCCATGCTTGTCTTGTCTGTTTTCATCGCGTTTGCAGGTATCTTATTTGCCGCTCCTGGTGCAGTCATGATTTCTGGTTTTGTGTCGCGAAAAGAAAACGGTATTATCGCACTTGCAGGGCCGTTGGTGAACGTTATCTTAGCGCTTCTCTTATTGCCAATCGCTTTTATGCTCTCAGGAGCATCCCTTCTGGGACAAATCGTTGCTCTGGGTTTTGCGATCAACGCCGCACTGGCATTGTTTAACTTGATCCCGTTCTGGATTTTTGACGGAGCAAAAATTATTGCGTGGAACAAGTTTGTGTATGCAGCAATGGTAATTATTAGCGTTGCATTAGCTCTTGCAATTATTCCTGTTATTGGTCGATTGCTTTAGCAGACTTCGCACTCCGGCATGTATCCTTTGAGCAAGAGTCTTCCCATTGGTGTGAGTGCGATGTGGGTTTGATTTTCTTTTTCGTTAATATCAACAAGCCCCATCTCAATGAGTCCCTCTGATTTTCTGTTTCCATGCACGTGATACGATAATAGCGACAAAGATATGCGCATGTTTTTTGCGATGTCGTTAAGACTGATTTCTCCTTGAGCGAGTTGTTCCATGATGTGAAGCTTTCGGTCTTGTATCTTGTTGTAGTACGAAAATTTCATGACTGGCAAGACGTAGACAATGTCTTCGGTCCCTGTGAGGGCTCTTAGGCCATTAACGAATGCTGCGGATGTTGCTGCGCATTGCGTGGTCCGATCGCCAGTTCCCACATACACAAGTAGGTTATCAACGTCAGGAAAGTTTCTTGTGAACTCGTTTATCTTGACAAACGCGTCTTCCCATACATTTCCTGTGAGTTGTTCTCGAGTGGTTTGTATGCGAAACTTTTTGAGGTCTGCTTCGAGTTGGTCTGCATTATCAGTATACTCGTCTAAAGTAAGCAGGTGTACGTGTTTTACTTTGAATTCTCTGAGTGCTGGGAACAAGAGTTCTGGTCGGTCGCCTACGGGGCATATGATTGTTTTATCCATACTGCTTCAGAAGGTGTTTTGATATTTAAGGAGTGTGTTGAACAAGCCCGTTATGTTCTTAAACATGCCGCGTACAACTGCTATGTGAATTCCGTTAAGCGATTTATACAGAAACGAAAACCCATCATCATTTTCGCAGTCATTTTCATTGCGCTTATGCTCTTATCAGAGCTCGTCTTACAATTCATTAGCCTTGATCGAGTGTTTGAACAAGCGCCTATTGTCGCGCGAACAGCTTTCTTTTTCATAATTGTTATCGAAGTGATTATCGCACCAATTCCAGGAGGACTTATTGGTTATTTGGGAGCAGTTCATTTTGGCTTTTGGCACGCGTGGGCGATACTGTACACTGCAAACGTCGTCGGAACAATCATTGTCTTTTTCCTTGCACGAAAACTGGGAAGGCCGTTTCTTGAGAAAAGCACAACACCAGAAGAACGACAGCGCTACGATCACCTGCTCAGCAAATACCCGTGGATGCTCTATGTCGTGTATGCAGTACCAGTGTTTCCAATTGATGTGATTAGCATTCTTGCGGGAGTATCACAAGTTTCTGCAAAACGATTTGTTCCTATAGCGGTAGTTGGACTGATAACGTACACAGGAATCATCGCACTCATCGGAGCGTACTTTGGTGACTTTGTTCCATTCGTTGAAAATCTCACACTCGCCGCAGCAGGGCTCATTGTGCTCGCGTGCGTATATGTGCTGTGGAAATGGAAAAAAGAAAAGAAAAAAACTGTTTAGCGAAGAGAGTATTCTACTTGAACAGATGCAGAAACTTCTAAATCTCGCGGCTCAATTGGCGTTGTAGGTGCGTCCATAGCCATTGATTCTGTGCGAGCATAAAACGGTCCTGGGAAACTCATGCTTGACTCTGAAACGCTGTGCACGCCTCTGATGCGGACGTCAAGACTGCTTGCAAGACTGTCTGCTTTTATGCGCGCATTCTGTGCTGCTTCTGACAAAAGCTCAGTTCGTACTTGCTCACGCGTTTCTTGTGTGAGTGAGAACTGAACGTTTTGCACTTGGTTTGCACCAGCAGTACTTCCTGCATCAATTGCGCTTCCTACGCGCTCAAGATCGCTCATCGTAACAGTAACGGTGTTTGATACGCGATACATTTGGATGCGAGGGTCTCGTTCTTCATTTCTCCAAGGTTCGTAGACTGGACTGACAAAAAAGCTTGCTGTCTCAACCGTTCCAAATTCTTGAAGTATGCTCACAAGTTGTTCTGCGCGCAGAGCGTTTTCTGCTCGAGCAGTGTTTGCGTCAGCATCTTCTGTAATGACGGAAAACGTGATGGTGGCTTCGTCCGGGCTAATAGTTCTTGTCGCATCTCCGCTCACAGACAGGGTTCGTGCGTCGCTTGCACTTTGCGGCTCAAGTACTGCTAATATGCCGACAAGCACGATTCCTGCTGCGAAGATAATCGCAAGGGTGTGTAACAAATCTGTTTTCATGTGCATTCACCTTAACACACTATGATGCAGAGATATTTATATGCTCGTAAGACTTTAACTCCTATTGCAGTGAACGCAGACCAAGAAACAATCAACGCAGTAGTGGACGTCTACAACGAAGTAACCAGCGCTCATAAACGAGCCCCATTGGAGAAATTCGTTCACAAACAACTCTCACAAGGAGAATCAGTAGAGCTCGTCTCAGGCTATCCTCGCTGGTCTTCTGCCTTGCGTTTTTCTGGGTCGCCAGAAGATATGACTGTTGAGTTCGTAATCAATCCTGCTCTTCCAGAGCGTTTTCAAGAACTTCTTTTGAAAACAAAACAACGTTTTGAAGAACTACTGGTAGGGAGCAAAGATTTATAACAATTATTTCCTCTCCTCTGATATGTTACGTAAAGCAGCTGGAACTCTTGCGACGCTCGTTGCTGCTGCCGGGATTGGTTCGCCTCTTGCTGCACAACAAGATGTACCTGAAGATTCCGCAGCAGTTCATGAAGAGCTCGAACCTTGCTTTTTGTACACAACCATTGTGCACCATTCGCAACAGTTTGCTACTAACTTTGACGAGTTTGATATGCGTGCGCGTGTTGATTCATTAGTATTTACTCTTCCTCACAGAGACGTAACTGTTAATCCAGAACATGGACGTATTTATTTTGGTGAGAATACTTCGAACGTTTCTGACCTGGTGTTGGAAGGCTCACGAATTGAATATTCTGCAGACTCTGCACGCATTGTCCAAGAAAAGGTAGGTGCGCCCTTTACTGATGAGGTCTATTTACGTATGAAAAGAATTGGCGCTGGCAGAGGTTTCTTGGGTCGCATCACGGGAAAAGCGACTCCCGAGCAGCTTGAACAACACGGAGAACTATGGGGTTCTTTATCTACGCGTTGGAGTGGCAGGGAATATCGTATTCCGTGCGGAAGGTCTCTTGGATTGCACGAAAATTTTAGTGATGGAGAAAATGACTACATTACAGTTCGTTTCGAGAATGGATCTAACTAACGATTTCTCGTTTGTAATTCCACGGGCTGTGACCAAAGTGTATGATTAAGTCAACGCCAAGTGCTCGTGCCTCAACGGGAAGATCGCAAGCGCCAAAGTTGCTTCCGGCCCAGACAAAGACTTCGTCTGCTTTAGTATTTGCAAGAACTTTTTTTCGCAAGTCATTAGCGTGCATTTTCAGACCGTCTGGTAAGTGCAACAACACTTTTTTTGCATCGTGCTTTTTTACAGACTCATAGACTGATTGCTCATCAAAATCCCAAATATCTTCTTGCATACAGAAAAGAAACAGTGCTTTCTTGAAAAAGCTTTAGTCTAAGAACAAATCGTCCATTTCATGTTTTGAGAGTTTGGACTTGTTCAGTACTGCCATGCGGGAGTGTTTTGCACGCCGCCCGGTGATTGCGTCTCTCTCGTATGATTTGACGTCTTCGTCGAGTTCTGTGTCCTCAGAGAAGATACGGTCGTATTCCTTGTCGAAACCATCATCATCTAGATCGAAGTCGTCAAGATAGCCGGCTTCTTCGAGGTCCATTTCCCCTTCATAGTCTTCTTCATATTGTTCAGGCATAGTATCACCTTTTGTTGTTATTTCACTGCTTAAGAACGCTACCCAAACAGTGTCTAAGTTTATTTATATGTATTATGTTTTTTGCGTCTTTTCCCAAACCTTTAAATTCTGCTCTTCCAGAAACAAAGAGTATGAGGAGAGATGGTCAATTTTACTTGATAGACGCGTTCTTTGCAGCAGCAATCGTGTTTATTGGCATTGGCTTTCTCGTATCTGACTTTGTTTCGACTCCCCGTGGAGACCAAGCAAGAGTTGCATCCATTGATATCTCAAACTTACTATTTGAAACACCTATCAACGACATTATTATCGCTGAAGTGCTAGATAATCGCGAGCGTTATGATGCATTCCTTACGCCTATGGCGCAGTTGCAGGTGTGGGAGCGCCACCCTAGCCTTTGTGGCGTAAATTGCGATGATTGGGGGTATGAGCTTATTGATTCAATTATTGGGGATTTGTTGCCATCGCAACACGGAATAAACATTACGATGCAGACTCCTTATGGTAGTTTCAGTTATGCTCCGCCAGCGCCAGAGGCAGAAACGGTTTTGCTCATTAATTCAAGGCGTATGTTATACACGATTTATCCTGACGGTGATGGGCTTGATGAGTTGCTCGGTCCTGACTTAGTGGAGGTTCGCATATGGGTTTAGGAAGAAAAGGTATTTTCCTGTCTCTTTCAGCAATACTTCTTGTTGGAGTGTTGTTTGTAGTGTTTTCGCCTGCAACACAGCGCGAACTCGCACAAGACTCCCGCCTGCACGTACAAAACACGCTTGACCGCGTTGAGACGCTTGAGACAAACGAGCTTCCGGTTTGGGTTGAATTTAATTCTCGTCAAACGCTCAATCAGCTCGCACGGCACGCTGCTTCTGGCGCCCAGAGTCCATATATGTCAGTAGCTGCTCTACAAAGTGCTTTTTCTAGTTGTATTGTTGATTCTACTGATTGCGGGCAATTTGGGCCTGGCACTACAGTAGGTGAAACTAGTCAGCGCGTGGTGCGTTCAGCAACTGATACATTGACTGAGCTTGAAACATTTTACCAAGAATCTTTGGGGTATGAATCATTTTCTATTGATTTGCAAAGTATTGATATCGCTCCTGCGGGTTTTCGAGCAGTTCTTGTTGACGCAACTTTTAGCTTGGATCTTAATGATGTGGACAACCGTATGGAATTGAGTCGAGAACTTTCTGTGCAGCGGCTTGTTCCTATCTCTGGCCTTATTGACCCGCTTGCAATTAGGTATGGTAAGGCTGATCCACGAATAACATTTGCGCCAGGAGTTATCCGTACGGTTGACGACTTCTTTATTCATGCAAATGAAGGAACATACGTGGGAACCAACGCTTCATATCCGGGAATTCCTTATCTTGAGCGGTTCATAAGAAACCCTGAGCCTCGGCGCGTAAATAGCATTCACTTTGTCTTTCCTCCTGGCCACTATACTACTCAACGCGATCACATTGACTTCAGAAATCCTCAATCAACCAGCGAACACTGCTTAATTGGTTTACTTGATGAGACTGGTGGGTGGATCTATATTGATTCAACCTTCACGCCTGTATATGGTCTTCAAGGTCGTGAGGATTTGGCTACTCAGCCGGTGAGTGTGAATTGCGACTAACTACTGTTCAATGGGTAACAATGTTTAAATAGCGCATTTTTAAGGTAATACAAAGAGGGAGAGTGTAATGAGTGAGTTAAAGACTGGTGTTGACGATTTAATGCGTGTTGTGCAGTCAGAAAAAAAGATTTCTGTGCCTGATGTCGCAAAGCGTCTTAGCTTGTCAGAAAAAGTTGTTCAGTCCTGGGTGGATTTTCTTGTTGAAGAACACTTGCTAGGTATTGAATACAAATTTACTACTCCGTACGTATTTTCTTTAAAGCAATCTGGTCCGCGAAGACTCGTAGATGAAGAAGCATATTCGTTGCGAGACTTCAAAGAAGTGTTTATCACGTATTGTCAGCAACGACAAATTCCTGAAGAGCAACACGCGCAATTATGGAGAGAACACCTTGACTCTGTCGTGCAATCTCAAAAAACTTTTTTTGCAGAAGAATGTGGCCGCAGAGGTATTAGTGATGTAGAAATGCTTTTCGCTGATTACGTGCAGGAGGTTATGCGTGGAGCTTAAAGACTGGGTTAAACGCGACATGAGTCGCTTTGTGCGCCGTCACGAACCAACTACTCGTGTGAACGTTCCTATTAGACACGAGCAAGCAACACTTCTTAACACGCGCGACTATGAAACGCAAATCAGGCTTGCTCTCAAGCACGACCGATTCCATCACGCCTGTCAATTATTCAACGAACTCAAACAAGCGTTCTTGAGTTTGTCCATTGATCATCAAGAAGAACGCCGGCAATACTACCGCCTCTTGCAGTTAGCGTACAAAGAGATTTATGAGTTTGTTGCAGACAAGCACAAAACTGCTCGCATCCTAGAAGAGATTCAAGGTAGTGATAACGTGTTTGGAACTACCAAAACGGGTCCGAGACCTACATCTCCTCGTGAATCAATTGAGACATCAATGACGCGCGCGCCGTCTTTGCAATCACTACCTGAAACGCGCCCTACTCCTCAACCGGCCTTTGTTCGAGAACCTCTTACTCCTCAACCTGTCCCGGCTAAAGCAAAACCAGTTGCGCCCGCTCCCCAATCAAAAGAAAGCTTAAGCGATGTCTTCTCAGCACTCTCTCTTATCAAGCCTGACGGGCCACAGCCATATCCCGTGTATGTTCCTCCTAAAGAACCAGTTGCTGCTGCTCCCGCGCTTGTTATTGAGCCAGCTGAGCCTACTCCTTCGCCTGCTCCCGAACCTGTAGCTGAGCCTACTCCTTCGCCTGTTGCTCAACCACGACCTGTTGCAGAACAAGCCCCAGAGTCAGAAGAACCGGATGAAGATGAAGAACTTCTTGCTGCTCGTCAAGAACTTGAGCGATGGAAAAAGTCCTTTACGGCAAGTGGTGCTCGCATCGTCAGAAAGCACCCTGTCCAAGAAGAAAATGAGATTCCACAAGCAAGGCCGCTTCCCGAAATTGATGATGGAGAAGTGTTTTCCTCACTTTATGTGAGAGGTGTGCAGGCCATGAGTCAGGGAGACTATGATGCTGCAGCAAAATTATTTTTACGACGCGTACAACAAAATCCTACTGATAGGGCTGCGCGTATTCGTTTAACAGAATGTTTGGAGGTTTTAGATGGCACAATTACTCGATAGCTACACCGTATCTGTCAACGACATCGTCGTTGATATTAATATTACTCAGGACCTTGAGGAACCCGTTCCTCAATATTTGATTAATATTACCAGCGTGACGGACACCACAAAGGTTGTTTTGGAGAAAATTCGTCAAGAATTTATTAGTCGCCTGGACAGTCGGTCACTTGAGAAGGCTGAAGAACAACAAGGAACTGAAGCTATCAGAAAGCACTTTGAAGAAGAAATTAAAAAACTGATTAAACAATATTTCCCTGAAGCTGACGAACAAAAGCAGAGCATGCTTGTCAACTACTTGGTTGAAGAAAACCTTGGTCTTGGAAAAATTGAGATTCTCCTTCGCGACCCAAATCTTGAAGAGATTGTTATTAACAACGCAAAAGAACCTGTATGGGTCTATCACCGAAAACACGCGTGGCTGAAAACAAATATTAAGCTTGTAAATGAAGCTCGCATCCGCCACTACGCAATGCAGATTGGCCGAGAAGTAGGTAAAGAGATTACCTCACTTTCACCGCTCATGGACGCACACCTCACAACAGGTGACCGTGTGAACGCAACCCTCAACCCGATTTCTTCAAAAGGTAACACGATTACCATCCGTAAGTTCGCAGATGACCCATGGACGATCACCAAGTTCCTAAAAGAAGGAACTATTTCGTTTTCTGCTGCAGCACTTATCTGGCTTGGCATCCAAAACGAACTCTCGATCTTGATTGCAGGTGGTACGGGTAGCGGTAAAACAAGTATGCTTAACGTTCTTGCAAACTTTTTTCCTCCAAACCAACGGATTGTTTCAATCGAAGATACGCGAGAGCTTGTCTTGCCAAAGACCTTGCACTGGGTCCCAATGGAAACGCGTCTTCCAAATCCAGAAGGAAAAGGAGAGATTACTATGCTTGACTTGCTCGTTAACAGTTTGCGTATGCGCCCTGACCGTATTATTGTGGGCGAGATCCGTCGTAAGCGAGAAGCAGAAGTATTGCTAGAAGCTATCCACACAGGTCACTCTGTTTACGGTACGATTCACGCAAACGACGCTGACGAAGTAATTATGCGTCTGACTAATCCGCCAATTGATATTCCTAAACCAATGATTTCTAGTCTGGGCATGGTTATCGTTCAAAACAGAAACCGCCGCACGGGTAAGCGCCGAACCTTGCAAATCGCAGAGATTTTAGGCACGGGAGATCCAAACGTTCTGCTCCAACTAGACATGTATAACGATATGTTGTTTAAGGTTCGAGAGTCAGAAAGCGTCATGGAGAAATTACGCCTCTACACGGGTATGAATGCACAGCAACTAGCTGAAGACCTTGACTATCGTATCCGTGTTTTAAAGTGGCTTGTCGCAACTGGCAAAGAGGATGTTCACGAAATTGGTATGATCATGAGTAAGTTTTATCGTGGAACACTCAAGATTGATGGGGAGGGTCAGTGATCTTTCGTTATCTTTTGAGGTATTTTCCCACTCTTGCTAACGACCTTAAGTTAGCTCACATGCTCATCCCTGCTGATGTTTTCTTGAAAAAAGTTTTTATCAAGTCAGTGCTCGGAACTTTCTTGGTTGCTATCTTGTTTGCAATGCTTGTTGACCGCATGGACTGGTCCTGGTTTACTTGGTTTATTGGCGTGGTATTTACGTTCGCATTCGGTTTTTGGTTTGGCACCAAACAACCTGTTATTATTGCTCATCGACGAGCGATTGATATTGATCGAGAAGTATTATTTGCGGGACGATTCATTCTTATCAAGTTGCACTCAGGAAAGCCACTTGTTAACGCTCTTACTGAAGCTGCAAACTCGTATGGTGTCGCAAACAAGTACTTTGCTGAGATTATCAAAGATATTGAAGTAGGAACCTCGCTTGAAGATGCTATTGAGCGCGCAATGAACAATAGTCCTTCAATGGCATTTAGAAAAATTTTGTTCCAAATCCACAACGCTTTGCGCCTTGGTATTGATGTTACGCAAAGTCTTGAAGCAGTTCTTGAAGACATTACTGAAGACCAGCTCTTGCAAATTAAGCGTTACGGAAAAAAGCTTCCGTCCGTTACTTTGCTCTTCATGGTTCTTGCAGTAGTGTTTCCTAGTCTAGGAATGACTATCGCTACTGTTCTTCTTACATTCACAAATATCACCATGAATATGACAACATACCTTGTCGTTATTCTCTTCCTCATAATTCTTAACTTCATGTTTATTACGATGTTTAAAGGCATCAGGCCAAAGGTGAATATCTAATGGACGTCATGACGCACCTTGATCGCATTGGCAGAGCATTCGTCTTTGAGCGCTTTAGAGACCCGCTAAGGTTGTATTTGCTCAAAGCAGGTATTGAGATTGTTCCGTACTCAGCATTTACCATCATGTTTTTTGCCTCGCTAGGCATCACTTACATTTTGTTTTACGGATTCTTTTATCCAATGATTGTGGGCGTGTCAGCGCTCGCAGTATTTCTGAGCACGCTCGTATTCTGGATTGTATCTGTGGGTGCTATTGTTGCTTTGTTCATGTTTTTTATCTGGTCGTATCTGAGCGTCAAAATCTATAACCGTACCAAGGAAATGGAAGAAAAGCTTCCTGAATACTTAGCACTTGTAGTAACTAACCTTCGTTCGGGCATGTCGTTTGATAAGAGCTTGTGGGGTGCAATCCGCCCTGAGTTTGGTGTGTTATCTCGAGAGATTACTATGGTCTCAAAACAAGTCATGACAGGTAATGATACGTCTCAAGCTCTACATGAGTTTGCAATGCGGTATGAAAGTCCAATTCTTCGCCGTTCTATTAATTTGATCATTTCAGAAATTGAATCTGGTGGTGAGGTCGCAGCAGTTATTGAGCGCGTCATTGATAATTTGCGAAAAACTTCTTCGCTCAAAAAAGAAATGGCTGCATCAGTTGTTTCATACATGATTTTCATTAGTATTATCGTCATGTTTTTAGCGCCTGTATTATTTGCTTTAGCAAACGTCATCTTCCAAGTTATCTTGTCTTTTGCAGACCAAATCGCTGCGTCTCCTGGTATCTCTGGAAGCGCTGGTGGCGCTGCGCAACTGTTTGAGAGCATGAGTCGCCTTGCAGAGTATGGTGATCAGTTAACTTCTGATTTCATGACGTTTAGCTACTTGGCTTTGGGCACAATCTCATTTTTCTCAGCAATGATTGTGAGCATCATTGAGAAAGGAGATATCATTGCTGGTCTGAAATATATTCCTGTGTTTATGACAGTGACGTTGCTCGTGTTCTTCTTTGCGGTTCGAGCGGTGTCAGGTGCTTTCGGAACGTTTTTCTGAAAAAGTTTATATAGGGTAGTTGCTAGATTTGTATTGGTGAGTTTATAATTATGAAACATAACAAAAAAGGTCAAGCAGCGCTTGAGTTCTTATCGACCTACGGGTTCGCATTTCTCATTATTCTTGTGATGATTGGAGCTTTAGCATATTTTGGAGTTTTGAATCCTCAAAATTTCCTCCCAGACAGGTGCACATCAAGTCCAGAGATTGGGTGTGATGAGTACCAAATCACGCAAAGCGCGGGCACAACGGCTCTACTAGAGGTTATCATGATTAACCAAGTTGGTGAAGCAATCGGGGATCTGGGTATGACAGCGACAACAGGCAATCAGGTGGGTGCATGTACTGCTCCTTCAGGCTCAATCGCTTCAGGACAGACATTTCAGGTGAACTGTACTATTCCTGATGTGTACGTGCAAGGACAGCGCCTCCGTGTTGACTATGAACTTGAGTACCGTCGCACAGGGCGAACATTCACGGGAACCTCTGCTGGTCAGGTGTACGCACGAATGCAA
>SKIA01000062.1 GCA_007116645.1 Candidatus Woesearchaeota archaeon
GCTTACTAGCCGACGTCCAGCCGATCGTTCTCCCGCTCACACCACCATCACTATCAAAATATCCAGAGAGAAAAGCAGCGTGCAAGCAAGGTCTTCGTAAAATAGAAACAGGAACACGTACAATTCCGCTTTTCTTTCCTGAAGGAATATTCATTTCATCAGTCAAAAACCTGTGCCAGCTTTTATGAACAATGTGTACTGCGTACTGACCCTGCTTTGCCATTCTTGCTACCCGGACAGAAAATCGAATATTGGGATGCACATCAAGCAATTCATGATATGCTTTGCATACATTATTCAGCCAATCAACGTTACTGGCATATATTGAGACTCGATAATGTGGAGAAGAGCTGGTGCGAGACTTCCTGCCACCATACACTGTGCCATCGCCAACTATTGCTCCCAGCAAGTACGCAACATCAATAGTAAGCAATATAGGTAACACAGGACGAATATTCACAAAAATATTAAGAATTTAACAAATAAAAAAACTCTGGGCGAATGTCCAGTGACTATACGCGAGTAGCCCAGGCGTATGACCTCAGCTTGGTTGATTTACCAAAGCCGCAGCTAGAACAGACGCCGTGTCCGACGTGGAATGAGCGGTTTCCGCATCTTCGACAGGATCGGTGCGTTTTTTTGCCGCTCTTGCGGCCCATTGATGGTGTTCCTTTAGTCATGCTGGTGAAATGATAATGATGGTGTCGCCGCGGATAAAGAGCGTACCGAGTTTTCGGGTGATCTCTCCTTCAACGCGCTCTTCAGCATCGTCAAGTACGGTGTTGATGTGGATGTCAAAAGCTTTCAGGGTGCCTGTATATTGGCGACCGTTCTTTAGTTCAACAATCACTTTCTTGTTGCGAGCTGCGTTCAATGCGTCTAAGGGTCTTGCGGGGTCCATCATAGTAATTTAATCTCCAACACAGGCGAACATCGGGCCGTTTATAAAGTTTTGGGCGGACACCATACCGCAACGAACAGCAACGTTTAAAAACACCCTCTAATTCACGAACAGTAATGGTAACAAACCAATCACGGTCAAACAGAAAACCAAGCGGTGCACGCTACAAGCGACTCATCGTACGGCGCCAGCACCAAGCAGGCGGAACACCAGCACTCACAAAGATAGGTGCTGAAAGAAAACGCAGCGTACGCACTATTGGTGGAAACCAAAAAAACCAGCTTTTGGCAAGCCAAACAGCAACCGTGGTCGGAAAAGACGGCAAACACGTACAAGCAACCATTATTTCTGTAACAGAAAACGCAGCGAACAGACACTTTGTTCGCCGTAACATCCTTACTAAAGGAAGCATTCTTGAAACAGACAAAGGACTTGCTAAAGTTACTAACAGACCAGGTCAAGACGGCGTAATTCACGCAGTCCTTCAATAAGCTTTTTAAGCCCTGGGTTCGCCAAACACTGTATGAGAGGTGTATTAGTTTTCCTAGCAGTGTTATTTGTTGCTGCAAACATCACCGTCTATGAACAAGCAGACACATTCACAGTGGATGACACTCTTTTTACCATAGAAAACCTTCTTGAAGACAGAACAAACATTCGTGTCAACCAATTCGCAAGTATCTGGCGCGTTGATGACTGCCAAAACACTATCAATTACATCGTCTGCCTGACTGCTGCCACCAACCAAACAGCAACGATTAGTGTTGAAGAAATAAACACGAGCTACACCCTCACAAGAAGCATTCCTGACCGCGTACAGATTGGCGAGCCATTTCGCGTGGAGCTTACAATCACAAATCACGCGCCCACGCAACGAACCTTCACGCTCACAGAGCACACTACTGCGCGCACAGAACAATACTCAAGTATCCAGTCCGATCTCACATGGACTGGCACGATAGCAGCAGAATCGCAGCGAACACTCGCATACACTGCCATCATCACCACCCCAACAACATTTACCGCGCGCGTAGCCGAGCCGTACGAAAAAAACCATAGCGCAACCGTACGCGTAGATGATTTTGTTACTGCAACAACAAATTACGTCAACCAAACAACGACCGACAGCACCTACGAATTTCGCACCACATTACGCCTTGACGAAGAAGCAGAAACATACGTACTCATACAAGCCCCAGGATTACAGATAAGCAATCGCATAAACCTTACGCAACAACTCACAAGAACATTTCTTGCAAACCAAACACCATACTTTGGCTTTAACTACAAAGTACCACAAGGAATGCACACAAACATCACCGTAACAGTCACAACAGAAACAAGCACTGCCGAGTCGACGAGAACTTACACTTACCCCGTCAGGGACGCGTTTAGTCCGATTCAAATAATTCACGATTACAAAGACGCACAACTACCCGTAAACCAAGACCACCCTATCAGCCTGACATTTATCAATCCAAACAACCGCACAGTAAACGCGCAACTGCGCGCAGTAAGCGTTCTTGCAGATATCGACACCTCCATCACGCTCCCGCCAAGCGGCGTTGCAGAACACACCTTCTCAGTTCGACCGAACGTGACAAACAGCGACTACACCATCTTAGTAACGCTCACCTATAACGATGTCAACGATGTTGAAACAATAACCCAAGACTCGTTGCGCATACGCAGCGTCACGCCGCAAACACCCCCAAGCACCGAGCAACCAACCACTCCGCAAGACCCATCAATGCGTATGAGGGCACAACAAACAAGCACAGGGTACAACCTTCTTATCACGCCTAATGACTTTACCACAACAAACGGAACGCTGGTCATCAGACACTTTGCAGAAGTCATTTACAACGACACCATCCTGCTCAACCAAACACTCACTCTTCCTGTCCAAACACACGGAACGTATCGCGCACAACTGACAACCAACCAAACAACCGTCACCGCAGAACACGTCATCAATCAACCGCCAGAACCAGTGATAGAAGAAACACCGCTTGAAGAAGAAACAACCAACTTCTTACTCTTAGCAGCACTCATTTTTTTGGGACTGACCATCACGGTTATCGGCCTTCGCGCAGCATACCTGCACCGACGACTAGAACACCTCATGACAGTATATGAACAAACACAAGCATTCATCACCACATTCACTCCGAAAACTCCTGAAGACCAAGAGCGCCTTGCGCAATTACAACAAGAACTTGCGCGGATACAACAAGAAATCGCTGACCACAAACATTAAAAAAGACCAAACAAACAAAAAGAGTGGTGAGCACATGAACTTGAAGTTTTGGGAAAAAGAAGAAGACCCCTTTGACTCATTAAGCACAGACCTCTCAGCAGATTTCTCCGTACCAAAAACAGACTTCTCAAACCCTGGAGCGGAGATGACAAACCCAAACGCTCACGACGCACTCGGACAATACACACCAGAAAACCACCCTCAAGGAATGGCCTTTGTACCACAAGACCAACAACCACAAAACGCCAAAGACAATACGTGGCAGTACGATGTTATCATCGCGCGCCTTGACAGCATCAAGTCACAACTGGAAATGCTCAACCACCGCCTAGAAAACGTAGAAAAAGTGCAGCAAACACAAAAGGACGCTCCGCGCGGACCGTGGTATACGAAGTAAACACATAAATAATCACGCACACAACCACACACATGAGAATCCTCGCAACCACTACCGCACTCGCACTATTCATTCTAGATCAAGCACTCAAACTCATCGCACAACACAACGGGCCAAGCGCGGGACTATACACGTACACGCTTAATACCGGAATGACATTTGGCTTTTTTCCAAACGCAAACACCGCAATGATCGTCATCAGCGTCATCGCGCTCGCACTACTCGTATACGTTATCAGAACAGAAAAAAACTATGAATTCTTTGGACTCGCACTCATCATCGCAGGAGTCCTCTCAAACGGTATTGATAGACTCGTTCACGGAGGAGTTATTGATTATATCAGAATAGGAACGTTTCCCGTCTTTAACATCGCTGACGCACTCATCATAACAGGCGTAGCAGTTCTTATCGGTCTTGAAGCACAAAAAACAGTTCAGAAATCATCCAAATCATCAAGGTCTTCTAAATAACCATTACTTCTCAGCCACGAAGACTGGTGCGGACGATACTTATAGATGATATCGCCTTTCTCGTCACCGCCAAATTCCCACGGCTCCACTAAAACAATGTCTCCTTCGCGCACCCACAATCGCCGTTTTAAGCGACCAGGAATACGACAGACGCGCTCGTTACCGTCAATGCAGCGTACTCTACAACGAGAGCCGCCAAGACGCTGAGCAAGAAGTCCTAATACTTCTCCCTCACGAGGAACGCGCACACGAGTTGTTTCTTGTTCTTCCATTACAATGACAAGCGACGCCGCGCTTATAAAGGTGTCGCCGCAAGCAACATACATAAAAAGCAACGCCGCTTCCTACGCCACATGAAAACACGTTATATCGTACTCATCGCCATAGGGATCTTCATCAGCGTCTTCGCACTCACACTCATACTCGCCCCTGCAGCACAAAGCAGCGGCCCATCAACAACAAACGTTGCTATCATCCCAGTACACGGAGTTATCACCCTCTCAGGATCAAACGACTTGTTCAGTCCACAAACAGCGTCAGCAACAGACATCGTGCGCTACATCGAACAAGCAGACGACACGCGAGGAATACGCCTTATCGTCCTAGAAATCAATAGTCCAGGAGGATCAGCTGTTGCCTCACAAGAAATCGCTTCTGCTATCCAACGAGCAGAAACCCCAACAGTAGCATGGGTGCGAGAAGTAGGTGCGTCAGGCGCGTACTGGATAGCATCACAAACAGACTACGTCATCGCAAACCCAATGAGCATCACCGGATCAGTAGGTGTTATCGCGTCATATCTTGAATTCTCAGAGTTTCTTGGGCGATACAACGTCACGTACGAACAACTTACCGCAGGAGAAAACAAAGACGTGGGAAACCCCTTTGTCCGCATGACAGACGAGCAACGAGCAATGCTCCAAGCACAACTTGACAGCATCCACGACTACTTTGTTGACGACGTTGCCAAAGGAAGAAACCTAACTGAAGAACAAATAGCAGAGGTGCGGACAGGAATGTTCTTTTTAGGAGCACAAGCACAAGAACTCGGTCTTGTGGACGAGCTTGGCGGACGATACGAACTCGAAGCATACCTTAAAGAAGAGCTTGGAACAACACCCAGATATCGACGATACGAACGACAAAGAGGTTTTTTTGAACAACTTGCAGGCGTCTTTTCCCCAGGAATACCAGTAGGGGTACGGGTAACAAGCTAATGAAACCCATGCGCGTAGAACACATCTCAGTATACCGCGTAGCAGAAGTAACGCTACCGCAAGACCTATTAGAAGCGCTCCCAGAACACCTCGCACTCTTCGTGCCAGCACAATGGGTTGACAAACTACCACACATCACAAAGCAACTCGAGAACGCAGGGAAAAAAGTAGAACTCTACCAAGCACGCCACACCAGCGCCCCAGGACAAATTCTTGGGTGCAGCATACAAACATGGGACGGCGTTGACGGCTTTTTGTACGTAGGAGAAGGAGAGTTCCACCCAAAAGCGCTCTTGTTCAAGAACGCACAGCCAGTATACCGCTACGAGCCACTGCTTGAGACATGGGACGTCTTTTCACGAGAAGAAATAGAGAAGATCATGAAACAGCACAAAGGCGCTCTGCTCAAATTCTTACACGCAAACACCATCGGAGTATTAACAACGACCAAGAGCGGGCAAAAAGACGGAAAAGCGATTGAACATTTGCGAGAGAAATATCCTGACAAAGACTTCGTACACTTCTTAGTAAACACCGTAGACTGGGAAGGCCTTAACGACTTTCCATTCGTTGAAGTATGGCTCAACACGGGCTGTCCACGCATAGGCCTTGACGACTACAACAAAGTAGACAAGCCCATCATGAACGCAGAACACGTACTTGAAGGCATCCACAGCTTTTAGTGCCTGTATAAATCTACAACATGAGACACTGCTTCTTGCACTGACGAGAGTGCATGGCGTAAATCTTCATCACAATGCACTGGGTAAAACTGTGCTGGGAATTCAAAAGGAAACTGCGTGTCCCACACAAAATCTGCCTTTTTTAGAGAACATGTGAATCGCCTATACTCTCTTTTTAACTGAGGAATAGGTTGCGTAGGATTATTCATCACGCCAGCTGCTAGCGCAGATGACCCGGTTGACAGGTAACCAGGAACAAACACGACGTTCTCAAACAAATGAAGCGGACGAATACCACCTGATAGCCGTAAAGGAAGTAAATGAACACCCCTATATGATGGATCTGGCGAAAACCATGAATTTGAGTCAGCAAGAACTTCTTTGGCACGATTAATACGTTCCTGTAACCTCGATTCTACACCCATACCTACGAAAACGAAAAAACAAGTATAAAAAAGTGCGTGCTTATCGCGAGGAATCAGCGGTTCGCTCAAGGTCGATTTTCTTTTGGATAGCTTGCGACTGGTTTGAGCCGTTAGCAGCTGCAAGAATTTCGTCAGCAAGAGCTTGAGCAGTTGATTTCTTCTTGTTAAACGCCTTGTGAAATGCTGATTGAGACATTTGTCGCAACACGATATCAACGCGGCGCTGAGGAGCACATTCAACAGCTTTAGGGTAGCGAGCGCCACCGTATTCGATGTTAATGATTTCTTCACGTGGAGCAGCGGTTTCTATAGCGTCAATAAAGACAGCAATAGGGTTTTTCTTAGTGCGCTCCTCGATAATAGTAAGTGCGTCAAAGACGATGTCATACGCAGTGTTTGCGCGACCAGTGTTGTGACCGGATGAAACAACGTGCTTTTTACCTTTGTGACCAACAACCATCATCTTGTTGATGAGGCGCTCGACAATAAAGGATTTAGACTTGTGAAAGCGGTTACCAGCATAGCGTGCACCAGTTTTAGGAACGATGCGAGGTTCCAAGTTGATATACGCAATAAGACCAGGGTCTGTTACTGAGATGCCAGAGACATCCCACTTGTTGAATGCGAGTATGTGTGGAGTTGCTGCTTTGTCTGCCATTATTTTCTTGCCTTCTCAATCTTACCGCTTCTAAGAGCTTGGAGTGATTGATCATTAACTTTGATAACTTGCCAGCGAATACCTGAAAGATCACCTTTAGAGCGACCCATCTTTCCGCCGATACGTTCGATCATGACTTCATCGTGCTCGTCAACGAGTTTGACAGCACCGTCACCAGGAAGAAAAGCCGTAACTTGTTTACCGTTCTTAATCAGTTGTACACGAACACACTTTCTCATAGCCGAGTTTGGTTGCTTTGCTTCAATCTGAACTTTCTCTAGAACAATAGCACTAGCTTGTGCTGAGCCTTCAAGTGGATCCGATTTTTTGAGCAGACCGTACTTTCGCTTCACAAACCATTTGCTAGACTCCTGGCTTTGTGCGCGGCGGCTTTTGAGTTTTGTGGCGGCGTTAAGACCGCTAGCTTTCTTTCCCATTACACTGCGAGAATGACAAGGTGTTTTTAAACGTTGCTGTTCATACAACCTTAATTTCTTGTACTTCGTAAAAACGACGCACCATCCACTCAAGGTTGCGCAGGTTGCGCGCTTGTTTTCCGATCAAAAGACCGTTGACGCGCTCATCCCCACCAGTAATTACGACAAGACCGTCGCCGCGGTCCTCAATGTCTTTAACAGTGAGCGGAGCAATAAAATTACTGACTAACTCTTGGCGAGAAGGAGCAAATTCTGAAACGCGAACGCGCTTACCAAGACGTTTTTCAAGGTCTTTTAGGTTACTTGCTTTTTTGCCAAGCGCCTTGCCAAGTTCACCAGTAGCTACAACAAATGTGAGCTTTCCGAGCGTGTCGTAAAAACAATCTTTTACGGCAGCGCCGGTTTTTTGCTCAAAATAGTTCATGAGCTTGATGAGTTCTTGGTCAAATACAGTCATTTACGTACCGCGATAAACGAAATAGCAAACGGCTTACGACATACCGTTCCAAGCAACTGGTTATTAACATCCAAAGCAGTCACTGTTGCGCCAGCCATTTCGGCATAGTCTGCAACTGCTTTTCGCTCCACTTCAGGAGCGTTGCTTGCAATAAGTACGGTGTTTGCTTCTTGTCGCTCAAGTGAGCGAACAGTTTCGTTGTGCCCGATAACGAGCTTTCCTGCTTCTAATAATTTACGGATCTCTTCTGTAGTCATTCTTTACTCCCAGTCTTGGTTACCAACTTAGGAATCCCTGTACCGATAGGGATTGGTTGGTTGACCATGACGTTCTCCACAACGCTGTTTAGATAATCTGTTTCTCCAACAAGCGCTGCGTTAATGATGTGTTTAAACGGCGTCTCAAACGATGCTCGTGCAAGTACAGACGCTTTTTCACGCACAATACCCGTACGGTTGATACCTTGCAAGTCGCCGCCCATAGTCATGGTGTCAGCAACAAGCATGATGTGCCGCGTATCAATGTTTAGACCTTGCGTGTTGAGAACTTTCAAGACTTCCTTGATGATAAGGTGTCTTGCCGCCTCAATACCCAAGAGTGCTTCAACTTCGTACAAGTCGTTTGAGTACGTGCGTGTTTCGTCAACAAAGTCAAGGGCAAACACTTCTTTGAGGTTTGTTCCTGCGGTGACGATAACATATTCTTCGCCTCGCTTAACAGGAAGGACTTGTGATACTCCTTTGATGCCAGTAACGTATACTCCGCGTACTTTTTCTTTGACGCGATACAAGTCGTTAAGAGATTGGTCTTTTCCTGGTGTGATGATGATAGATGATCCTTTCAGAGCAACTTTCATTTTCTTAAATCCCTTTGAAAGAATACGTGCAACAGCATCTACTGATGAATCAACCGCTTCAAGACGCTTTGTGTCCAAAGCAACAGTGAGTGATGGAGCCGCGATATCAATACTAAATGATGTTGCGTAATCCTCAATAGTTGTTTCTTTGATGCGCATAGCTGCAATCTTGATGTCTTTTCCTTCGTTATATGGAGGTCTCAAATAGACTTCCATGGTAGGCGTCTTCATCGTTTTACGAGCGTCAAAGACCTCAATAATACGCGGAAGACCCATAGTGACCTGCATCTCAGATACTCCTGCAAAGTGGAAGGTGTTTAGCGTCATTTGTGTTGACGGTTCTCCAATACTTTCAGCAGCAACAATACCAACAGCATCACCTGGTTCTACTTGTGCATTAATGTACTCTTCATACACTGCTTCTAAGACGTTTTTGGTTTTCGCGTCAGTAGCTCCTTTTGGGAGGTGTTGTTGTACTTGCTCAATGATTGCTTGAGGAAGCTTGTCTTGATACTCTAGGAATACGTCTGCCATTTTAATCCACCTGCTCGATGATCTTTTTCACATCGATTTTTCCGCCCTGTGTACGAGGAACGCTCATACCGTCTTCTCCGTATGAGAACTGAACGACCTTGCCTCCAGCGTCACGCACAGTACCATCGTACTCAATGCGCAAGTCTTGAAGAGCGTTTGCTAGTCGTCGGTATAAGTAACCGCTCTTTGGCGTACGAAGAGCCGTATCCATCAGTGAATCGCGACCAGTCATTGCCATGAAGAAAAACTCCCATGGTTTCATACCTTGCCTAAAGCCTCGCTGAATAAATCCGCGAGCAGCAGGCGAGAGGTCGTGAGCTGCAAAACACGATAGGGTGCGGTCTTTGTATCCGCGATCGATTCGTCCACCACGGAAACTCTGTTGACCAACACACGCAGCCATCTGCGACATGTTGATTACGTTACCACGAGCACCGCTTGTTGCCATGATCATTACTGGTCCGTCAACAGGCGCAGTTTCTGCTGCTACTGCACCAGCAGCGTTACGTGCTTTGTTTAACCGGTCAAGGATTCTTAGTTCAAGCGTTTCTTCTGCTGAGCGCCCAGGAAGGGGCTCTAGCTTTTTGCTCTTGTACTGTGTGATGAGGTCTTCAACGTCTTTTTCAGCGTCAACCAACACTTTCTCTACTTCTGCGTCAGACTCCGCTGCCAAGACGATGTCGTCATAGGTGAACGAGAATCCGTACACAAGAAGTGTTTGTGTTCCAAGACGATAAAACTTTCCGAGGATGTCTAGTGCTTGGTCTTCTCCGAACTTCTTGTGAATGTTTCTCAGCATCAGTCCAGCACCTTCACCAAGGTTTGCTTTATCCATGAATCCTTCTTTGAGAACACCGTTTTCGATAACAACAGGAGTTCCTCCTCTTGTTTCGCCAGTAAACTCAAAGCCATCAGGAAGCAATACCGAGAAGATATCTCGTCCGTGCACTGTAGGCGTGTTTGGAAGGCGCGAAAAGTCTGTTACTCCAATCATTGAGAGTAAGTCGATTGCGTCTTCGCGTTTGAGCTCTAGGTATCGCGTAAGGATATAGTTTCCAGTGATTGCGTCTTGGTTACACCCAATAATTGACAATCCATACCTTGGCGAGATGATTTGTGTCTGAACCTGCATGAGCACTTCAGCTTCAGCGCGAGCTTCTTCTGTTTGAGGTACGTGTAAGTTCATCTCGTCACCGTCAAAGTCTGCGTTGTACGGAGCACAAACTGCAGGGTTTAAGCGGAAAGTCTTTCCAGGAAGGACACGGATGCGGTGTGCCATCATGCTCATCTTGTGCAAGCTTGGCTGGCGGTTAAAGAGCGCGATGTCTCCGTCCATGAGGTGTCTTTCAACAACAAATCCTGGTTGGAATTCTTCTAAGAGCTGTTCTTTAGTCTCGTCGCTGATCTTCTTTTTCTTACCGTCAGGGCGCACGATATAGTTGCTTCCTGGGTATGCGTCAGGTCCTCGTTCAACAAACTGTTTGAGGTAGGCAGCGTTCCATTCAGTCACTCGTTCAGGAACGGTGAGTTTCATAGCTACAGCTTTTGGGATACCTACTTCGTTCAGCTCGATTTTTGGGTCTGGACTAATAACGGTACGTGCTGAGAAGTTTGTTCTCTTACCAGCAAGGTTGTGTCTGATACGGCCTTCTTTTGACTTGATACGTGCAGTCAATGTTTTTAGTGGCTGACCAGAGCGGTGCCGTGCAGGCGGGAGCTGTGATACTTCGTTGTCATAAAACGTTGTTACGTGGTATTGCAACAAGTCCCAGAGGTCTTCAATAATGATTTCTGGTGCTCCAGCGTTGATGTTTTCAAACAATCGCTGGTTGATACGTACAATGTCACCGAGCTTGTGAGTGAGGTCGTCTTCTGAGCGCTCACCGCTCTCAAGCGTGATTGACGGGCGCATCGTTACTGGTGGGATCGCAAGGATTGTTTGCACAAGCCACTCAGGACGAACGAATTTTGGGTTCAGACCAAAGATTGCCATGTCGTCATCGGTGATGCGCTCAAGGCGTGTTCGTACTTCGATTGGACTGATACGTCGGTCGTTTTCAAGATAGGTGGTTGGTCTGTCAAGACTGATTTTTTGTTGTTTTGCAACGCAGTGCGGGCACTTCTTAATCGTCTTAAGACTCTTCATTGATTCCTTAATTGCAAAGCGTCGTGCTGAGAGGCCGCCTTCTTTTTCTGCTCTGTCAAAGTGAGCAGCAAGGTCGTCTCGTTTCTCGTTAGGAATGAGGATGCGTCCACAGTCGCGACACGTGGTTCGGAGCAAGTCAAGCACGATGCGTGCAAACTTTACGTGAACAACAGGCCTTGCAAGGCTGATGTATCCGAAGTGTCCTTGACATTCTTTGAGTCGCTGACCGCACGTCTTACAGCGAAGACCAGGATCGATAACACCTAGGCGGACGTCCATAAGACCACCGTCTACAGGGTATCCTTCCATGTCATACAATTCAGGAGTGACTACCTTTGCGGCAGACATGTCTTTGATTTGTTGCGGGCTTAAAATGCCAAATTGGATGGCGCGTAGTTTTTTGCTAATGTGTTGTTCCATGATATGATACTCCTAGTACTTGCTCTCCAGCAAGAGTTTGGGATAAATCCCGAGGGCTTTGAACTCGTCGAGCATTAGCTTGAATGCATAGCTCACTTCTACGTTTGAAACGTCAGTGTTGTCGCCGCACATCGTACAGGATCCGCGGTTTCTGCGGAAGTCCCAGGTGGCGACCATACCACAGTTTTCACAGATAGGAACGACTGTTCCGTCTGCATCAAACCGCTCTTTGAGCAAGAGTGATGCTCCGTGAGCAACAAAGGTATCTTTCTCCATCTCTCCAAGTCGCAGACCACCTTCTTTTGCACGACCTTCTGTTGGTTGGCGCGTTAAGAGTTGGATTGGACCGCGTGCTCTTGAGTGCAGCTTGTTTGCGACCATGTGTTTTAGACGCATGTAGTACATGTTACCGACCATGATGTTTGCGATAAACTTTTCCCCAGTAATCGCGTTAAACATGGTTTCAAGGCCTGATTCTTGAAATCCGTGGCTTGCAAGTTCTGCTCTGATGTCTTGTTCTTTTTCTGACTCGAATAATGTTGAATCAATAAAGCGTCCTGAGAGTGCACCAGTTTTTGCTCCGATAATCTCAATAAGGTGCGATACCGTCATCCGGCTTGGGATTCCGTGAGGACCAAAGATGAGGTCTGGGCGGATTCCTGATGCGGTGAATGGTACGTCTTCTTCAGGAACGATAAGGCCGATAACTCCTTTTTGTCCGTGGCGGCTTGTGAACTTGTCACCAATTTCTGGCGTTCTGTCGTCACGAATACGTACTTGGACGAGTTTGTTTCCTTCCTCGTTTTCTGTTAGTAAGACAAAGTCGATGATTCCTTCTTCTCCGTGCTTGAGCGTTACTGAAGATTCTCTTCGTGCACTGCTGGTGAGGTTGTACTCATCCATTGCTGACAAGAATCTTGGCGGTGATGTTTTACCAATGATAACGTCTCCTTCGCGCACGTGTGCTTCTGGGAAGATGATACCGTCGTCTTGTAGGAATCGGTAGTCGTGTTCTGAGCGGTAGCCTTTGGTTTCTTTGTCTGGCAATGAAACTTCGTCGATAAGACCGCCGGAGTATCTGAGCTCTTCAGTTGCTACAGGTCTAAAGTATGCTGATCGACCCATACCGCGCTGGATACTTCCTTGGTTGATAACGACTGCGTCTTCCATGTTATACCCTTCGTATGAGAGAACTGCAATAGTTACGTTCTGTCCTGATGGGTGTTTGTTAAAGTCTGACAACTCGTGCATGATTGTTTGTACAAGAGGTCGTTGTGGGTAGTGAAGTACCGATAAGTCCACGTCCATTCGTGTGTAAAAGTTTGCTGCGTACAAACCAACTGCTTGCTTTTGGTTTTTTGCACCTTGCGCGTTACGTACACCGTGGTTGTGTTGACCAAACGGTACAAGTGCGGTTGCAAGGCCAGTGATTGCCATAGGAGCGACTTCTAGGTGGGTTGTTTCTTTGACAACGTCGTGTTCGTAGAATGCTACAAGGCATCCTTCTTCTTCTGTTGCGTCAACGTACTCAATGATTCCTTGTTTGACAAGGTCTGTCCATGACAACTCATTTTTTTGTAGTTGTTCTACGTGGCGTGGTGTGAGTAAGACTTTTCCGTCTTTTACAACGAGTAATGGTCGAACGACACGTCCAGCGCAGGTTTCTACGGTGACTGCGTCGGTGTCTTTGTTATACAAAACGTTCACTCCAGCAGGGAGTTTTCCCATGCGGCGTTCTGAGCGAATGCGTTCAATAAAGTCTTGCGGGTCTTTTACGGTGCCCGCATATTTGTGGTCTACGAATACTTCAGTCATTGTGATACCTCCAAGCCAAGAGTTTTGAGCTTTGTTACGACAACCTCTTCATCAAGTGGCTGTGAAACGCTTGCAAGCAAAGCAAGGTTTTTTCTCAGACCAATGTTTCCACCTTCTGGTGTTTCGGTTGGGCACAGGCGTCCGAGGTGTGTTGAGTGCAAACTTCTTGCGTCAAAGTTTTCTTGTGTTGATGAAAGCGGTGAAACTACTCTTTGTAGGTGGCTGAGCGTTGACAAGAAGTTCATTCTGTCCATACGCTGTGAAACACCTTTTCTTCCGCCAATCCACACGCCAGTTGCCATAGCGCTGTAGATACGTTGGGTGAGTAGTTTGTCTCGAATAATTACTTTGATTGACGGGAACTTTCCTCTCTTTACGATGCGCTGGAAGTTGTAGAGCATGTCTCCGATGAGTACTTTGAGGTTTACTCTGAATAAGTCTCCAAGAAGGTCTCCTGACATTTTTAGGCGCTTGTTTGCGTAGTGGTCTTTGTCTGCTACAGGCAGTTGTCCTGATGAGACAAGGATGAATTCTCGCAAGTACCGAGCAAGGTTTTCTGCTTTTGCTCTGCGGTGTTTTTCTTCAAGTCCTACGTGTGGTAAGAGGTATTTGTCAAGGATGTCTTGTACGCGCTCAATACGGATTTCTCGCGTTTGGGTGATGCCCATTTTTTTTGCGATCATGTCTTGTGCTTCTTCAACTTCTTTGATGTCGATGTGCTCGTACAAGTTGATGAGGACTTCTCCGTTGTCTGAAAGACCAATGTTTTTCACGATGTCTTCGTCAGTAAATCCAAGTGACTTGAGGACGTATACGACTGGGATGCGCTTTACTCGTGTGAATGTTAAGTAAAAGATTCCGTCTTTTAAGCGCTCGATGGTGTGCGGGATTTTGTATGATCCTTTTTCTGAAAAGATTTTTCCGACGTACTCTGAGATTCCTGTTGTTGCTTTTTCAACGTTTAAGACGTTTGCTGCTAGGTCTTCGATTTTGATAAGTACTTTTTCTGTTCCGTTAACGATAAAGTATCCTCCAACGTCGTCAGGGTCTTCTCCTTTCTTGATGAGCTCGTCTCGTGTAAGGCCGTTTAGGTGGCAGTACTTTGATTTGAGCATGATTGGCATGTTTCCGATTTGTGTCTTAAATGACTCTCGCTGGATGCCGTTGATGTGTGCTGAGATTTCAATAAAGATTGGTGCTGCGTAGCTGATCTTTCGTAGGCGCGCTTCTGTTGGGAAGAGTTGTCTTCGTGAACCGTCTGCTTCAGTGATTTCTGGTTTTGTAACCCAGATTTTGTCGAGGCGAATCTTGAATTCTTCGATGTTTGCAGGAATGATGGTTGGTTCGACTTCTTTGTTTTCTTCGATGATTGCTTGGAGTTCGTTTTCGATAAATGCGTTAAAACTCTCAATGTCTGATTGGACAAAGCTGTGCTCGGTAAAATATGTTCTAATTAATGCTTCTGTACGATTATTCATATGCGACCCTCCGGTAGAATACGCTGCTTCCAGCGGTGTGTGATGAACGACTGATTTTGATGATATCCCCGATTTTTGGGTTCAGACCTTTGAGTGCTGCGTCATGGATATAGATGGTTGGCAGGCTGGTTGGCTGTAAGTCATAGCGCTCAAAGAATGTTTGAATGTCTTCTTCAGATAGAATTTCGTGTTTTGGGACCAAGTCGTGGTCTTGAATGTTGAACTCGAATTCGGGTTCTTTTGTTTTTTTAGCGGTTGCTTTCTTTGCGACCTTGACGGCTTTCTTTGCCGCTGTCTTCGTTGATTTCGCCGATGATTTGCTTGAGGTCTGTTTCTTAGCCATAGTTTGCCTGCTGATGGGCCCGGAGGGATTTGAACCCCCGACCACTCGCTTAAAAGGCGAATGCTCTAGTGTCCACGCTGGTTTTGCGTTCCAGACTGAGCTACGAGCCCGAAGACGCCCTGGCCGGGATTTGAACCCGGGTCGGTGCCTCGACAGGGCACCATGCTAGGCCACTACACTACCAGGGCATTCTGAGAACTAGGAAGTTATTATCGATTGAAACGTCCCAGCCCATCATACTTCTGTGCGAATTGCAGTTTATTTATAAAGCTATTGCTTGGACAGCGTCCGCTGCTAAGAATCAGTTCTAACGTATTACCGGTATTTGGCATATATAAAACTTCTGTACAACAAAGTTAATAACACAAGGTATATAAAATAATAAACGTTCTGCTTGGAGTATGACGCAAAGTTACTGGCAAAAAATTCCGAAATGGAAACTCATCGTATACAGCATCCTAACAGTGATCATTCTTGTGGCACAACAAACAGTCTCACAAGCACTCGTCGTTCTTACTGGCCTATACATGGGTTGGAGAGCAATCAAACTCGTAACGCACAGCCTACACTGCGCAAGCTGTCAGATGAAACTCGCAGGAGCAGTACTCCTATTTTTAGGAGCACTATTCATGGCAGGACCACACATGCTCATGCTCTTAGTCGCAGTCCTCTGGGTTGACGCACTCATGATAGACAAAAATGACCGCAAAACAGGAGTGGCATATTACGGATGACTGAACTCATTATTCTCACCGGATAC
>SKIA01000020.1 GCA_007116645.1 Candidatus Woesearchaeota archaeon
AAAACACGGACAAGCGATGCCAAGGACCATGCTTCGCTACGCTATCGAACGACTTGAAGATAAAAAAGAGTGGTTAGAAAAAACAAAAAAAAAGAAAAAAAGGTGATGTCGCTTAGCGACTATCTTGACCAGTGTTTACAAACCGGATGCACTGACCTTGGTTTCTGAATTCAAAGTCTTCCCATCCGCCGCGCATACAATCCATTCGTGATTGCGGGTTTGCTGGTTCTTCAACACCTACGTGCCAGTGAGCTGCGTGGCTATCACTGTTTAAGTTCGGAAATACATCCAGACCGTAGTTGTAGCTGTTCAAAAAGAGCTCGCTGATGAAGTTTGTTCCGCCTGTCGCAGTACCTACTTGCTCACCGTTGATTGTGTATAGATATTGTGCGTTAGTGGTATCCAGTTCAATGCCTAAAGTAAACCAGTCACCGTATGCGTAGTCGTCGCCAATATTAGTCCAGCCAGTTGTTGAATCCCAAATACGCCACCCAGTATGGTCTCCTTGCGCGGACTCTCCAGAAGTGCTTGACTCAAGGTTTACGAATTCCAAGATTCCAAATCTCTCATCTCGTACTCCTTCACCATCGTCACCAACAACCCACAATCCTGCTCGAACAGCAGTATCTGCCCACTCAGGATCAAGGTACAAGTCTACCTGCACTGACGTTCCAAAGTCTTGAGTTCCGACAGTTTTAATCCCTTCAGTTCTCTGAAAGGTTCCTGGTTGCGTGTTAGTATTATCGATTCCAAGTCTTGCAACATCTTCACGCCCGAAAGCACTCACAGATTCAACGCCACCAGAAGGAAACTGTCTATCAGCAACCCAATTATTGTCAAGCTCATCTTGTGTAAATGGTGCAAGCATAGCCGCACTTGCCATCCCGACGCTGAGCAGCATCGCCGCTGCTAGCACAAACATATATCTTAATTCTTTCATATTTTGCCACCTCACGTTATTTAACGTGTACCCTTAACGGGCCCATCGTATAAAAACGTTCTGTGAGGAGCAAGAGGAGACAAATTTAAAACCAGAAGGCGCTAAAAACAGAGTATGCGAGCAAAAGATTACATTACACACCTTGAAGAAATACAAACAGGCGTTCGACGCGTACTGTTTATGCATTTAGAATTGTGGGATGAAAAACAAGCAGCGTACAGAAAGCTTGAAGACGCCCTTATCCGCTCAGACCAAACAGCACTTAATGAAACAGCACAAGGCATTCGAGCAAAAGTGCGCGGGGAGCAGCGATTACTACGACTTATAACGCCCAAAGCGGCGTACATGAAGGACATGTCGCGAATCGCACAACAAATCATTTCTGAGCGACTCAAAAAACTGCCTTCAAGGCCAAACACCGATGAAGACCGCGCAGAGGAAGTTGCTTTAACGAGCATGAAAGATATTGCAAAACGTCTATTGCGTATCTCAAAACAAGCACAAAAATATTTTCCCTATATTGAAAAGCGCACAGAACAAGAACTAAACCTGATGTCTGTACTCATGGAAAGTACCGTTCATGAACTGGACAAAAAAGCAATTGGAAGAACGCTCAAGACACTCAACAAACTATTTCGAGAAGATCAAAAAGAAAGAAAAAACCTCATTGCAAAAACAATGGATGTCGGTCCACTGCGAAACGCGATTGAAGAAATCAAACACACAAAACCTCTCCGCGCGGGATGGCAAGGAGCTCTAACAACTGGAGCAGTGCTGAGTAGTTATAGCGTTGGAAGAGGAGAGTTTGAAGCTGCGCAAAATCTAGAAGGCATTACAGGAGTGGGACTATTAGTTTCCGGAGCGATCATGATGGGAGTTTATTTCTTTGAGTACACACGCAGACTCGAAGAGCACGCGGTGGTACGCCTTCGCGAAGAGATGGCGAACACTTAAATATCACAAACATGTCAATACCCACATGGCAAAAAAACAAGATAACACACTTCCCATCATCACGCACATTATTGGATACTTTACATCATTTATTGGCCCACTTATTATTCTCATTGCAGCAGAAGATAAGAACGCTAAAAACCATGCTCGACTCGCACTTAACTGGCAACTCAGCGCAATGATTTACATCATCATCTCAATACCATTGATGTTTGTTCTTATTGGATTCCTCACGTTATTCGTCGTGATTATTCTTGATGTGATCTTTTGCATCATGGCAGCTGTGAAGGCAAGCGAAGGAAAGCTTTGGACGTACCCTCTGAGCATTCCTTTCACGCAAATACAGAAGTAGGAATACTTATATAGTGCCATAAACTAAGTATATACATGGTATTTGACAACCCTGAACTATTTTTAGGAAGTCTTGCTGGAGGAATCATCATCGGCGCACTAGTCGTGGGATTAGCACTATACATCTACGCCGCACTGGCATTGATGACGATTGCTAAACGCACAAAAACAGACTATGCGTGGATGGCATGGATTCCAATTCTGAACTTCTACCTGATGTCACGCATCGCAGGCATTCACTGGTGGACCGTATTGGTAATCATCTTTGCAGGATGGATACCAGTCATTGGTCAACTAGCAGCTCTTGCGATTGTTGCGTGGTGGTGGTGGAAGATTGCAGAGAAACGCAAGTACCCTGGATTCTTTGGAATTCTCATGCTCGTACCCATTGTAAACCTTGTTCTCTTGGGCGTTCTTGCATGGGCCAAAAAATAATTATTTCTTTTTTTTCTTTTTTTTCCCACTGGACTCACTGGACATGTACGACGGCAAAGCACTTGATACACAACGCCGTTAGTCATGTATGATCTCATATCAAGAACAACTCTACTGGCACCACAACAGCTATGGACGCGCAACGCGCATCCCAGCTGGAATCCTCAAAAAACTCTTTGTATTATTCTGCATAGTAACGCCAGCAACGAACTGGCTTATTCCGTTCACAAACAAAATCATTACGCAAGACCTCGTGTTTCGCCACGCCTAATCGCGAACGCCGCGCTCAACAATTTGCGCAACCTTGGTGATGAACGCAAGAATTAATCCTACACCAAGAAGAATATATCCCATGGTAAACACTTTCGTGAGTGTTGTTGAAGGAATGAAAGGATCACCATACCCGACAGTGGTAAGGGTAACGACTGCAAAGAACATGCTATCAACAAACGACCATGGCTCAAAATAGTAGTAAAACAAAGAGCCTGCGATAAGCACGAAAATACTCAAGTACAACAGAGCTCGAAACTCAGTATCCTGAAACCCTGTTTTGAAGACGCTAATAACGCTTCTAAATCCTCTCATACAACAAAACTACGGGCGAATGTTTATAAGATTTTTCAAAAGAAAAAAAAATTTATTGGTTGATAGCTGCGGCCAAGATGCCCGCGGCGCTCATAATACCAGCGCTCAAGATTACCCAGTTCGCATCAGGCGTATAGCCTGCAAAACCTGCTCCTACCTTCACGATCCACACCGTGAGGAAAAAGAACAGCACGCTCATCAAAATAAAGATGACCGCTGCGAGCACAGTAAAACCGAGTGCTGCAAACCCTGAAAGGGCTCGTTTAGCTGTTGATGTCATGTATGTACTGAGAAATAAAAATTAATAAATCTTTAGTTAGAAACGTCTTGGTCTACAACCCAGCCGTCATCAATCAACGCAGGAACGTCTTGCTCAGACACAAACACGTAATACGTGATACCTACAGGGCAGACTTCACAGGCTTGACAGACCATTCCATCAAACTCAACTGCCAATACTTCACCTATCTCAACGCCTTGATGCACATAGTACGTAGCGATTAATTCACGTGTTGAAGGCTGCGCAGCAAACTGCACCTCACCGGATGCATACCATTCATCCCAAGCATACTCAACACACTGCATAGGTGCAAAAGCCATCACTACGTCTTGAGCGACAATACTGGTTTGAGTGAGCTCGTCCCAAACACCATCAATAACAGCAGAAACGACTTGTCCTTCAACAACCACAACTTCTATTGTGTGATCAGTAAGGACTTGAGCAGTCATTTGTTCTGATCGGTCACCATAGCCGGCACTTGTTGAAGTAAATTCAAAGATAAACACGTACTGTTCGGGATAGCTTTCTCGCACAAGGCTGTCAACCAGCACGAGGTCTTGACCGTCAAATGCGTATGTAGGCGCCAAAGTAACCCATTGCTCAGCAATATGTTGTGGTGATGGCTGCTGAACTGGTTGGCATGCAGCAAGCACTACTGTGAGCACCAGCAGCGTTCCAAAAATGATTTGTGAAATGTTCATACACATACAAGGTCAAAGAAGTATATAAAATCTTCAATGACTGCGACCAACGTTAAAGCTACCAAATAGCAGCAAAGGAGTAAGCAATAAGCGCCACAAACACAACTATTCCAATCACAGTTAGAATGAGTGCAGGAATTACGTACGCAGCTGCCGATCGACCAATAGACATACCTGTGATGACAGATAGTCCCTTAATGCTTACAGCGACAAAATACACTAAAGAAGCAAGCGATACAAACGGGATAAAACCAACTGCGCGCACAGAGTATGCGTGACCAAACACAGCGAGCATTTCAGGAAAGGTCCCTTTCTGCGCTCCGAGAAGACCACTAAACAAACGAACCAACCCAGTGTAGAGAACAATGCC
>SKIA01000032.1 GCA_007116645.1 Candidatus Woesearchaeota archaeon
AACATTCGTGCGACTCTGTACAAAAATTCAGATAAGCGAAGAAAGTTTTTGCATGAAACTGGTAAACGCGTCTATAATGGCTGGAAGCGCTCACACAAGCATGAGTGGGTTCGCATCTCCTACCTTGGTTCCGGACGTCAAGTAGGTCGTTCGTGTTTATTATTACAAACTCCTGAAAGCCGCATCTTGCTTGATTGCGGTATTGATGTGTCGCAAGAAGGACAAGAGATGTATCCTTATTTGGATAGTCCTGATTTTCGTTTAGAAGAAATTGATGCTATCGTAATTAGTCACGCACACCTTGACCACACTGGATTTTTGCCGTACTTGTTTAAGTTCGGATACACTGGGCCTGTGTATTGTACTCTTCCCACACGTGACATCATGACGCTCTTGCAGCTTGACACGGTAAAGATTGCGCGCCACGAGGGTAACGAGCCACTTTACACTTCTAAAGAGATTGAGGATGTCGTGCTTCACACCATCACTCTTGATTATGAGGAAGTTACTGATATCACTCCTGATGTGCGTATCACGTTTTACAATTCTGGCCACATGCTCGGCGCTGCTATGGTGCACTTGCACGTAGGCAATGGTTTACACAACATCTTGTACACCGCAGATATCAAGTATACGAATACGTTTTTACTCTCAAAAGCACACACCAAGTTTCCTCGCTTAGAGACTGTGATGCTTGAGGCTACGTATGGTGGGCGAGACAACAATCTTCCTCCTATGGCTGAGCAAAACGAGATTTTTGCAGGAATTATTAAGCAGACTATTGATCGTGGCGGCAAGCTCTTAATGCCGGTCTTGGGTTCTGGTCGTGGCCAAGAGGTTATGGCTCATATTCACAAGTTGGTTCGTGACGAAAAGATTACTCCTGTTCCTGTCTATGTTGACGGTATGGTATGGGATATTACTGCTATTCACACCGCCTACCCTGAGTTTTTGAATCCTCAGATGCGCAACCAGATTCTTCACAAAGATGATAATCCGTTCCTTGCTGAATACATTCGCCAAGTAGGTTCGTATAAGGAGCGTCAGCAGATTATTGAGTCTGATGAGCCGTGCATCATCCTTGCTACTTCTGGTATGCTTGTGGGCGGGGCTTCTGTCGAGTATTTGAAGGGTCTTGCTGAGCAGAAAAAGAATGCTTTGGTATTCAGTTCGTATCTTGGTCCTGGTTCGTATGGTCGCCGTATTCATGATGGTGAAAAGCAGATCGCTATGCAAAAGGATGGTGGCGGTCAAGAAGTGCTTAACATCAACCTGGAAGTCCACAAGATTGAGATTACTGGTCACGCTGATCGTCGCGAGTTGATGCAGTTTGTTTCTCACTTGCAGCCGCGTCCTAAGCGTATTATGTTTAATCATGGTGAGCAGTCGCGGTGTCTTGATATTGCGTCTGCGATGCACAAAAAGTTCCGTGTTGAGACGCTTGCTCCTAAGAATCTCGAGGCTATTCGTCTTCGCTAATTTTTTTTATATCGTGTTATTTCTATATAGATAATAATTATAATGCTACTGTTAAGTAACAACTGTTTCATAACACTTATAAATAATTACTACCGCATAGTAATTATGAAATCAGTACTTTGGGGGTTAGTGATTATCAGTTTCTGCTGTGGACTTATCACTGCTCACCTCATTGACACCTCTACACAGTTTCCAAGCAGCCAAGGCGTTGCACCTGATAGAGCTAGCCCCCAAGACTGGATTTCAGAAGACCAGATACAAGTACTCTCAGATAGAGTAGTCATTAACGTACCTGACGCGAGATGGGCGAGATTCGCTCCTACGCGCAGTATGGACCCTGTTTTAGATGAAGGTGCATATGGGATTCAAATCGTTCCACAAAGCCCTGATCAGCTAGCTATTGGAGATATCATTACTTATGACTACAACGGTAGAAAGATTATTCACCGAATCGTTGAAATTGGTATTGATGGACAAGGGTACTATTTTAAAACCAAGGGCGATAATAATCCTCAACCAGACCCGGATCTCGTGCGATGGCACCAAGTTGAACGCGTCCTGATTGCGGTGATATACTAATGAACCCTAAAGAGCTACATGTCGAACACGCACGCAACTTTTTCTCGCTTCACAGAAGAACGCTTGATGAAACTCTCGTTGCTAAACTTCTTGACAATCACATAAGAGACCCTGTCCGCGCAGACAGTGCGCGCGTGAGAATACACCCCTACGCTGACGCTCTGTGGCTAAATATTGGCACAAAATTTCTAGGAAAAGCCCGCGCAAGACTTACAAATCACGGGAACGAATTTTATTTACGCATCCACACAGGAACAGATCAAAACACTATTCCTCTTATTGGAGCAGTATCCCAGCTTGCTCTCAGACAAAACTTCCCTCTCACAATTTATTTTGGCGCGAAAACAACGCCGTTTGATATAATGCCAGAAGCATTCCCAGAGTTTACTCCCACAGCACGAGGAGAGTACCGTCTTTCTCGCCAAAACGATTAAATAACCCTTGCCACTCATGTTTTCGTGGCACTTGATAAAAGCGTTCTTTCGGACTACAAAAAAGCAGGAAGCATTCTCTCAGAAGCTCTTGCACACGGAAATAAACTAATTAAAGTTGACGCAAATATTTTGGAAGTGTGTCAAGCAGTAGAAAAGAAAATTCATGACCTAGGAGGTCAAATGGCATTTCCTGCACAGCCAAGCATTGACAACATCGCTGCGCACTGGTGTCCTGATCCTGGGTCAAAAGAAGTCTTCACAGAAGGCATGCTCGTAAAATTCGACGTGGGTGTGCATATCAATGGACGCATTGCTGACAGCGCGTTTAGCGTTGACCTTTCAGATGACAAGAGATACGAAGGACTTATTCGTGCGTCAAAAAATGCTCGGGACGAAGCTTTAAAGATTATGAAGCCGGGAACTACTCTTGGTGAGATTGGACGCGTCATTCAAGACGAAATTACTCGGGAAGGATTCTCACCAATCAGAAACCTGTCAGGTCACGGCCTTGGAGAATATGAAGTGCACACCTCTCCAAGTATTCCTAACTTTGACACGGGAGACAAAACAGAACTCAAAGAAGACATGGTAGTCGCTGTTGAGCCGTTCGCAACTCCTGGCCAAGGAAAGATTTTTGAGCAAGAACAAGGAAACATTTACGCATTAATTCACGTTAAACCCGTTCGTTCTCCGTACGCGCGAGAAGCACTCAAAATTATTGAGAGCTACAATAAACTACCCTTTACGCTTCACTGGCTTTCTGCTCAGATGGGTGTAGGACAAGCAAAGCTTGCTATGCGAGAGCTTATACAAAAAGGTGCTGTAGAAGTGTATCCGCCTCTGCCAGAAGTTTCAGGGCCTGTTGTATCGCAATCAGAGCACTCAGTTATCGTTGCTGACAAGCCTATCGTCTACACGCGAGAGTAATGTCCCGATAAATGGTTTTTCAGAGAGGATTGCATCTATTCTTTCAAGGTGTTTTCCTGATATGATGTATACGTTCATTCCTGCTTGCTGAGCTCTTCGTGTCGCCACAGGATCAAAGGGCGCGTTCATTCCTGGCTCGTGCTCAGAAAATAATTCTAAAAATGCGTCAAACGTCATGTGTTCTTGTACTGCTCCGCCAACAAGCACTCCATCAACATTTGTGAGATTGATAATGTGCGAGGCGTTGTGAGCCACTGCAAATTGCGTTGCAACGTCATCAGTGGTTCTTCCTGGGGTAAATCCGCCAGCAACATAAACAGTGCTTTGATCAGGAAGTTCTGTGCTCGTGAGTACGTGAGGGTGTGCGCCTTCAAGTTGGCTTATGAGAAGTTGTGCGTGCACGCGCGTCATAGCTATTCCTACGAGGTCTTTTTGTGTTCTGTCATCAACGTGTGCGATGAGCTCGCGAACGGGTTTTCCTCCGCCAACAGTAATTATCCAACGGATGTCATTATGTATTTGAATAAATGCACAGAATTGTTTGAGGTACTCCCAGTTAATACCGTTTGGCGCAAGAAGTGATCCTCCAAGCGACAGTACGACTGTTTGCATAGTATTGTTTCAGAACTCTTGCTTAATAAGTGTTTAGTACGCGTCAAGCTCGATTGTTTCAAGGTCTGCAAGCGGCACTTTGTGCTCTTCGCCTGTTTGCATGTTGCGAAGCGTTACTTCTTGGTTTGCAAGGTCTTTTGCCCCGATAATCATGATAAACGGAATACCGAGTTTGTCTGCGTAATCAAGGTTTTTGCTAATTGAGCGCTCCATCACGTCAATATCTACGTTGATGCCTCGCGCTCTGAGTTTATCAGCAATCTCTGCTGCTTCTCGCGTTGTTTTGATAGGCGCAATAAATACTTTTGTTGGTGTTTTGTCAAAGCGTTGTTTTTCTGCGAGGAGTGCGTCTGTGAGTGGATCAATGCCGATGCTGATTCCGACTGCTGGTATGTGTGCGTTTTCTCCCACCATTGCTCCGATGATGTTGTCGTACCGCCCGCCCGCACACACGCT
>SKIA01000079.1 GCA_007116645.1 Candidatus Woesearchaeota archaeon
ATCTTTTACGATAACTTTCGAGACCCGATTCTTGTAGGTAATCCTAATATCGGTTTTAGCGGTGTAGGGGTTCAACTGTTTGGTGGAAACAATATTACTGTATTCAATAATGAGTTTTCCCAACGCACAAGAGGAAGGAACCTTGATGGTTCACCTGCGCAATACGCATCATGTATGTTTCAGAAACACGCACAAGTGCGCGAAAAAAGTTTTCTTCATGTGTTTAACAACACGTTCATTAACTGTGAAAACATGGCATTTGGTTCGGGGACGCAGTACACGCACTTTCATCACAACGTAATCATTGATGGTACTAGAGGGGTGCATGTAAGGAACTTTGGGGGTAATACGCACCAAGCTCATCATCTGTACGAGTTTAACACGTTCGTCAACAGCACAGGGTTTACTATGCAACCCTCTCTTTGTTGTTCACATCAGAATCTGGTAGACATATATAACGATGGTCCTGTTAATATCACCTTTAGGAATAATATTGTGGTAGATAATCAGGTACGAGACAGCACGTGGGTTGGTACGTATATGAATGATGAGGCGTTTGATTCTACTGTTCCAGAACTTTCTTTTGCGCAGAATTGTTATTATAATACGGCAGGCCAAGTCACGTTTGATCTAGGTCGCGCAACACATCATAGGCCTAGTGGGCGAGGAGGCCAGTATAGTCTTTCTGAGTGGCAGTCGTTCACGTACAACGGCGCAACGATTGGATATGATACTGGAAGCGTTGTGGCAAACCCCCTGTTTGTTGATCAAAGCACCGGCGATTATCGACTGCAAGAAAACAGTCCGTGCATTGGCATGGGTGCCTTTGCGCAAACAGGGCAGTCACCTAGTAGAGAAGGAGATGTGAACAACGACGGTTTGGTGAATCTTGAAGACCTCTTGTTTGTAGTCTCGCGACTTGGGCTTCGTACTGGTGATACAGGATTCGAGGTCAGCGCGGACCTGGATGCGAACGGACGAATAGACTTATTTGACTTGGTCATTGTTGCTCGCAATTTTGGAGCGTAGTCCTAAGCGCTTTATTTTTTGACAGTGCGCGCACGTAATGATTCGGCGGTCGTTGTGAATTCGGACGGTGCATGTTTTTCCTGGAACGAGAAGTGAGTTGCACTCTTTGCAGACTTGCCGTTTGATATCGGTTATTCTGAGATTGTGTTTTGTTGCGAGGTTTCTGATCATCTCAACGTAGCGGCGGGCATCTTTTGAATGGGAGTGGTATTCTTGTTTGACAAGAGCAAATAACTGCTCGATACGCTCGTTTGCGATGTTGTGTGCTCGGTGTTTTTGCGACTTCATATTGGTAGGTTGGGGGCGGCAGATAAAAAAGTATATGTTTCTATATAGAAAACAATTGTTTTTTATGCTTGCACAAAGTTCAGGCTACTATGAACACCCTACAAAGCTTTGTTGCGTACTTTGCAGACACAGAAATACCATTCATCCAACACAAACAATCCTGCTATACTCCGACCGAAATACCCACGCAAGGAGAGCTGGAGTACATGAGCGAGCGACTCGGACTACAAAAAAGAAACGCCTTCAAACCAAGCGTTATCTTACTTGACAAAATCGCTCCACACACAGAAAAAAAAGCTGTCGTGAATGAAAAAGCAGCATGGATGTTTATCTGCGGAAACAATATTTTAAAAGAAGGAATCGTGAGCAATCAACAAGAAGCAGGATACGTCTTGATCTTAAACGAAAGAGAAGAGGTTTTAGGCTACGGAAAAATCACCGGAGCAGGAATCACTAACGAACTAGACAGAGGCGACTTTCTGCGCAGAGAAAGATGAAAGTAGGAATAGATCTTGACGGAACACTCGCACAAAGCTTTGAATTATGGGAACAACTCCATCCAGAATTTGAAATACGACACCTCGTAAACGACATGTGGGCAAAACCAGAAGTACAAGACTGGTACAACGAACACCACAAAACAATACGGCACCTCTACAAACCGTATCCAGGGGCGCGAGCAGTCCTTGAATTTATAGACAATCCTATCGTGCTCACTGCTCGGCCAACCACACACGATATTTGTCCCGCAACAGCTTTATGGCTAGAAAAACGCGGAATCAACTTAGAGATTATTCACGAAGTAAAAAAAGATCTTGCGTGCAAAGAACACGACATCACAGTGCACATAGAAGACAGTCCCGCGCACGCACTAGAAGTTGCGCGTGTCGGAATACCCGTACTCTTAAAAGACCAGCCGTATAACCAAGATGTAGAGCACGAGAACATCATTCGTTTTACGCACTGGCTTGAAGTTCCTCGCTTGCTCAAAAAATTGAATACACAATGAGAGTAGGAATAGACATTGACGGAACGGTCACCCAAACTTTTGAATTGTGGGAAGAACTGGTTCCAGCATTTGATCGAAAATATTTAAACTCTGAGTCAGCAACAGTGGCGCCAGAAATGGTCCGAGAGTGGTATGCTGCACACCAAAAAGTTCTTCGCCGACTTTACCAACCGTATCCTGGCACCATAGCTATTTTACACTTGTTGGACAATCCGCGTTTCATCACCGGAAGAAACACTCAACATGAAGTTTGTCCAGCAACGGTGTTGTGGCTACACAGACACGGACTGTCACATATATCTCTAACTCACACAACAGACAAAGTATTTGCTGGGCGAGATGTAGATGTATTTATTGAAGACAATCCAGACCATGCACAAGCTCTCGCTCACGCGGGGAAACCCGTACTCTTAAAAGACCAGCCATATAACCAAGATGTAGAGCACGAGAACATCATCCGGTTTACACACTGGCTAGAAGTTCCCCGTCTGCTCAAAAAACTACAGAAACAATGAACATAGGAATAGACATTGACAACACTATAGGAGATACATTTAGAGGTATCATCGAATATTACGTACGCAACGGACACGACGTAAACAAAGAAGACCTCATCCTCGAAGAAGGATGGGTCAAAGAACTCAAAGGCATAGCAACAGAAAAAGACATCAACATTCTGTTTCAAACAAGTAAAGACTTTCTAGACAACATCGCGCCCTACCCAGCAACCAGAGCGATACTTTCTTTGTCAAGACACCACCACCTCCACCTCATCACTGCAAGGCCAAAAAGCGCGGATATCAGCCGGAGAGAAACCTACAACTGGCTCAAAAAACACAATATTATTGTTGATAGCGTAACGCATACAGACAACAAACCAGATATTATCAAGAAACTAGAGATAGACGTCATGATAGAAGACAGTCCATACGAAGTACCGCGCATCGTATCACTAGGGATACCGATACTCTTGCTTGACCAACCCTACAACCAAGAACTCAATCACGAATCAATTACTCGCTTTACGCATTGGCTAGAAATTCCTACTCTGATAAAACGTCTGACAACGAAACAATCGCAGGAAGCTCTTCTTGTGCAAGAAGTCGCAAAGTAGCTCCGCCACCAATCGATAAATGGCCGATGTTCTCAGCAAAACCTAAAGCGCGAACAGCATCACCACTATCGCCACCAGCAACCAACGTAAACCCTTCACACTCAGAAATTGCTTTAGCTACAATTTCAGTACCTTTTCTAAACGGAGCAAGTTCAAACACGCCAATAGGTCCGCCCCAAACAACAGTGCCTGCATTTTTGATGATAGATGCATAACGCTCAGCAGTTTGCGAGCCGACATCAAGCACAAGCCATTCAGGAGGAATTTCTTTCACAGGACACTCCTTGCGCTCAGACTCAACATCAAAACGCTGAGCAACAACAACATCAGTAGGAAGTAAGAACTTCTCTTCAGCATCACGTAAAAACTCGCCTGCAATTTCTAATGAACGCTCATCAAACTTAGAACCGCCGATGTCAACACCAGAAGCCTTAAGGAACGTATTAGCAAGAACGCCGCCCAAAATAACATGGTCTGCAACGCCTAAGAAATGATTAATAACACCAATTTTGTCAGCTTTAGCGCCGCCCACAATAAGCACGAACGGCTTTTTTGGATTCTGGTTCACAGAAGAAACCTTGTTAACCTCATCAGCAAACGACAAACCAGCAGCAGAAGGCAACAGTTTTGGCACAAGAGTATTGACGGCAAACGCGCGGTGCGCATCCGGATAATCATCATTCACAAAAACATCTGCTAAAGAAGAAAGCTCTTTTGCAAACTCTTCATCACAACCTGCCTCTCCAGGATGAAAACGCACGTTTTCAAGCATGAACACAGAAGGAAATTCTCCTTTGGCAATCGTGCTCTCAGCCACCTCGCCTACAACCGCAGGAACATGAGTAACTTCTGTGTTTAGCAACGTAGACAAATGAGCAGCAATAGGAGCAGTAGACAAAGAAGGATCATCACCTTTAGGTCGTCCCACGTGACCGACAATAACAATACGACAGTCCCGCTCTAACAAATACTCAAGTGTCGGAAGACTTGCTTGCAAACGAGAGTCATCAGTAATTACTCCCTCTCTTAAAGGCACATCAAGTGCCA
>SKIA01000075.1 GCA_007116645.1 Candidatus Woesearchaeota archaeon
GCAAAACCAGCAAGCGCAGGGTTTAACAGCCAACCAGTAGTAGGATATAGCGCCCCTACAGCAATAGGAAGAGCAACTAAATTATACGCAAACGCCCAGCCAAGGTTTTGCTTGACAACACGCATAGTTTTTCGTGCAACACCAAGAGCTGTTGCGACACCGCGAACATCATTTTTAATAAGCACAACATCACCGCTCTCAATTGCTACATCTGTTCCTTGGCCAATAGCAATACCCACGTCAGCTTGTGCAAGAGCTGGAGCGTCATTAATCCCGTCACCAACCATGGCAACCGCTCGTTTTCTTTGAAGCTTTTTGAGCTCAGAAAGTTTTTGTTCAGGAGTAAGTCCTGCTCGCACGACCTCAATACCAACCTCTTTTGCAACAAGAACAGCTGTTTGTTCTTGATCGCCAGTAAGAAGCACAGTAGAAACATTCATGTCATGAAGAGCAAGCACTCCTTGTTTTGCAGAGTCCTTGAGGGGGTCTCGCACACCAATAAGGGCCGAAATGCGTCCTTCGATACCAACAAGGACAGGCGTCAATCCTTTGTTTGCTAGTTCAGGAAGGCGTTCTCGTACGTCATACAAGCCAATATCTTGTTCTTTGAAGAACTCCACGTTTCCAATAACGATTTTTCTTCCCTCAACCTTTCCTATAACGCCGCGACCAGCAATCGATTCAAAGGACCGTGGCTCGCCAAAGCGCACCTTCTTTTTCTCGGCAGCACGCACGATAGCCTCTCCGAGCGGGTGCTCAGATGCACTCTCAAGGCTTGCCGCATAGCGAAGCATAGACTCAACACCTACGTCATTATACGCCTTAATATACACTACTTCAGGTTTTCCTTGTGTGAGAGTTCCCGTCTTATCAAAGGCAACCATGCGGACTTCCGCAGCTTTTTGAATCGCTTTTGCATCCTTAAACAAGACTCCTTTGCGAGCAGCACTGCCTGTTGAGACCATGATAGCCATAGGAGTTGCAAGACCAAGTGCGCACGGACACGCAATGATAAGTACCGCAATCGCGACTGTGAGCGCAAAGCCCACTGTTTGACCAGCGATTAGCCAAAAGCCAAAAGCAGCCAAGGCAATAACCAACACAACCGGGACAAAATATGCACTGATTGTGTCTGCAAGGCGCGCAACAGGCGCTTGTGATCGTTGTGCCTTGCGCACTAATTCTACGATGCGATGAAACGCAGTATCTGTTCCAGTATGGGTTGTTTGCATCAAAAACATGCCCGTATTATTGATGGTGCCTGCAAAAACATCGTCTCCGCGGCCTTTTTTTACAGGAGTTGGTTCTCCTGAAAACATGCTTTCGTCAACACGACTATTGCCCACGGTGATAACGCCATCAACAGGAATTCTGTCGCCTGGTTTGACTTTGAGGACATCTCCTTGTTTAACATCACTCACAGCTACTTCTTGTTCTTTTTTGTTCTTCATCAAGCGAGCCGTCTGCGGAGTGAGAGATAATAATTTGTTGAGACTGTGTTTTGTACGGTTTCTTGCGCGCGTCTCAAGATGCCTTCCAAGAAGCACGAACGCCATGATCAGGCCAGCACTCTCAAAATAATACGCGTGATGCACTCCTTGTCCTGTCGCAAAAACGTACAACAACAACCCCAAACTGTACAAGTAAGCAGCCGCAGTACCAATGCTAATAAGCGAGTCCATGTTTGCTCTTTTCGCAGAAAATGCAGAAAGAACTCCTTGCTTATACACAGAACGCCCCATCCACAAAATAGCACTTGCTAATACAAGCTCGATGAAAACAGTAAATGTAGTGTGCGGAATAGGAAGACCAATCATCGGTCCCATACTTAATATAAGCAAAAAAGCAGCCATAACAAGCACTACAAAGATACCGTGACCATCATCTTCAGGCTGCTTTTCACCTTGGACCAC
Source organism: Candidatus Woesearchaeota archaeon (assembly GCA_007116645.1). Classification (GTDB taxonomy): domain Archaea; phylum Nanobdellota; class Nanobdellia; order Woesearchaeales; family SKIA01; genus SKIA01. The sequence goes on from SKIA01000075.1 coordinate 1,914, forward strand.
ATCGTAACCAAGTTCTTGGACTTGATTTACAAGATCTTGTCTTGATACAGCCGTGCCGTGATCTACTTCTGCTTGTCCAGCTGCATAACTCACAGACACTTTTGTGACCCCAGTAATACGCTTTAGTGAATGTTCAAGAGTAGATGCGCAAGAAGCACAATGCATGCCAGAAATATCAAGGACAGTTTTCATACAAGAATGAATTAGTTCACAGTATTAATAGGTTGCCCTCGCACAAAGCCATGCAAGTTCTCAATGGTCGTATCAAGAATGCGCTCAAGCGCCTCGATACTATTAAACGCATTGTGAGGAGTAACAATAACACGAGGGTGATGAATCAACACGTGCTCAAGCACGACGCGATGCAAATTTCCTTGTTGATGAAAGTGCGGGCTGAGCACCTGGTACTCTTCGCGAATACTTGCTTCTTCTTCAAGCACATCAAGCCCTGCGGCAGAAACGCGACCCTCTTGCAAAGCCCTTAGTAATGCTGCTGAATCAATAAGTCCTCCGCGAGCAGTATTAATAACAACCGCTCCTTGCTTGATAAAAGATAAGTTGTGATCGTTTAAGAGGTGGTGCGTGTGCTCGTTATACGGGCAATGAAGCGTGACGATATCACTGTGTGCAAGCAAGTGGTCAAGGCCCACATAAGAAAAACCAAGCTCGTTGTCAAGGCCCTCTTTAGGAAACGGGTCAAATGCCAAAACAGGCATCTCAAATGAACGAGCCATCTTAATCACGTGACGGCCGATGCTGCCTGTTCCGATAACACCTAAAGTTTTTCCTTTCAAATCCCAGCCACGAAGGCCCTGGGGATTAAACGTGCCACCCTTTACTCGCTGAACCGAAGGCAAGATGTTACGGCTAATAGTAAGAAGGAGCGCAAACGTGTGCTCAGCAACAGTGTTTTCACCATAAAACGGAACGGACGAAACAACGATGTTTCTTTCTTTACACGCCTCAATATCAATATGGTCAAAGCCCGTGCTCATAGTCGCAACAAAACGAACGTTTGAAGCAACATCAAGCACTTCTTTAGTGACTTGACTCCAAATAAAAACAATGAGAGCTTCAGCATCAGCAGGAACATTCGTCACAGAAAGAGTATCATGAATAAACACGACCTCGTGTTCTTCTAAACGATCACGGAGATACTCTTCTTGCCAATCTTCACATTCATACACTGCGATTTTCATATGATACATAGTTGGGTGCGAGTATAAGAATTATTAGTATCACTAAAGAGTAGATTACAGTCTCGAAAAGATTAAATACTGCTTTCGGAGGTTTCCTACGGGGATATGGTAGCGAAAACAACAAAAGTAACAAAAGAAGTTAGCCACAGTGATATTGATGAACAGTTTGCCGAACGAGCAAAGCTGAGTTACGCGCGATTAGGAACTCACAATTTGGATGTGTCAAATGATCGCCTCAGAAAACGAATTCTCCTACAATCAATACAAGGCCACGCCCAAGCAGGACACGTAGGATTTTATACCAAGAGAAAACTAAAGCACGACACAGTAAACATCACCATGCATAAGTACCCAAATGCAACAATTTGGGATGTTATTGAAGCACTTCCAAATATAGACGTAGATGAAGAGTTACAATTCACTGAAGACTACATTGAATCCATACAAGAATATCTCTTGGAAGCAACTGATTTTTTACATAGAAAGAGACATTTGAGAGGCACGCACGGGTGGAGAACGAACAGAGGATACCCCATCCCACCTGGTACGGAACAATTCTATGAACAAGTTCTTGGCGACACATCTGGAAGACTCGCACCGCAGCAAGTGCAACACATGTTGGCGGGAGCCATACACGGAGCCCGAATGGACTCTTGGGAATGGCGCACAAGAGCTGAAAACCGGTACGAACTTCAACCAATGAATAAAGGAACGACCCTGCCACTCTCACAAAGTGCCCTTAGAGCAGCTGGAGTGACAAAAGCAGACTTAAGCTCAGGAAACTATCGGACAATTCTGGGCATTCCCCAAGAGTTTTCCGAACTCCAGGTACTCACAGCTCTAGCAGAGATGGGTTTAACTCCCGGTCATGATGCGCGCACCACAAGAGACATAGAGCAAGGATACGTCAACTTTTCTCGAGGAATGGGCACGAGTGATGATTTTAACGCGATAGGACTGGGAATAATTGAGAGCCCACACGCAATGCCAGGACTGGATGCATCAGACCTTATCGACACGCTAGAAAAGTTCACCCTCACCAGCGTTTATGGAGGGTACGACGAACGAATAGGCACAGAAGTAGAAGAACACTACATAGCCCGAATGCAAGAAGCAAGTCCGATTAGTGACGAAAAAAGCTTACTTCTCATACGACTGACAGCAATTGATGGAAATGAAAACTTGGTTTCAAGCTCTCAGAGAAGACTTCATCAGTGGCAGCCAAAAGTGGCTGATGGTTCAAGCGGCGAAGAGTACTCTACCGCCTTTATCGAACATGGACACTGGGTGCAGGCATTTAGAGAAGGAATTTTTCGGAGAGAAGGAGTCAGAGTAGGTTTTGAACAAGTAAAGCCTGCAGAATTCTATGGTGGAGTTACAGGAGCACTGACGAGAGCGCATCTTGAAGGACACATTCGAGACCCTCAAAACCTAGTATCGGCAAGCCAAGTAAACCCTAAATCACTTGATGAAGCAGTAATGTTCATAAATGCTTGAAGCAGCATAACTGTTTTAAACAACTCGCCGTTTGTCAAGCATATGGGTCCGTAGCTCAGCCCGGCAGAAAAACACGAATAAAAGCGTGTTTTGCCGAGAGCAATCGGCTCTTATCCGTACTCGTACGGCGAGAGACCGATGGGTCGGGGGTTCAAATCCCTCCGGACCCATTTTTATATCTCTTTATGTGATGAGTGTTGCTTGGCATCACAAAACTGAAAAACCAATGAATTGATGGTTGATGCGTAATTCTCAATACAGTACACGAACCGTTCTTGGTCAATCGGTTGCAACGAACACCTATTGAATGTAAGATATCTCTGACCTGCAATAACAATTCTTCTTGCTTCATCTTTATCTGAACAACCTTGTAACAATACTGTCTAGGATGATTAGAATACTGCTTGCGATACCTTTCGTAAACACTTCCATCTGTATCAAAAATTCCGCGAACACAAGCCACAGCTAAACGCGTATCAGAATATATCTCATGTGGGATACGTACACAATTCTTTTTTCCCACTGGAAACCCCAGCTGTTTAAAGCAGGCAAAAACTTCCAGGTTGTAGGTTCTTAGAACGATACTGTTAGTGTTTTTCCTTGGATGAACTGAGGGAAGTACGTTAAACTCTCTTTCAAACAACTTCACCAAGTAGGAGTAGTAAGTTGATTCTTGAAGATGGCCTGTAACCATGGTGATATATGAAATCGAATTCCTAGAAGAACGACTCCACCGAGATAAACAACCATCCCCTGCCATGACACCATATAATTCAGCTAATGTTACGCCTACCACAGGTTATAAAGCGCCTTTTAGTTAAATACCGTTTCGCCCGTGCATGTCCAGTGACACAAAACAATATATTATATGACTCATCTAAATCACACATGACTTCCGTTCGTAAGGCACAAGCGTCAGACATCCCCACACTTCTTGTTACACTCGAGAACCTCACAGAAGTAGGAGCGCATGATATCAAGCAAGCAACACAGGCATTAGACAAAATTATGTCTCAGGACGGACACATATTTGTCGCGATCAAAGACGAGGAAGTGGTCGGGTGCTGTACGTTGCTAATAGAGCAAAAGCTCATTCACGAGCAAGGGCTCGTAGGTCACATTGAAGATGTCGCGACAAGAAAGGGGTTCGAACGACAAGGAGTCGGGAAATCAGTTGTAAGTGCAGCAATAGACTACGCTAAAGAACGCGGATGCTACAAAGTCATTTTAGATTGTGCAGAGAGTGTCGCGCCATTTTATGAGAAGCTCGGGTTTTACAAGAAAGAACTGTGCATGCGCAAAGACACAAAGAGATTATAAATAAGTGGCGGTTTTCATACATAATGACTGAGCATGAAGTAGCCTCTGAGAGCACACGAGAAGCAGTAGGACAACTCATCCTTGACACTCTTGTTACATGGCTTCCTATTATTGAACACATCAACCCTTGGGTGTTTTTTACAGTCACACTACTTGCAGCATACTTTTTGTCAGAAGCAATGGCATGGTTTCTCAAAGTAGTCATCAGGCCATTTACTGAGAGAACCAAATCAAAAATAGACGACATCCTGCTCAAAAGATTACAACATCCCATCGCATGGATCATCTTCTCAGTGCTTGCTTACGTTGCTTTCGCACCAACAGTATTTCCTTCCTTTATCGCACCCATCATTGAAGCACTCCTCATCGGATTTAACATCTTTGTTATCGCATACCTATTAAACAATCTCGCCACAGCCATCCTAGAGATCTGGGCACTCAAGAAAAATGGTCGAAGAGGTTCAAGCTTTACAGAAAACGTCCTGCCAATATTTTCCAAAGTTGTTAAGGCACTGATCTGGGCTATTTCGTTTCTGTTATTCCTGGCAAGCTTTGGCGTACAAATAGGACCGTTCCTTACAGGCCTTGGTCTTGCAGGTATCGTCCTTGGTCTTGCACTGCAAGATTCACTAAAAAATATCTTTGGAGGAATATCACTTGCATTCGACCAAGCATACCGTAAAGGAGACAAAATTCGACTCGAAGACGGAACGATAGGAACAGTGTATGATATTTCACTAAGAAGTACACGCATACAGACATACGATGGGGACCTTATTATGATTCCCAACGGAAAGATCGCTAATGAACACATTTACACATTTGCGCAACCACTCCCAAAGAGTCGCGTGAGTGTAGAGTTTGGCATTGAATACGGCAGCGACACAAAAAAAGCCAAGGAAATCGTACTTAAAGCACTTGAAACAATCGAAGGTATTGAAAAAGAACCCGCACCAGCAGTCATTTTTGACGCGATGGGCGCATACTCTCTTGATATGAAAGCGCGATTCTGGGTTGAAGACTACACACAAGCATTTCCCAAAAAGCTTGAAGTAACACAACTCATTTACGACACCTTACAAAAGCACAAGATAGGAATCGCGTTCCCAACACAAACTATTCACGTAAAAAAATAGTTAGAAAAACCACTGATTAAGTTGTGGTTGTTGCTTAAGTGCAGACATAATATCCTGATACACTTCTTCTTGTGAACGCGCAGCATCAATGACAGCGAGAGGAGTGTTTTGTTGTCGATATACATCAACGACTGGCGCGGTAAGCTCATAATGAATATCAACGCGGGTAGCCGCATCAACCGGATTGTCGTAGGGCCTCTCGCCGCGAGCACTCATCCGATCAATCAGTATCTGTGAGTTACTCACGTCAAGCACAATGACGTGCCGCACATCAAGAACGTCGTTGAGAAGTGCAACTTGAGGCACCGTCCGCGGAGTGCCGTCCAACAAGACAAGGTCGTCAGTCGTTCTTCCTTGCTCAACAAGTGCTTGCTTGATAAGCTGCATCGCAACAGTATCAGGAAAGAAATCACCTCTTGCTAGCGTTGATGCGTATTGCCTTGCTAACGGACTGTCTTTTTGTGAACGCAAGAGTTCTCCAGAAGAAACATGATACACAGAATTGAATGCTTGCTCTAGACGAGCGGCTTGTGTTCCTTTACCAGCACCAGGAGGGCCCATTAAAACAACAGCAGGAATACGCATGTAATGCACACTTCATAACAATGTATAAAAGGTTTTGCTCCGGCAAAGGTTAAATAGGAGAACGAATTCAAACACTATTATGGCAGCAAAGAAAAGCGCAAAAAAGAGCGCGAGCAAAAAACCTGTTAAGAAAGCAGCAAAGAAGACCACCAAAAAAGCAGTAAAAAAACCTGCAACCAAAACAGCAGCAGTTGCCGAGACTGAAAACCCATCGTCACGTTTCCCAATGATTGCTGTAGTCACAGGAGTATTGTTTGTTCTATTAGTGCTCATTGTTGCAATCGTTGTTGTCAACTATATGACGCCAGACACGCAAACAACAACAGCTCAAGGAGAAGTTGTTGCTAATGTTAACGGACAACCAATCACCACACAAGACGTTGATATGATACAAGCAGCGCTCGGACCACAAGGAGCATTCTTGTCAGAAGAAGAAATTATTGATCAACTCATTTTGCAAACACTCCTCTTACAAGAAGCCGAAGTGCGAGGAATCATGGTAACACCAGCAGAAGCCGAAGCAGAATTTGAAGCACTACTTGCAGCACAAGGAGTGTCACGAGAAGAATTCGCAGGAATGCTTGCACAACAAGGACAAGACCTAAACATGCTCTTAGAAGAGTTTAGAAAAAACTTGGTTCTTGAAGAGCTTGCAAGCCAAATCACTGCTGAAGAAGTAACTGAAGAGCAAGCACAACAATTCTATCAAGAATACGCAGCAATTGCTGGCGAAGACACTCCTTCATATGAAGAGCTCAGAGAAGAAATCTTTGCATTCCTTGAAGAACAAGCACGCGCAGAAGCACTCACTTCACTTGCTGAAAGTTTAGAATCACAGGCGCAAATCGAGCGTTACTAAACACTCAACGTGAGGAGTGCGAGGAAAGAAATCAATTCCAGTAATTGATGAGACGTCGTATGATCTTCTCAAGGCAGCAAGATCTCTTCGTTGCGTTTTCGGATTGCAACTCAGATAAACTATTTTTTTTGGTTTTATTGATAACAAAATATGCACCGCACTACCAAGACCTGTTCTTGGAGGGTCAACAATGACAGTATCAAATGATTTCTGCGCAGCAAACGTTGCGGCAGGCGCTGCATGATACTCAGCTATGAGACCGTTGTGAGATGCATTCTTATTGGCGAGTTCTACGGCAATACTATTTTCTTCAACTCCAACTAAACTGTCATGAGGCAAGCATTGTCCTAAAGCTCCCACTCCACAATACAAGTCAAGTACGCGACCAGAAACATGTGGCTTCATCAAAGCAATAGCAGCGGTTGCTGCTTGGGTATTTGCTTGAAAAAAACTTTCTGGACGAACAAAAAATTCCTTGCCAGAAAGCGACATTACCAGCAGTGCTTCGCCATAAATCTTGTGTGTTGTGCCAAGCGCCCCTTCTTTGTCAGGATTAATCATCCAATACAGACTCGCAACACCTAGTTGCTCAACGAGGCGTTCTACTAAGGATTCGTTATCGGTGCTCGTGGTTGTGAGCACTACCTGCACCCCAACGCCAATTCGTAAGGTCACATAACAAAGCCACCCTGTTTTCGATGTAGGGTCAAAACACGATACGTTATGCTCTTTGACAAATAAGCGAATGTTCTTCCAGACGGCGTTGAGCTCTTTGCCAATAAGTGGACAATGCTCAATATCAACTACTGTGTCCCAAGAAGATTTTAATCCAAGAGCAGAGGGCGAGCAGGAAAACTCGATCTTATTACGATACCCCTCAGGATCTTGAGAGAGTACAGATACTTCTTGACCAAAAAGGTCTGAAAGAAACAGTTCTTTATCTTGAATTTCTTGCTCATAAGAAGGATTTGGGCATCCTAGAAAACCATAGTACGGACCGTTCATCGCACCAAAGACAAGAGTGTTTCTCCATAAGAATCGATATCGTCCAAGTCATTGCCGCGGACAACGGCAGAAAACATTCCAAGAGACATTACTGGCAAATCATGATCTGTTTGAGCAAGTGCAATCACATTTTTTTGAATACTATACACATACCCTACTTCCACGCCCCAATTGATTGATTCGTTTTGAGCAACGCACAAGATGATATCTGCTTTTTGCATGGCAGACATGTTTTGTTCGTATTTGTCCATAGCACTGCCTGCCTGGTTCGTATCTCTTTGAGGCAAGTGAACACTGCAGCCATGCGATTCAAGATAATCGCACAATTTCTGGTTAAACGCAACATTCCAATCGCTCTTTAATGTTGAAGTAATGTAAATCATGTATAAAGAAGATAGCTTGATGCTTATATGTCTTTCATATCAGACCAACATCAAGCATCCACCCAGTCACGCCGTTAAAGACGAACTGTGCAGCAATGACGAGCACTAATAGACCAAGCACACGCTCAATAACACGCGCTCCCGTCTCGCCAAGAGTTTTACCAATGATGTGCGCATAGCGCAATAAGAAATATGAAATAAGGCACACAAGCAAGATAGCAATACTTATTGCAGCATAAGACGTCACAGACGCTTCTTCTGACATAACAAGTACCGCGGCCATAGCTCCTGGCCCTGAAAGCAATGGAATAGCCAGAGGAATGATAGCAATGTCTTTTCTTACCTCAACACCATCAGGTGCTTTGTAAAAACTCTTTGACAACATTTCAAAAGCGATTTTTCCAAGATACAAACCGCCTGCTACTCTGAACGCGTAAATGGTGATACCAAAAAATCCCATAAGTGCGTGCCCAAGGGCAAGAAAGATAAGCAGAACTAACGCTGCTGTAAAGGAAGCAATCAATGCAACGCGACGCTTTTTCTCCAAAGAATCCTTTGCAGTAAGTCCATTAAAAACAAAGGTAGTACTGAGTGGATTAACAATAGGGAACAAGGTTCCTAATGCGAGGATGATTGCGGTAAACATAGAAAGGTGCGAGACAAGAAACCGTTTAAATTACTTTGCTTTTGCCAGCACCGGAATAACCATCTGTGCAACTGCTTGTTTGGCGTCACGATCACGATCACGGGTGTATCGAGTAAATGGAATCTTCACTGAGAACACCACAGAGTCCTTATCCACTTTTTCTGACAAGAAACGTACCTTGTCATGTGAGACAACATCTCCAAACACCTCTTCGAGTCGTTTTCTAATATCAACTTCCAACTTTCCTTGGTGCTTTAACACTGATTTAGGAATAGTAAACTCTGCGGAAACAACTTTGTTTTCCCGCTTAGAATAGTTTGTTACTTCTTTAGTGCTTACAGTAGCGTTAGGAATGTAGGTGATGTCACCCGCATCTGATTGCAGTTCGACATGCAAGAGCGTGATATCCACAACTTTTCCTTTAAACCCTGCCACTTCAATATAATCTCCGAGCTGAATGTCATCAGTAAATAGCGCCACGATACCTGAGATAAAGTTGGCTAAGTATTCTCTAAATAACAGCACGAGAGCAACTGCCACAAGAGAGATAGACGTAAAAAACTGAGTTATCTGAATACCGAGCAAGTAGAGAAGCACAAAGAAGAAGAATACGTGAGCAAGAAGCGTCGACAATCGTTTAATGCCAGTTGTGAAATTGTCTTTGTGACCAGAAGGTAATTGCTTTCGTCGTAAATAGTACCGCAACATAATCACGCGGGTAACGTTAATAACAATGTTGATGATCAAGTACCAAAAAACGATTGCCGCAGCAGTACCCATCCACGGCGTATGCGTAATCCAAGAAGACGCCTGAAACAGAATGATGAATGCAAGCAAAGCAACCTTGAAAGGAATAGCAAAAAACTGTCTGAACTGCTCAGCAATCAGAATACGCCAAAAGCTTGCTTGTTCACGAAACGACTTTCTTGACATAGTGTGCCAAGAGAAGCAGGAGTTTATAAACGCTATGGACGCAAACAAATAATAACTAGTTTGACCTAGATGTGCAAAGATGGCCAAGAAAAAAAACACCTAAAGGAATTTGGCTTGTTATTGCAGGCATCGTTTTGTTCGCCCTGCGCTATATACCAAGCGTAAAATCCGAAATCGCTATTGGTAAACAATGGTACACGCTCAATGAAGCATATCAATTGTGCGGAACAGTCATCGGACATTTTTCGGATAGATGTTCATGGGTTGAACCACTCAATATTATCGTCATCACAATCGCAATACTACTCGTGGTAGGCGGAGCATACTTGCTTTACAAAGAACGCTCATGAGTAAGCCAAACAAGTAATCGCCTGCGAGTGCCAAATTCGGAGCGCTCAACCGTAAACGAGCAACCCAATTCTTCACATAACGATATCATCGTCTTTCTGGTATGAACATAAATAATGTTTTTTGGACCCATAAAATAATTCTCAACAATGTGCCCATCAACACCTTGTCCTTTAGTTTTGCGTTGCCACACATGAGCGAAGTCATCTCCGTCAGGCAAGTCAATAAGCACCTTGTCGGAACAAACGCGAAGTAACTCCTTGAGGGCTTGCAGCTGCTCAGAACGAGTAAGCAAGCTGTTAAACGCAGACCAGATACAAATACCTACTGTGAACTCATTGTCAGCGTATGGCAAGTCACACATGCTGGCAACAATAAAACGCTCATCATTTACAGCAGATATCATCTCTTCGCTCACATCGCAACCACACACACTGAGGCTGTAAGACTGCAGTGCCTTTGCAACTCTTCCGTACCCGCAACCAACATCTAAGACCACATCATCGGCCGTTATGTGTTTGAGCAGATACGCCACTTCGCTTTGTGTTTGCATTTCATCTACTTGCTCAGATAATGACGATCCCATACGAGAATAATATTCTTTAGCAACACGCATGCTATCCATAGTGACGCAACACCTTCTTGGCACATAAAGTTTTGCCCATATAAACAAGTCTATGCACCATACAAGCAGGTTAGTTAAAGCAAAAAAGCATATGCAGTACTAGGCTAGGGTAAACACTTGATTCAGGGACATGCCGGGAGGACACACAGTATCGCAGGAAAAGACCCCCGCACCCTCGACTTTGAAGGTCCAGCGATTGGAGTCAATAGAGATAGCGTGTCTGGTGGCATTGGAAGTATAGGAACGCGAGAATACGTTGTTGGAAGAAGCGAAAACAGCTTGCTCTTTGCCGTGAAGACCAGGGTCCAACCTCCACTCCCAACGCCAGAAGAAATAATGCAGCCAACAAGGATAGTGATTGGCTACGATAACAAGCTTGGATCAGCAAAAGACCTCGCTCTTCTTGCAGGACACGTTGCCAGCCCCTTGCTCATTAGTAGCCTACGATAAATCATTCTTTTACGCAAACCTCTTAAAGGACTACCTACTTGTATAGAATAGTTGACCATGAGTAAGCGTACCACGTTTTCTTTGTAGAAGCGGTCAACTAAAGGAAAAACAGTATGAAAGGAACAGTAAAGTTCTTCAATCAAACGAAGGGCTTCGGATTTATTACAGGCGAGGACAACGATTATTTTGTGCACCACAGCGAAATTCCAGAAGGAGTAGTGCTTGATGAAGGTGACAGCGTAGAATTTGAAGCTGAAACAAGCGACAAAGGACCACGAGCAAAAAGTGTTAAGAAAACAGCTAGCGCACCAAAAACAAAGGACTCTCCATCAGGAAGAGACCCGTCAACGGACGCTAACGTACAACTAGGGCTATAAGCCCGCTCTTTTTTTCTTAATACATCATTTTATAAATAAAATCGCATTTACATCAAATAGTATCAAGTATCTGTAACCGTAACCGTAATTCTTTTTTGCGTGTTCTGTGCATAGTATTTTGATAGGAGAACACACCATGAGACAAGGAGAAGATAAATTTTACAACCAAACAAAGGAATTCGGATTCCTTAAAGACACCGCAGACGACAAAGAATATTTCTTTCACAAAACAGCAGTTGAAGGACCACTTCCTCGCGACGGCGACAAAGTTGAATTCGAAGGAGAAACTGGAGACAGAGGTCTTCGCGCAACAGTCGTTAAAAAAGTAACTGCGGCTGACAAATAAGGGGCATAAGCCCTTTCTTTTTTTATCATGAACTACACAGACATCCCCCTACACGAATCACTGCAAAAAGCACTTGCTCGTGAAGGATACACACAACCAACACCTATTCAGGAACAAGCAATACCTATTGTCCTCTCAGGATCAGACCTTATTGGTGTTGCACAGACAGGAACAGGTAAGACAGCAGCATTTAGCCTGCCTATACTACACCGACTTCAATCAACATATCACGCGCCAATCAGTAAAAAGCCGCGCGCACTTATCCTCGCACCAACACGAGAACTAGCAGCACAAATATTTGCTAGCTTGCAAACATACGGCAGACACACAAAATTACGATTCACAGCAATCTATGGAGGCGTCGGACAAAATCCACAAGTTAATGCAATGCAAAAAGGTATTGACGTACTCGTCGCAACACCAGGACGACTCTTAGACCTCATCAACCAACGACACATCTTCTTAGACGAGGTAGAAGTACTCGTTTTAGACGAAGCAGACAGAATGCTTGACATGGGCTTTGCTAAGGATATGAAAAAAATCGTTGATATGATTCCAAAAAAGAGACAAACACTTTTGTTCTCAGCAACGATGTCACAAACTGTTGACCGCTTTGCAAAACCAATACTTCATAACCCTCAACGAGTAGAAGTAGCACCTCAAGCAACCACAGCAGATAAGGTCGATCAGCGCATACTCTTTGTTGATACAGACAAGAAAAACGAGTTGTTGCTTCACTTATTACAAGAAGAACACCTTGACAAAGTACTTGTTTTTGTAAAAACAAAGCACCGCGCAAACAAACTCGCAGCACTCTTATCAAAAAGTAAGATTAAAGCTAAAGCAATTCACGGCGACAAAAGCCAAAACCAACGCATACAAGCACTCAAGAGTTTCTCTACCGGGGGCTGCCGCGTACTTGTAGGAACAGATGTTGCTGCAAGAGGCCTTGATATCGACGATATCAGTCACGTCATCAATTATGATTTGCCATTGGACACAGAAAACTATGTCCATCGCATCGGAAGAACTGCACGTGCAGGAGCAGAAGGAGTAGCATACAGTTTTGCAACTCCAGAAGACAAAGCGCTTCTCAACCAAATTCAACAAGTAATTGGTCAAGAAATCGCTAACATGCACCACGAGTACCACTCCGAAAAAGCACGTAACGCCCCACCTAAAAAAATTAGTAGAGGCGGCGGCGGAAAAAAGCGAAGCGGTAACAGAAACCGTTCACGTCCACGCTACTCACGCAGGCAACGCTAAGAACACGATAACTGACGCGAGTAGGCAATATCCGAGTACAACCACACTATTTGTTTTTAGAATAGTGGGCATTCCGCGAGAAAGATGTACTACTGCAAGTACTGCGACGATATTATGAATTGCTATCATGTTTCCTGCTGAAGCACCAATTGCTTGGAGCGCAATCACTACGGATTCAGGAACACCAGCACTCAAGGCTGCCTGTTGTTGCACTGAGGCAAGCATTAAGTTTGATACAGTTGCTGAGCCTGCAACAAACGATCCGAAAGCACCTATGAGCGGCGCTAAGAACACATACCATACTCCTGTTCCTGATAATGACTGAGCGATGACGCTGGGAATCCCTGGCATGCCGTTATGTCCTGAGAATACGATGAGTTGTGCGAACGCAATAGCAAATAATAGTGCCATAAGCGCCGTGGAACTCTTGTGTATCGCATCCATACTAGCAGATTTTAATAACGATTTCTTAGGGCGTAAAAAGAGCAGCGAGAGCAAGAACGCAGTAATAATGAGTGCTCCTGGCGTGTACAGCGAGATGAAGTGAGTAACTTCATTTGCGAGCGTAACCGTTACACCAAGAGAACGAAGCAAGTCACCAAATCCGAAAACGTTTGCGCGAGAAGACGCTAATAAGAACACCACGA
>SKIA01000053.1 GCA_007116645.1 Candidatus Woesearchaeota archaeon
AGGCGTTTATAAACATTTGGGAACTAAGATTATTAACAAAAAAGATATAAATTAATAATTTTCTCTGTGTGTATGAAAGAACGCAATTCAAGAAGGTCCCTTTGGGCTGCTGCGGGCGGTCAAGTTGCTGTTGCCACGGACGGAGTAATTCACGTAGCAGCGGCAGGTGCTGCAATCACACATATTGGTCGACACAACAGTCACACGCATGATCACCACGAGGACAACGCATATGCTCCGCACACGCACTCAGACCATTCGCACAACCATACCGAAGTACCCCACACGCATGATCACCACGAGGACAACGCATATGCTCCGCACACGCACTCAGACCATTCGCACAGCTATACTGAAGTACCCCACACGCATGGACACCATCACTCTCCTGTCAAGGACGCTGCTTGGGGAGGCCTTAGCGCCATTCTATTAGTGTATGTGGGATCACAACTCTATCACGGCCAAAAGCAAGCAAGAAACCAAGTTATGCTTGAGCAAGAAAATAGTCTTTTGGAAAATAAACTACGCTCGTACGGTGTTGATATAGAGAACCTGCCTCCAGTTGAGACGGAAAGCACACCCTCTCGGATGCCCGTTATCGGAGCAGCTCTTGCGGGAGCGCAAGCCCTTCACGTAGGTTCGCATCTGCTTGCTGGTGGAGCGCTTGCGTTTACTGCAGCAAATCAAGGGTTTGATAATCTGCTTGGTATTGCAGCCCTTGTAGGATCGGGAGTGGTTGTGGGTTCATTAGCGCATCATGCGTACTCACACAGAAAAGGCCAGCAAGCGTACGCTGCTGCTCAGCAACGCAATGCAACACTTGAGAATGCTCTTGAGTTGCAAGAATAGGATGGGGCTACCCAGATTTGAACTGGGGTTCCATGCTCCCAAAGCATGAGTGATACCAAGCTACACTATAGCCCCGTGTGGTGATTGTGAAATTGAGTTGGTTTAAAAAGCCTTCTTCTATTCCATCTTGATGAATTTCTCAGCGATTTCTGCAAACGCTGGACGAGTAACAAGTACTCCTACTGTCACACCAAGAATTGTTGTGATTGCAAATCCTCGAACCAGTCCTGCTCCTGCCCACATGAGGGGAAGCATTGCCGCAACAAGGGTGAAGAATGCTGCGAAGATGATAAAGAACGCGTTCTTCATGCGTTGTTTCCACGTTCCACCGTCTTTGCCACCTGTTTTTATCTCATCCACAATAATAATCTGATCGTCAACACCAGTACCTATCGCAATAATCAAACCGGCCAGCGCTGCTAAATCAAGGTTCCATCCGATAAGCGCTGCTATTCCTAATACAATAACAAGCTCTGAGAGCATCGCGACACTCATTGGAATACTGATTTTCCAGTCTCGGTAGCGTGCAGATACGATTGTGATGATAACAAGAATTGCAAAGAATCCAACGACCAAGATATTTTGTAAGAACTCTTCTCCAAGAGCTGGGCTGATAGAGTCGCTTTTTACTACGACTAGTTGCACTGGTAGGCTTCCTGTTGCAAGAACTGTTTGTAGTTGTCGCATGTTTTCTTGTGCGTTAAGCGCTGCTGATTCTCGTGATGCGCCGGAGCCTGAGCCAGTAATTTGAATTTGCGAAGTAACACTTCCGCGCAAGGATGAGCTAATTCTCAAAGATGAGATGTTTGCTCCGTCAAGGTATAAGTCAAGTGTTTCGTTAAGGTATCCTCCTTGTGCGTCTCGAATAACCTCAAGCGGCCGTGTAACGTCTGCGTGTCGCTGAGCTGCTTGTGGTGAAAGTGTGATTGAGAATCTGAAGTTACAGAAGAATTCTGTTCCTGCTGGCG
This sequence comes from Candidatus Woesearchaeota archaeon, assembly GCA_007116645.1. GTDB lineage: Archaea > Nanobdellota > Nanobdellia > Woesearchaeales > SKIA01 > SKIA01. The sequence continues at coordinate 1,818 of SKIA01000053.1, forward strand.
AACATTGGTATACGCCGCTTTCTGCTGCGGACCTGCTGACTTGCAAAATGTCATCTCCGCCAGAAAACACGAGTTGTTCCCCAATGTATGCTTCAAATTCTCCTTGGCTTGTAAGTAGTTCAATGATTTCTTCTTCTGATGACCCAGCAATTTCTACGATAACGAATTGACTTCCTGAGAAGTCTCTTGCTGATCGCACAACAACATCTGAGAGTCCAAACACGTTGAGTCGTTGCTCAAGGCTTTCTAGGAGTACGTCCATAATTTCGTCATCTACTGGTTCTTCTGGTTCAAGCATGACGCGAGCTCCACCAGTAAGGTCTAGTCCTTGCCGAATATTGCTGTTTGGTGCGTCAACAACTCGTACGCCTACGAGGTCAAGTCCTGTTTCGTTTCTCGTGGTGAGAACATAACTATCTCTGTTGGTTCGTATTTGCACGAGTTCATTTGGTCCCAGCGCGGCTATCGCGTCTCGATATTCTTGTGCATTAGTTACAGGAGTTCCTTGCACTGCAAGAATGCGTTCTCTATTAATAGGCTGGTCTCGCGCTGTCGGCCCCGTCATCCCTGCGTCTTGTGCTGGGCTTAAAGGCTCAACTGATGAGATGGTGGCGCCTTCTAATCCAGGTCTTGGACCAATTGCGATTACTGCGAGAATGAGTACGATGATTAAAATCCATATGCGCAGACCGAGATTGAGTTTGAACTTCATTTTTTTCCTCCGCGTTTTTTTCTGCTTGCTAGGCGGTTGTTTTCTTTTCTGGTCTTTTGTTTTTTTGCAAACCAGTACAGGATTCCGGCGTTTTGAAGCCAGGTGAAGATGATGTCGCCTATCATACCGATAAGGATGATAAGCATGATTTGTTCGATAATTTCACTTGATGCAAGAATATATGCGACAAGTACTGCTGCTGTGGTGGTTAGCTGCATGGTTATACCGGTTTTGAAGGCGTCTTGGATACGCTTAAACACACTCGTTTCTTTACTTTTTAACACGCGTGTTGACAACAAAATGTCTGTGTCTACCGAGTAACCAATGATCATAAGAAACGCAGCTACTCCTGCTGTTGATAGGCGCATCCCGATAAGGTTAACGACTGCCAGCGTAAAAAGAACTGTTGATGCTGCTGCAAGAATAACTGCTCCTGCAGGAACGCTGCTCGAAAAGTATACCGCCATTGCTCCGAGCACGATAACAAAGAGCGCTATCAGTCCAGTAGTCCCTTCAAGGATTCCTTGTGTTGCCATCACAGTTGCAGTTGCTGCGAGGAGTCCCATGAGTACCTTGATAGTCATGTTTTCGCCAAAGTACAAGTACACCACCCATCCCATCCAGAGGAATGCGAGCAAGATGCCGATGATTGTTTGAATAAAGAATGCTTCTCCAAGGCTTGGCCCTGTTGTTTCTGTTGAGACGCTCGTAACAGTATATGTTTCTTCTAAGAAGGCGACAAGTTGTCTTGCTGCTTCTTGTTCATCTTCTGCAATCTCTGAGGCGTCAACGACAAATGTCCGTTGAGCTCCTGAAGATGAGAGTTCACGTGAAGCAACATCTGCTTGCGGGAACCGATCGCGTACCGCTTGTTCAATGTCTGTTTGTGTGACGGCATCTTCAATAGACACTGTTGCTGAGACGCCTCCAGCCAGAGAGACTCCTTTGTTAACAAAGTCTCCTGTGCTCGCGATTTGCCAGCCAATAACGCCTACAGACAATAAAATGAGTAGTGTGGGAATTATGAAGAGTTTCTTGTAATTGTTCTCATACCACTCCATACTAGTAAGGCACACGGGCGTTCTTTATAAAAGTTCTTTTAGCAAAACGTTTTTATAATCGCAAATCAAGAATTGTTATATGGTCAAACATTTTGTGTCACAACCTCTTCCCGCAAGCTTTATGCTGATCAGTATGGCGGGGTTTTTGTTCTCAGCATTTGTAGTCTGGCCATTTAGTATGACGTGGGGCTTTACGTTCTGCACACTCTTTGTGTTCTGGTTTATTGCAGCAGTCTACAACTTCACGCACGCTCCAGGAGAAAAACACCTTGACGTCCACGGAAGTACCTTGTATTTGAGAAAGCGATAAGTTATTGGTCTTTTTCAAAGAGTTCTCTTGCGTATTCTTCTTTGTGCCAAACGACGTGTGATGCTCGTTTATCAAATAATGCGACTGCCATTTGCACCACGTTTGTTTGATAGTCCTTGAGTTCTTTATCTTTGAGCACTTGGTACGCATCAGCCAGACATTCTTTCATGAGCGTGATGTGTTCTTCACGTGCTTGGGCTTCTATTTTTGCTTCTTGCGCATCAGTGAGGGTGACGTCAACCCATTCTGGAAACCTACTTCCAGGAATGTCTTTTGGAAAGCGCTTACTAAATGCCATACGTCAAGTAACATAAGGTAGAATATATATGTAGCGCGAAAGATTTACGCAACGCGAGAAGCAAGCACTTCTGGTCGCTCTCCTGGCTTGAGCACCAGAACGCGCGGTTGTTGCGCGGTGTCCACTGCTACTTCTTTGAGTGCGTCGACAATACTATCATATACCGCATCAGGAAGTCCCTCTGGTTCTGACCAGACACGATAATCTGTCCAGTCCTTTACTTCTTGCCATTCTTCTTTTCTTAAAGGGGCTCCAAGGCGTCTTTGCACGTGCTCTAAAACCCCTGGCGGAGTATGCACTGCAAGGTGCGTTCCTCCTGATTCTTCGTAGATGGTTGCGAGTAACGCAGTTTCGTGTATTGCGTCATCTAATGTGCGAATAGTTTGCGGCTTTATTCGAAACACCCTTTCTTCCTCTCGTCCAAACACCGCAGGGCTGATTCCGTATTCATGAAAGTATGTGTGCGCAAAGCTTGCAATAATTTCATCAACGTGCTGTGATCGCAGTGCGTCATATTGAGCGAATACTGCTTGTCCAGATGTGCGCCAGACAGGGCTTACTTGTGGAGAAGTAAATCTTCCTGCGTAATGCTCAAATCCTGCTCGTGTAAGCGATTGATGTAGTTCGGTGTTAAAGCGTGTTGCAACATCGCTTGTCGGAAGAGTATTTCTTTTATTTCGAATTCTAAAATCGCGCGTTTCCTGCGGAACTGCGCGGTAGTCTATACGCAAAAAGGTGTTTTCCCCAAAGCGTTTTGTATCTGCAAGGACGTAATCCATATGCTCGTAGGTCGTACAAAACTTATAAATATTCACAATAGTGAACTTCGCATTGCAAAGTAATGTTTATATAGAAGCAGCGAGGTTTTCGATGTATGCGAAAAATACTCCTTGTTTTTTTAGCGGCAACCATCCTATTTGCTGCTTGTGCTGTGCAGGCACAAGAACAAGAACAACAATACATCCCTCCAGAACTTCCTCCTACTCCTGGCGCTACTGGTAACGCAATAACTGGACTTGTTGCAGACACTAGATTCTCCCCGCAAGACGCGGAGTTCATCAGTTCTTCTGGATTCGCACCGCCTTGGGACGTTTTTAACAACAACCACCCCATCATGAATCCTCAGCTCAACTCCGATGGACAGCTTACAATACTAGTTCAATACCCTCGGGAAAGACCTGCAGTCACCTACGCGACAGCATATATCTATAATACACAAGCAGGATGGCAATCATTTAGAGTGGATGGAGCTCCAGTTCCAGGACTTCCTTCGTTTAGACAAGGAGACCTCGTTCTTCGACCACCTCCAAACACTGTGGGAGAAGGAGTCCATTACATCGCAGCGTATCTGTGTCCTGCAGCAACCCCTATTGAAAATTCTCGACAATCACAACTTCACTGTGGCTGTCAATCCCGTGGCGATTGCGGTTACTGGAATGTTCAACGAGTCATCATTGGAGAACGAACCGCGGACGATACTCCAGAGCCAGAGATTCCTAGTGCAGAAACTCCTGATCAACCAATAATAAGAGAGAATGATCCGATTCCTCAAGATCAGAATCCATTAACTGGCTCGCCGTGCACCATCCCTTTCGGAGGTCCTGATTTTGCCTGTCCAACGGACTTTGAAGTATTTCCCGATGCTAGTCCTCCATACGTGCGATTTTTTTTTTTTTTTTTTACTCCAGGAGAGTTAATCGGGATCCCTCGCAATATTCATAGCAATACCTGGGGTCGAGGCGCTTTCGGGAACTTGGATTATTATGCACGCTATCATCCTGTACCGCAAGCATGGTTCTTTGAAACACGAGCGCCAACAATCATTGTGAACAGTAACATAGCCCCGCATCAACTCTGGGAGGCTACTGAAACTACCGAGACAATCGATTGGGTTGCTGTCGCTCCCGGACGGCTGTTTAGCTCAATTTATGGCGGATCAAATACTATATTGGAAAATCGTTGGATTCACCCCAACTTGCGAACTCAACCTAATCAAGTATTTGTTATCGCTGAAGACAGTCAAGAATATTCTTCTCGTGAAGAGCTAGACAGCATTTTTGGTGTACGTATTGCAGTGCTTTCAGCGGATGACCAAGAAATTAGGATTGAACATGCACATACAAGCACAAATGGATTAACGATAAGCCCTCTTCCTCACCGGTCATTTCCTAATGGCGAGCTTATCTTGGAGATTACTCCTGTAAATATCGAACGGACATACTTACGTGCTGGGCGTGGACCTCATTCAATAGATCGCGTTCATTTCCGAACATCCGGAAATGGAGAGATTAGTATTGACGAAGAGGGGGATGATAGGGTAGAGATTCCTCAAGCCGGTATTCGCCTGCGCCTTACCGCTGATCAAGCAAATGATATGTTCAGCTTAAACTTCGATGACATATACAATCAGTTTCGCATACTACTCAACTTCACTCCAGAGTCTCAAGCTCCCAGTCAAGGTGAGACGGTACCTCGAATGGTTCCGGGAAGTTTTCGCCCTGACGCCATCGCTTTCACTCCTGTAAGTGGCGGATGGTTTTTGGGTTCAAGAGCACTCAGTGGAGGGTTCATTGCTCGCAGTCAGGATGGTGTTATCTGGAATCGCGTCCCTGGTAGTCCTACAGGAATCACTCAAATGGTGGCTAACGGCGATACCATTCTTGCAGCAGGGAGCGCAGGAGCGTTTGTAAGCTCTGATGCTGGCATGACTTGGACTGAAGCCAGCAGTGACTTCCGTGTAAGCTCAGGGCAGCGCATTGTTGCTTCTGGAGGATATTTTGTTCGGATTCCAGACTTACACACAAGCGAGGATGGGTTAACCAGCAGAACAATATTTGGTTCTCCTCCTTCAGGAACTCTTCGCGCATTCGCTGCTTCTGGAAACGAGGATGCAGTAGTATCAATGACAGGAAGGGCGCTCTTTCGAAGAAGCGGTTCTCAATGGGTTGAAATCATTCACGCATCCTCAAGCTCTACTGGCCGTCTCATTCACACGGGCGAAGAGTACATGGCCATTTACGGAACGGGACAGGGTTCTGGTGACCGAGGAGATGGAACTATTCGAGGGCCGATTGTGACAAGCGCTGATGGTATCACATGGGAGCGTCAACTGGCGCGTCATGGCAATGAAGGCAGTCAGTACTTTATCCATGGAAAAACGCTTGTGGGAGAACGAGTGCTTTACAGTCGCGGAGACCAGGCCACTCCCCGTAGTGCGTGGATTGGTTCTGGTAACGACTGGAATGCGTTTCCATTAGTTTCACTTAAGTATGCCTATGGGAATGGTTTGGTTGTCGGCACAAATGGTGTGCGCAGAGTATAGATTACCAGTTCCACCACGACTTTTTTTTCTGTTTTTTCTTACGCACAAAAGTGCGTAGTTTTTCTTCTGCGTCTTTGAGCCAGAACTTTTTTTCGTCTGCACGAAACGCTGGTGTGTGGTGGTGTGTTCTCCCATTACTGCATGAGAACTTGTGTTTTTTGTGTAGTAGCTCGTGGTACAATACGTAGTCAAGCATGTCTTCGTCGTCTGCAAGAATAGTTGATAATTTGACAGTGTCCGTTGCGTACTCGTAACTCCCAAGTTTTGTGGTTGATGCGCGTCCCCAGGTTAGTGTTGGTTGGTCCATCATTCCTGCGAAATATTCGTCGTTGAGTACTGCGAATCGTTCTTCAAGATACGGGTCTGATTCTCCTTTTGGGGCGTAGTTGCTTGATTGCCGCAAGAATTCTTCGTATAAACGAATGTTTAGCGTGTCTTCTTTGAGTTTGAGCACGCGGCACATGAGGTGTTGCAATAGTCCTTTTTGTATGTCCTCGTCGACTCCTTCCCAGTTTCTTGCGAGGCGAAACTCCATCTTGTATCGGGTGTAGCGTACGTTCGCGTTGTAGCCTTTAAATCGCCCGCTATAGTCTATTTCTATTCGTATAGGAGGTTTTCCTGTTAGTTCTGTGTACGCGTCCTCAGGCCAACTCATACAAAGATGAGCGAGGCAGTGCTTTTATGGCTATTGGCTTATCAGTGATGCCATCAGTTCTTCCAATCCTTGTTCATCAACATTTTCTGTTTGCCTGCGGTACAGAACTGGTTCTTCCCATAAAGGCCAGCCACTGTACTCTCCAAAGATAACTTCTTTAATGTCTTTTTCTCGTTGTGCAAGCGGAACTGGAGAAAATCCTAAGTCAAAAACGTACTGCTTTGCATACTGAGTCCACACAGGATACACATGGGCGAGCAAGAGCGCTTGCGGCTCGCTTGCTCCATCTAGCACTAAAGCATCAAGACCTTTGAACTCAAGAAGGTAAATTGGCTTAAGATCTTCTGCTGGTAAAAACGTTAGTGTAAGCGCCATAACACGTTATGAAAACACTCCTATTTATGTTTACTGAACGTTAAAGTCTACGCCTTGCAGTTGTGATTGCTCAGCAAATTCGCTTTTGATAGCCAGCTTGGTCAATTCTGATATCAACAGTACCGTGCTTGCCGCGGCCGCAATGATGAGCAGTTGTGTTCCTGTGAGGGGTACTGTGCCAAAGATTGTTTGTCCTGCCGTGGTGTAGATTGCTCCGAGCATGAGAGCAAGGCTTACTGCGATGCTGATGAAAATCCATTTGTTTGAGAAAAAGTTTCTGTTAAACGCGGTGATGTGTAGGCTTCTTGCGTTAAAGACGTGAAAGAGCTCAAAGAGGACAATGCTTGCAAAGGCTACTGTTTGGGCCACAGCAAGCTCTGATCGGCCAATTTCCCAGAAGAACAAGATGAATGTTCCCAGGAATATGATGGGCACGACAAGGCCTATTTTGAGGAGTATGTAGCTTGAGAGTAGTTTTTCGTTCGGACTTCTTGGGTGTTGTTGCATGACTTTGTCGTGTGTGGGTTCTACTGAGAGCGCAAACGCCGGCACGACTGAGGTGATGACGTTGATAAAAAGAATCATGAGTGCCGTCATTGGCGCTGCAAAGCCAAGCGCTACTGCAAAGATGATAAGGCTTACTTCAGTAAAGTTTGCGGTAAGTAAGTAGTAAATGAACCTTCTGATGTTTGCATAGATAGTTCTTCCTTCTCGTATGGCGTGCACGATGGTTGCAAAGTTATCATCTGCCAGCACGATGTTTGCGCTTTCTCGGGCGACGTCTGTTCCGTCCTTTCCCATTGCTACTCCGATATCTGCTTTTTTGAGTGCTGGCGCATCATTTACTCCGTCGCCTGTCATCGCAGTTATTTCTCCTGTTCGTTGTAGGCTGTGCACAATGCGTAGTTTGTGTTCTGGTGTTGTGCGCGCAAAGATTGCTACGCGTGGTATTTCTTTGTCCAGGTCTTCGTCGTTGAGTTTATCAACATCGGCTCCAGTAAGTACTTTGTCATATACTTTAGTTACAAGACCGAGTTCTCTTCCTATCGCTGTTGCTGTGGTGACGTGATCACCAGTGACCATGATGATGCGCACGCCTGCTTGGTGGCATTCTTTTACTGCGTCGTACACGTCTTTTCGTATGGGGTCTTTGATTCCTACGAACCCTTCAAAAGTGTACCCTGTTTCTGGCGCGTCTTTTGTCTTGGTGTTTTTGGTTGCGAGTGCGAGTACGCGAAGAGCTTCTTTTGAGTAGTCTTGGATTGCTTTTTGAATAATTTTTCTCTCTTTGGGAGATAGTTTTGAAAGTTTTTTCCCGTTGTTGTAGTGCGTGCATTTTTCCAGCACTTTTTCTGGTGCTCCTTTAAGGTGTGCGACAAATGTTTTTTTCCCTTCTTGCTTGTGTACGGTTATCATGAATTTTTGTGCTGGGTCAAACGGTACTTCATGTACGCGCGGGTGTGTTTCTCGAAGTACTTCTTCGTCAAAGCCAGCGCTTTTTGCGAGCGTGATGAGTGCCCCTTCTGTTGGTTCGCCTTTAAGCGTCCAGTCGCCGTTGCTAAACATGAGGTCCGAGTTATTACACAAGGCTGCAGTGTGAAAGAGTGTTTCGTATTCTTTTAGGTCTGATTCAGCAAGCATTTTTTTGCCGTCAGTAAACGTGCTTTTTGGTTCGTACCCTACTCCTTCGATGACGAGTTCTTTTTGTGGAAGCCATAGTTTTTTGACTCGCATTTTGTTTTCTGTGAGAGTTCCTGTTTTGTCTGTACAAATAACGGTTGTTGTCCCTAGAGTTTCTACGCTTGAAAGATCTTTTACGATGGCGTTTTGTTTTGCCATGCGTTTTACTCCGTGCGAGAGCGTGAGTGTCATGACGAGTGGGAATCCTTCTGGTATTCCTGCCACGGCTACTGCTCCAACGAGTAGCAATGCCGCTGCGGTGCTATAGTCTTGTGCGAGGAGTATGAAGTAAAACAGTGCTGCTGCTGCCACGATGAAAAAGCTTATGCGCTTTGACATGACATGGACTTTTTTTTGTAGGGGGCTTTTTTCTGTGTCTATTGATTTAAGAGCTAGACTGATTTTTCCTATCTCGCTTCTAAACCCTGTTTCAACAACAACACCAAGGCCTCTTCCTGAGGTGACACTTGTTCCTGAAAACACCATGTTGTCTTGTTCTGAAAGCGCGGCGTCTTGTCGTTCAAGGCGGTCGATTATTTTATGTTTTTGTAGTGATTCTCCTGTAAGGATGCTTTCATCCACTGAGAGTCCTTGACTTTCTAGGATGCGAATGTCTGCTGGAACGATGACTCCTCGCTTAAGCGATACGATGTCTCCTGGGACGAGTTGCTCTGCGGGTATTTCTTGTTCTTTGCCTTCGCGAATAACGAGTACTTTTTTTGCGGTAAGTGCTTGAAGCGCCTCAATGCTTTTTCCTGCGTGGTATTCTTGGAAGAATCCGAGAAGAACCGTGAATGCAATAATAAACAAGATAACCCAGAATTCTACTGCGTGTCCTCCCCAAAGACTGATAATGGCAGTTACGAGTAATACATACACGATAAGGTTGTTACATTTATCGAGTAAGTTTTTGAAGTGTTTAAGGCCCTCTTCTTTGACAAGCGAGTTGGGCCCGTATTCTTCTATGCGTTCTTGTGCTTGTTTGTGAGACAGCCCTTTCTTGGTGGTATCAAGTTCTTTGAGGACTTCGTCTGGTGTTCGTATATACCAGTATCGCTCTTCTTTTGGATCCAATCAACTCACCTGTGTATTGTTCGCAGAAAACCCTATTTAAAGGTTTGTTGCACAAGACATGTGACCGCGAACTTTTTAACTGGTAAGTCCCTTACATAGTTCATGGCAAAGCTTCTGACCAAATCATTGTTTACTGCGGGAGTGTATTGTCCTGAGCTCATGTGGTTTTCTGCTTTCGCAAAAGAGGAGCTTCCTGAGCACTCGCGCGCGCAACTCGCTATTTTTGAGCAAGGAACTCGTGTAGGTATTCTTGCCACGCAAAGACATCCCTCGGGTGTTCGTGTGGATGCTGATGATTTCAAGGAGTATCTTGACCTTACTAAGGAGCTATTGTCTTCTCGTCTTCCTTTGTTTGAGCCGGCGTTTCTTGCTGGCAGGCAGTATTGTCGTATTGATATGCTTGTCCCGTCAAATGGTGGCTGGGACGTGGTAGAAGTTAAGAGTGGTACGAGCGTTAAAGAAGTAAATCTGTGGGATGTGGCCTTTCAAGTTGATACTGCTCGTAGATCTGGTGTTGATGTGCAAAAAGCGTATATCTTGCATATTAATTCAGATTATGTTCGCAAAGGCGCAATTGATGTTGATGAGCTATTCACAAAAGTTGATGTGACTGATGATATCGAGCCTTTCTTAGCAAAACTCGGCCAAAAAACTTCTGAGCTGTGCCGCGTGCTAGACAGTTCGCGTCCAAAAGTTACTATGTTGCACTCTTGCCAAAGCCCGTATGGGTGTCCACTGCCCTCTTTGTTTCCGTTGCCCGAACACAACGTGACTCAGCTATATCGAAGCAATGGTCAAGAGTTTATTGAACAAGGAACAATCCTCATAGCAGACATTGTTGATGGCGCAGGTCTTAATCCCAAACAGTATGTTCAGTGGCGCGCTGTAACTCAAGGTCAGCCGCAAGTGAATAAGGATGCATTATCCAAATGGCTTTCTTCTCTTGAATACCCCCTGTATCATTTTGATTTTGAGACGTTCAGTCCCGCTGTGCCGTTGTATGAAAACACCAGGCCGTATCAGCGCATCCCGTTTCAGTTCTCTTTGCACATTGAGCACGAGGACGGGCGCGTTGAGCATCACGACTACCTTCATCCTGACTCGTCTGATCCTCGCCCTCAATTACTAAAAGCACTTAAGATTCTTCGAGGCGATGGTTCGGTGCTCGCACATAACGCTTCTTTTGAGAAGGGAGTATTAAATGAGCTGTTGCAAGCATTTCCAGAAGAGACATGGATTACGCGCGCTATCAACCGTTTGGTGGACACCATTGTTCCTTTCAGAAACTTTTGGTATTATCATCCTGATCAGCACGGAAGTTGTTCGCTAAAGGCAGTACTTCCTGCACTCACTACGAATGGCTATGATGACTTGGAAGTCTCGGCGGGCGATGATGCTTCATTAGAGTTTGTGCGCATCACGCAAGAAGATGTTTCTGATGAAGAGCGTGATAGAGTGCGAAAAGATCTTTTAGCGTATTGTAAGAAAGATACTGAGGCGATGATTGATATTGTTGCTGCATTGCGGGAGGCATGCAGGTGAAACGAAAAGTTCTTGCTCCTCCCCCACTCATTTTTTTGGCGTGTTACCTTATCGGCGCCGGATTGCAGTATCTTCTCCCTTACAGTTTATTATTAGAAGATTGGCAGTGGACCTCGTGGGTATTTATAGCTCTTGGCTCGGCGATAATGTTGTGGGCAGTTGCTACCATGAAAAAGCATGATACTCCTTTGAGTCCTCATGAAGAACCAAAAGCTCTTGTCACCTCTGGTCCGTATCGTTTCTCACGAAACCCCATATATATTGGTCTCACGCTTATTTATGTGAGCATGGCAGTATATAGTAATGCCTTCATGGTATTACTTATGCTTCCTGTCGCTCTCATCTTGCTCACCCAAGGAGTGATTGTTGTTGAGGAAGAACGCCTCAAGCAAGCGTTCAAAAAAGAATATGTTGCGTACACAAAGCGTGTTCGGCGTTGGTTGTAGTAGCTCAAAGACAGACTACTTAAACCAGTACAGCATCATATCTTCATGGTACAAGAAATAGCTCCTCAAGAACTTCATGACATGCTCCACGGTGACGATGACGTAATCATTATTGATGTGCTCGCGCCTGAGTATTTTCGAAAACAACACATCCCTAAGGCAATCAATATTCCTTTAGAGCACATCGAAGAGCTCACGGCAGAACTTGCTGAGCACCACAGACCTATTGTGGTGTATTGCTATAATTCTGAGTGCCAAGCAAGCCCGCAAGCAGCCGAGAAACTCATTGAGATGGGCTTTGAAAACGTGTATGATCTTAAAGTCGGTATTGAAGGATATAAGAAAGCTGGCTTTACTGTCACGACCTATTAATTTTTATCCCCCAACCCCTTTAGCCTGTATATGAACAAGAAATTGCTCATCATGCAGGCAGGGGTTTTCTTAATATTTATTGTTGTTGCAATCGTATTAACACAAAATATTGATGCTGCTTCTGAGCTTCGACAAGCAGTCCTTTCTCTTGGACCTCTTGGATGGATTGGATTCATTGGATTATACACTGCCGGTACTGTATTGTTGTTTCCCGGAACAGTATTTACTGTCGCTGGAGGTTTATTGTATGGGTTATGGGTGGGGTTTGCGCTCAACATGATTGGCGCTATGGCCGGTGCGAGCGCTGCGTATTATGTTTCTCGCTTAATGGGTAAAAAAGCGTTTGAAGGTCTTGCTCCTGTGCGCCTTCGCGAGTTGAATAAAAAGGTGTCAAAAAGACCTTTTGAAACAGTGCTAATCTTGCGCCTCGTACCTCTGATTCCGTATAACGCGCTCAACTTTGCTTTAGGCATCACTAATATTCGTTTCAAGCCGTATTTTTGGGGTACGTTTCTTGGAATCCTCCCGACAAGTTTTGCGTATACCTACGCCACAGTACGTGTAGGAGAAGTTGTTGCTGAGACAGGTTTACAATCGCTCACCCGCCAAGACTTGGTTCCTCTCATCCCTGCTTTCTTACTTATTCTTGTTCTGGCAGTTGTACCTTTCGTGGTCCGTAGGTTCCAGCACAGTAAGCTTAATAAGGACGAGTTCTTGCGCTAAGTGTATGAAACTCATCTTGCCAGTCGCTGGAAAAGGAACGCGTATGCGACCAATCACGCATACCATTGCAAAGCCGCTCGTCCCCATCGCGGGAAAGCCTACCATTGAACATATTGTGAATACAGCACTCACCATTCAGGGTGTTGAAGTAACTGAAATCATCTTTATTACTGGATATCTTGGTCACCAAATCGAGGAGTGGGCAAAAAAGCAGTATCCTGACATGCCTATGCGCTTTATTGAGCAAAAAGTAGCTAACGGAAGTGCTGATGCTATTCGTCTTGCTGAACCGTTCGCAAAGGGAGAAGACGCTCTGATCATCTTTTGTGATACCTTGTTTGATGCTGATCTTGAAGTGATTGGAGAAGAAGAAATGGACGGCGCTATCTGGACTGCTCAAGTTCCTGATCCTCGGCGCTTTGGTGTTGTCTACCATGACGAAGAGATGTGGATGACTGACCTTGTCGAAAAACCGGACGAGCCTGATTCTGACCTTGTCAATATCGGTATATATTACATTCGTGATACTCGCTCAATGTTTGCAATGATTGATGTTTTGTATCAAGACGGGATTCGTACGAAAGGAGAATACAACTTTCCTGAAGCACTCGCTCTCATGGCAAAAAATGGCAAACAAATCAAAGTCCACCCTGTTGAGGGATGGTATGATACGGGCGTTCACGCAACCACGCTCGCCACTAATAGAGTATTTTGTGAACGAGAAGGACTTGAGAACGGCATTCACGATTCAGCAATTATCGAACAGTCCACCTTGCTCAACTGCATCGTCATGGAAGGCGCTCGCATCATTAAGTGCGACCTAAAGGACAGCATTATTGGTCCTCGAAGTATTGTTAAGCACACTAAAGGACAAGTTATTGTCGGTGCTGACAGTGTTGTGGACGGTAATGATAATAGAGATGCGTGAGCACTCTATTTTCGTAATCGAAGATAACGATAACAGAGATGCGTGAGCACTCTATTTTCGTAATCGAAGATAACGATAACAGAGATGCATAAGCGCCCGTTCTCGTAACAATAACGCTTAATTC
>SKIA01000013.1 GCA_007116645.1 Candidatus Woesearchaeota archaeon
AACAAGCTCTTTATCGGTCTTGCGTGCCTTCTCTAATGATTCTTGCATCGCGATAACGTGCTGCTTCATAGGTTCCATTAACTTGTTATATGTGTTGAGAGCCGCAGGAATATTGCCCATCATTTCTTTTCGAGAACTAACGACCCCTACAAAGTCTTCAATTGCTCCAGCAGTTATTGCATCCTCCTTTACTTTGGAAATACCAAATGCTTCTCTCAGCAAAGCAATAACTTTGTTTGTCTCTCCTCGTAACTTACGAATCTTTTGAGCTCGTTGTGATAACACCTTTACGCTACTCTTGATTGTCTCATCGTGCAATTGCATCAGTCTATAGTCGTCCAAAAGCATGCTCTCTTGCAAGGTTTCGCCGGTAATCATCTCGAGGAGCTCTACAAGTTTTTTAGTGTCTTTTGAGAACAAACCAGTGTGTGCTTGTAATCGAGCAGATAGTCGCCCCAAAGCTCTTTGCGTGATGTCGCTGCTGCGCGTTTTATTCCAGATAGTACTTGATTTAAGCTCGGCATTCGCAAATCCTGTTTCAAATTCTTTATTGATTAATCCTGCGCTCTCCTCATGTGCCAGCATAAGTGCTTGCAGTTCTTTATCTGCTTCTGAAAGTGATTGAGAAAGTTTTTCGACATATTCCCCAGACATTTGCTCGGCAGCAAGACTCGCCTCACCAACGCTTTGAAAATAGTTATTCATGTTTATCTGGTAGGCTCTAAGTGAGTTAAGGCGCTCTTCAAGAGTGCGCGCAATCTCAGCGAGGTCTTGCTCAATTTGTAATTCTTGAGAGCCCAGATCATCAAGTTGAGCAAGTGCTCGCTCACGTGCTTGTTCTGCTGCTTGAGGATTCGCTTCTTTTTGTCCTCTCAATCGAGAGAGCAGACCTATGTCTTCTCGCTCGTTTTTATCCGCGTCTCGATAAATAGGATTATTTTTGACACCTCCGCCACCGAACACACTCCCTGAAGACCCACCAAAAGCTCCTGCGCCCAGGAATCGAAACAGTGCAATGGGAACCCAGATGATGAGCACCAACAATCCTAAAGTGTAAAAGAAAATAATCCAGTCGAATATTACGTACTGACTCAAGAAATCAATTACTTGTGGTGGCAAGAGTGCGAACACGATTGCGAACGCGAGTAACCCTGCAAGAAACTTGTTCTTGATAAATCGTTCAAGGAACGTAAAAAACAAGAATACAAGAAGTCCAAAGATGATGAGTACTGCTAATGGTGCGAGTTCTGAAAGTCTAAATCCTGTTGCTACTTCAAATCCGATATACCCTACTGAGAGTGCAATACCTAGTGCTATAGGTATCGCTTTTCCTCCGAAGCGATCTTTGAGTGCGAACTGTGCTAAGCTCACAAAAATCATGAGCGCTAAGATACTATCCCAGAACAATGCTGTTTCTGGAGTGTAGAGGCCGGCAAGTCCTCCAGGTCCAAATAAATCAAAAATTGGGTCGAATAATGTGGGGAATGTTGACTGTGCACGAACCAGCGGCAAAGCGAGCAAACTAGCTAGTACTACGGTAATGCTTGCTTTGCGTGTCATAACTAATGTGTTTCTTCAAACACGCCTTTATAAAAGTTGTTTTCTTTAGAGTAGCAAATCAGCAAAGATAAGTTTATAAACGAGCTTTTACGAAAAAGAGTCATGGCAGAATTCCTTTTGATTCCAGCACTCGTTATGGGCGGCATTATTGGACTTATTGAGCTCTTTTTTGTTCACGCTGATGAACGAGGTCTTGGCTGGCTTTCACACGGCCTTCACGCGCTTCCTATCGCGTTCATATTAACCTTCGTCGCAATGAACCTTGAGTTTGCAGCATCACTTTTTAACTTCAGTCTTCAGTCAAACTTTTGGCTTGACTTGGGTGTGCGCACTGTTCTTGGACTTGTTGCCGCGTTTAAGGTAAAAGCTGCAGCTGCAGTTGTTAAGGGCCACAATAGTGTTGGCGAGAAACTCTCTCACGCACTCATTGTTGGAGCACTGATTGCTGCAAGTCCGTACATCTGGCAGTTCATCGGTCCGCTCATGCCTGCCTTCCTCCAATAATTATCATGGCTAAAAAGCGCGTTACTCTAGAAGTTGTTTATGACGAACTGCAAGAAATTAAAAAACGTCTTTCTCGTATTGAGAAAACCGAAGAAAAAGAACTCGCCGCTATTGAGCACGAGGAAGAGCGCGAGCTTGACGCCCTAAAAGAACTAGAAGCGCTCGAAGAAGAGATTCGAAAAGAAGTATCCCCCCACCCGCTAACACGCATCACGTATCGCGACGTCACCAAAGGAATGATCGGAGCGTTCTTTGGTATTGTCGGTCACTTCGCATTCTTTTATGGCAATAGAATCGCTGAAGCAATCACCATCATGCGAGCCCACGCTCTCATCCTCACATCTTTGGGACTACTTATTTTGTTCATGTACTTTACTGGCTTTAGAAAAATCAGTAAAAGTAAGCACTGGTGGTATTCCCCGTTGCGCATAGCAATCATTTTTGGTGTCGCTCATGCAGTCATCGCGTTTGTATTATTCTTGTTTGGAATGATTACTCCTGACATGACTGCTGTCGGAATGTATAAGAACATTGCAACAGTGAGTATCTTGGCTGTTATGGGCGCGGCCACTGCCGATCTTATCGGAGGAGACCACCATGAGTGACCATGAATACTACAAGGGAGTTGAGCGAATCAAGCAAACAATTTACAGCGAGATTGACAAAGACATTGTGGTGGCGTCCGAACATGACGTCGAGGGAGCAAAAAAACACCTGCAACCACTCATTGACAAGCTCCGAAGACTCGAGGTCGTTCAAAAAAAAGAAATGAAGCTCGAGCCAGAAATCGCTGCAATTATTCGAGACGAAATTCGACTCGAAGAACACCTTATAGCACTCATCATAGCGTTTATCAAAGAAACACAAGAAGATAAACAAGAAAAACTTCTTGACCAAATGTTACAAGTACTAGCTTCTCTTCAAGAATTATCTAAAAAAGAAGCTACTATCATAAAATAATTACGCAAACGTTACTGTTTCAGAAAGTGCTTGACCAGGAAGTCCTCGGTCAAAGATTGCTCTAACAACACCTTTGTTTCCGTGTGGTGATGCGATTTTTCCGTTAATTTCGCCGTTTTTTGTCTTGTAGGTGACTGCTTTTCCGACGAGTTTTTCTGCTTTTTCTCGGCTGTCAACACCGCTTACTTCGATAAGGATGTGATTTCCGCTTGTGGTGTGGCGGTTTTGCCTAAAGTGCAGGATTTTTCCGTTCATACAGGTTGTGAACGCGGAGCCATTTTTAAAGGTTTCCTCACAGAAAGTAGGTTGCGGTCGGAAGTAAGAGACATCCCATCGCATGCGCCCTTCCGCACCGCACTACTGCAGGAATCAGTCCAACGCTGGTTGCGACCACTAATACGACCAGTCCGCGAAGCCCTGTGATAGCTAAAACGAGCACTATAATGAGCACTATCACGCTCCAGACGGTTTTTGTGTAGGGAATATGATTCATTGCTTTGATGGCAAGTCGTGATAACACTAAACATGCCGGAACAGACACGCTCGCAGCAAGTAATGCGACGGCAAACAATTGCACGGTAAGCTCAACACTTGGCTGTGTGAGCTGTGTTATCGCTACAACTGCTCCGTTGCGTGCTTTGTCAAGTCCAAGCCAAGTAAGTAAAGACAAAGAAAAGTTTACTGTGGTAAGGGCTCCGAGTAATATGAGAAAGCCATGATCGCCAATGTTTTTTGTCATGTTCTGTCCGAGCACTGCTGCTTGTGCTGAACCAAGGCCTGGGAGCATGCTCGCAATAAATCCTGAAAGGTTTCCTGCAAAGATTCCTTGTACGGTCGGACTTTTTTTGAGTTGTATGTCTGTTCGTATCTGTTGTGGGGGTAGGGATTGTGTTTGCGTTAATCCATAAAGAAGTGTTGACGTACCAAACAATCCTGAGAATAATGGAAAGAGTGGCTCGACGCTGACTTCACCCCACAGTACCACCATACCTAAGATTCCTGACAGTAAGTAAACCAGTAGTGCCCACCCGCGTTTTGAGTCGCGAAAAATCATGTATGCGGACACCCCTAAGAGTAAGTATCCCATGACGCCGATAAGATGTTCGTACAGTCCTATAGCGCGCCACCAGACAGGAATGAGCACGAGCGCGAGTAGTAGTCCAAAGTAGCTCCCAACCAGTGTGAGCTTTACTGCCATGTACCCCATGCCTCGTAATAGGTATCGATGCCCAGGCAGTACTCCAAGCGCCATATCTGATTCTGGCGCTCCAAGCAAAACTCCGGGGATGGGCGAGAGTGTTGAGTGCGTGACTGCTAAGCTCACAAGAAACGGCACTGCGAGCGGAGTGTGAACTGCTGCGAGCACTGCAGTTGCTAGGAGATTAACATGCACTC